>NZ_JABFDP010000007.1:0-264329 GCF_013179005.1 Bradyrhizobium denitrificans | reverse complement strand
TCCCCTCTTCACACCCCAACAACAACAACGCCGCGCTGAAACCTCAGCGCGGCGTTTTCGTTTGTGGCGTCGTTGTTTGCTGCCTCGTTGCTGCTCCGGCTGCGTCTTTCCCGGTCCGTCGATCATCGTCCGTCGATCATTGCTCATTCCACAAGTTGCCGACATCGGCCTTCTTGCGGTAGGTGCTGAGGTCCACGGTCTCCATTTCGGGATCGTCGCCCTCGGAGCCGTGCAGCGCGTAACCGTAGCCGCGCGGCAGGGCAGGCGATGCGAGCAGCCATTCGTATGAACTCGTGAACATGCCCTGTCCGAGATCGGGCACGTGAAACACACCGCTGATGCCGGTCCGCTCGAGATGCCGGCGAACCATCGTGTCGAACTTGCGCGCGAACGAGCGCGGATCATCACGCGGTTCGAGCCGGACAAACTCCCAAGTGTCGTATTTCGAATCGCAGTCCAGATGCGCCACGGCATGGCGGAAGCAGTCCGGAAGGTTCAAGGGAATCACGGTCTCGCGCCCGCGTTGCCCGAGCTCGACCAGATTGGCGAGCGGCAGCTGCTTTCCGGTCTCCGGGTCGTAATGCACCTGGGAGCTGAGACCGAGGCAGAGGCTTTCCAGGGAGAAGCCGCGCGACCGGAAATGCTGCAACAGCTCGTTGGAGACCGACAGATTTGCGTTGCCCGCGACAGCGCAGGAATTCGGAAAGGCGCGCATCCGCAGCTCGCGGGTTGCGATGCCCTGGCGCGCCAGATCGCCAGCGGTCATGTCGATGAGCGCGAGCTTCGGGTCATCGGCCCGGGCGAGGCCGCAGGCGAGCAGGAGCGGTGGGAGCGCCGCGGCCAAGCGGCGCAGGACGACAATTCGCACCTTCATCGCGATCGCTCCTTCATGGCTGCTGCAATTGATTCGGGGCGGCGTTGACCGACCTCATCGTGGCTTCGATCTCGGCCATCAGCGGATGGCCATGGCCGCGTCGGCGCAGCACGGCGAAATCGTCGCGCATCTGCCGTCGCAGACCGCCGGCATCACCCGGTGCTGCATCAAGCTCCCGGTAGATCGTCCGTGCCGCATCCGGCTGGCCCGACAGCATCAAAGCGTGGGCATAGTTCAGGCTGACCCAGTCGCGTTGCGGCGACAGCTCGACGGCGCGCTGTCCGACCCAGAGCGCGCGTCCGAACTGTCCGTCATTGACCGCCGTCCAGCACACTGTTCCCAATGCCCGCCGCATCCGCGAGAGCTTGTCCCTGGTCGCATCGGCATTGATGCTGGCCGCGAGCAGATATTGCTCGGCCATTTCACGCGCCTCCGCGACCCGGTCGATGTGCAGCATCAGCTCGCTCGAGCGCCGATAGGCTTCTGTCAGCTCGCTCAGCCAGCCCGGATCCTCCTGCGAGGTCGCGAGCCGCTCGCGAAGCTGCAGCGCCTGCCAGAACTGGTCGATGGCGCGATCCGATTCGCCCATCCGCCCCAGCAGTTTGCCCATCATCTCGCGCATTGCCGCGGCATCGCGTTGCCAGCTCGGCTCGGCGCCTGCGGCGGCCATGGCCCGGTCGAGCAGAGCGACGCCGCGTTGGAACACGGCCAGCGCCTCGTCGTGCCGCCCCAGCAGATCGAGCGCCTGGGCCCGCCGGTCGAGGCTGGACGCGACGTCGCGTTGCCGGTCCGGGGCCGTCTGCTCAATCCCGGCGAGATCGCCATAGGTCTGCAGATCCTTGTCGGCCCAGCCCAGGGCTTCGCCGGGATTGCCGAGCTGCAGCAGCGCATCGGCGATGCGCTGATAGGTCGCTGACACGAGTTGCCGCCGCTCGCCCCGCGCCGGTTGCGAGTCGGCGAGCGCCTCGAGATGCGACAGCGCTTCGCGATAGAGCGGGAGCGCCGTGTCGGCGCGTCGGCTCGTCAGCTGAACATCTCCGAGCCGGTTCAGCGCCGCGGCCAACGGCTCGCGCGCGGGCGCCGACCGATCGGCCAGCCCGCGCCACAGCGTCAAGGACGCGCGAAAATGACGCTCTTTGTCCGCGGCATCCGAGAGCTCTCCGATCCGCTGGTGCAGCATCGCCGCGCCTGTCTGCCACGCCGCGCCATCAGCGGCCGTGGTGATGTTCGCTTCGGCCATGCTGAGACAATTCCCCAGCAGCTTCAGCGCCGCCTCGCCCTCGCCAACCTTCAGGGCAGTCGCGGCGAGCGCGTCATAGGCCGGCAGATTGGCGAGCGTGCAGGGCTGGATCTGCGGCGTGGCCGCCGAGGTCTCGCGCGTTGTCCGGATCCGCAGCGCCAGCGCCTGGACGCTTCGATTGGCCGTGCTCTGGACCTGATCCAGCGCGCGCTCGGCACGGCGCTGCTCGGCTTCGGCGATGTCCCGGGCCTGAATGGCCTGCCACGCCTGCCAGCTCGCGACCGCGGCCATCACGAACAGGACAAGCGCGGCCGTCAGGAACACGCGCTGCCGGCGCGTCTCCTGGCGCGTGTGGTTGAAGCTGCGCACCAGCTCAGCGACGATGTGATCGCTCGGCTCGCCGTCCGCATCCGGCAATGTTTCCGGCAGGCGCAGCCAGTCGCGCTCACGCACCATCGCAGCCAGCGGCGCGTCCGCGGGCGCAGCCGCCAGCGCGCCGTTGAGATCGAGGATCACCGGGCCGACATCGCTCGCCAGCGCCACCGCAACCTCGCGCCTGACCCATTCCGACCTGAAGGCACCGGGACGCCCGATCACGACGATCTTGCGGCTCTTGAGCACTTGCCGCCGGGTCTCGCGTCTGAGATCGGCGCCGGCCACATATTCGGTCTGATCGAGAAAGACGCGGAAGCCGGCATGCTCGAGCCGCTCCTTCAGCCGCTGCGGCAGATGCATTCCGTCGGACCGGCTGTATGACAGGAAGAAGTCGTAGCCGAACACGCGATCGACCAGCCGCGTGATCACGCGCTCCGGCCGCATCTGCTCATCATGGGGCGGGGATACGGTCATGGCGATCGCAACCTCGAAGCGAGCGCAACCAGATGACCACGTGATCCCGGTCCGGACAAGTCACCTTCGCGGGGTGATCTGCATCGGGGTACCACCCTGCATGCCCGGGAGCCGGCGCCGTGACATGCTTGGGGATCTCGGCCAGCACGCAGATGCGGCGAGACAGAACGCCGCGATGGTGACAGGCGCGGCGGAATATCCGGAGGACAGAGGAGAGCCTATGCCGCACGATCTGAAGAGCATCGCCAGCTTCCATGCCCACATCTATTACGATCAAGAGACCCGCGCGGACGCCGAGCAGCTGCGCAACTGGATCGGCGAACGCTTCGCCGTCACGCTCGGCCGCTGGCACGACGCGCTGGTCGGCCCTCATGAGCGCGCGATGTATCAGGTCGCCTTCGCCGTCGAGCTGTTTGCAACCCTGGTGCCCTGGCTGATGCTCAACCATGGACGCCTGAGCGTGCTGGTGCACCCGAACACGACGCACCCGCTTGCCGATCACACCGCGCATGCGCTGTGGATCGGCGCGCAGCTCGGCATTCGCGGGGAGAAACTGCCGGAGACCAGCGAGGCCGAGCTGCCGCTCGCGCCGAACACGACTCCGACCCTGCCGGCCTGACCGCTCGACGCGGAGTTGCTGCGCCCGGAGCGAATTACAAGGCTCCGTCGTGATCGAATGCCGTCAGAATGATCTCTGCACTGTCGATGTCGAAATTGCTGGGGCCGAGCAGGCGTGGCGCCAGCGCGCGTCGGCCGGGCAGGGCATGACCGCCGCCTTCGACGCGATAGAGCGATACGCCGCCGGTCACCTTGCAGTTTTGCCAGCTGATCTGCGTGACCGACGTGCCGTTCGTATCATCGCGATGCGGCAACGCGACCATGCGCTGGGCGTCGCAGCTGTCGCGCCGGGCGAAGAACGCCGCCGTCGTCTCCGCGCTCCACACCAGGCCGCGGCCGCCGCGCAGCCCGACTTCGCCGCCGCGATAGGGCACCATCGGATCCGCCGTGCCGTTGATCATCACCACGGGCATCGGCCTGGCGGTGCAGGGTTCGACGCCGGCCGGCATGTTGGCGATGATGGTGCCGATGCCGGCGAACAGCTCCGGCGCCTTGCAGGCCAGCGCGAAGCTCATCATGCCGCCATTGGAGATGCCGGCCAGATACACGCGGTGGGGATCGGCGACGCCGTCCGCCACGAGACGGCGAACCAGCGCGCGGATGAAGCCGATATCATCGGGCCCGTTGTGCCCATCCATGCGGCCGTCATTCCACTGCCGATCCAGGCCATCAGGAAACACGGCGGTAAAGTTCCGGCGCGCGGCGGCTTCGGCAAAGCCGGCCGTGCGCGCGGTGCCGGCCCCGGAGCCGAGCGCGCCATGCAGCACGATCACGGTGGGGCGCGGCCCGCTGCCGGCCGGTATCACCAGCGCATGACGCGGGCCATCGGTAGTGTCGATGACCATGTCGCGGTCGACGGCAAGGGCTGGGGCCGACGCCAGCATGGCGATGACAGCAAACATCAACAGGCCGTGCGGTCTCATCGGCATGTCTCCTGCGGAACGATTGTCACCGGCGTGACGCGACGGCGGGCACACCACGCCAGAAACGGGCGATCAGTCCACCCCGCCGTCGTCACCGAGCTCAGGTCGCGGCCGGCTCAGCGGCTGACGGTACGGCTGTAGCTGTAGGAATGGCCGCGCGGGCCGGTGCCCTGGCCCTGCCGCGTACAACTGCCAGCGCTGCAGCTGGCCGATCCCGAGCGCGACCAGCTGTTGCCGGCCGGGCCGGTGCCGCCGCCCTGCCAGGCGCAGGTGCCGCCGGAGCAACTGCCGGAACCGCCGAAGCTGGTGGTGCCCCGCAGGCCCGTGACCGCACCGCTGCGTGTCCAGGCGCTGGCGTCGCTGGCGGTCGCTGCCGCAGCGGCGGCGACAAACAATAAGGTCGCGATCAGTCTCTTCACGTCACTCTCCCGAGGTCGATGCTGCAGGCATTCGTGTCCTGCGCAACAGAAGGTGCCGCGCGAATGTCGTGGCGTGATGCACGGCTGATGTCATCGCGTAACGGAATGTAACAGCAGGCGCCGGCTTATTGCCAAACGGCGAATTTTGCGCATCCATCAGGGGGATGAGCATCCCCTCGGCCACGCTTCTGATGGTGGAGGACGATCCGGAGATCTGCCGGCTCGTGCGCGATTTCATGCGTCGGGAAGGCTTCGAGATCGAGGTCGCCGAGAATGCCGCGGCCATGGACGCCGTGCTGCGGCGGCTGCGGCCCGATCTGATCATTCTCGACCTGATGCTGCCGGGCGAGGACGGGCTGTCGATCTGCCGCCGCCTGCGTCAGAGCGACGACATTCCGATCCTGATGCTGTCGGCGAAAAGCGACGAGATCGATCGGGTGGTCGGGCTGGAGCTCGGCGCCGATGACTACATGGTGAAACCGTTCGGACCGCGCGAGCTGCTCGCCCGCGTCCGCGCGCTGCTGCGGCGGGCGCAGGCAAGTCCGCGGCGTGAGGCGAGCCAGCGCTTCGCCTTCGACCGGTTCGTGCTCGACGTCGATGCGCGCAGCATCGAGACCGTGAGCGGCGGCGATGCGCCGATCCAGCTGACCTCTGCGGAGTTCGACCTGCTCGCCTGCTTCGTGCAGCGGCCCCGCCGCGTGCTCAGCCGCGACCAGATCCTTGATTTCACCCGCGGCCGCTCCGCCGAGCCGTTCGACCGTACCGTGGACATGCTGATCTCGCGGTTGCGACGCAAGCTTGAGGCGGCAAGCCCCGGGACCAGCCTGATCACCACGGTCCGCAATGGTGGCTATCTGTTCACGGCCATCGTGAGGCCCGTCGCCGGATGATGCGCCTGTCGCTCGCCATGCGCATCGGTTTGATCGTGATCATCGGTCTGCTGGTGATCTGGATCGGCACGCTGGCACGGTTCTACCGCAGCCGGACCGCAGACCTCGAAGGCGCAGCGCCGCCGCCGGCGCGGCTGGCCGCGCTCGTCGAGCTGATGGAGAGCACGCCGCCCCGGGAGCGCGGGCGGATCATCGCCGCCACATCGTCCGACCGCTTTGAAGTCCGGCTCATCGATGAAGCGGCAGCGGCGCGGTTGCCACAGGCCGATCCGACACAGCTCACACTGAAACCAGGATTGCGCGAAGCCTATGCCGATGCGCTCGGGTCGCGGCGATGGGCGATCGGCCCGGTGTCGGAGCCGGACAGTCGCTGGTGGCCGCGACTGGCGCGCGCGCCGCACAACGCAATGGAGTTTCGCATCGCCCTGAATGACGGCGAGATCCTGCAGGTCGACTCCCGCGCCTCGCTGGTGGTGACGCAGCAGGGCCTGCCGATCGGCTTCGGCGCCGGCCTGTTCGGCACCGTGGTGGCGCTGTTGGCGCTCGTGATCATGCAGCGCGAGACGCGGCCACTGGTGCGCCTCGCCGCCGCGGTCGACCGGGTTGATCCGGCCGGAGCGCGGGTGCCATTGCCCGACATCCGTCGCAACGCGCCGGAGGTTCGGGCCGTCGTGACGGCGTTCGGCCGGCTGCAGGACCGGCTCGCCGAGCTGATCCAGGCGCGCATGGCGCTGGTCGGCGGCATCGCGCATGACGTCCGTACCTTCGCGACCCGTTTGCGGCTGCGCGTCGACCAGATTCCGGACGACGCCGAGCGGCAGCGCGCCGTGGTCGATATCTCCGACATGATCCGGCTGCTCGACGATGCGCTGGTGGCGAGCCGCGCCGGCGCCGGCGAACTGCCACAGGAGCTCATCGCCTTCGACGAGGTGGTGCGCGCCGAAATCGACGATCGCCGCAACCAGCACGCGCCGGTGCGGCTCGATCGGGCAGGGGAGTCCGGCGAGCTCTTGCTGCTCGGCGACCGCCTGGCGCTGCGCCGGATCATCGCCAACCTCATCGACAATGCACTGAAATATGGGCGGGTCGCCGATGTCGCGCTGCGGACCGAGGCGGCGCACGCCGTTCTGATCGTCGATGACCAGGGCCCCGGCATTCCGCCCGACAAGCGCAATGCCATGCTGGAGCCGTTCACGCGCATGGACATGTCGCGCAATCGCAGCACGGGCGGCGCGGGTCTGGGGCTCGCGGTTGTGCGAACCCTGGTAGAGGCGCATGGCGGCAGCATCGAGATCGCCGATGCGCCGCGCGGCGCGCGCATCATCGTCCGGCTGCCATTGTTTCAGGACAGTGCCGACGGCCAGTCTCACGCATGACCCAAGGGCGTCATGCGCTGCGTTGTTACAGACGGCTGGCGGTCAATTGCTGGCGATAGCGTTCGGCGTCCCAGTTCAGCAACGCCTGCTCGTGTTCCGCCGCGAGATAAACGATATCCGCGTCGCGCGGCAGGCGGCTGGTGACGAGGGCGAGGCAGCTCAGCATGGCCTCGGCGCCCGGGCTGGCATCGCGACGAATGATCGCGCCGAGGCCCGGCGCGAGCGCGGCGACCGGCGCCGGCAGGCGGTTCGCCTCCGCGCGTGTGAGCAGCGCAGCGAGGGCGTCGGCGCCGTCTACCGTCGGCAGCCCCGGGCCGAGAAACACCACGTGATCCGGATAAAGCGAGCCGCCGCTGGCAACCGCCCGATTGAACGGATCGGTCGCGATGCAATGGCAGCCCGCATCCAGCGGCAGGCGATAATCCGTGCCGGCGCAGAGCCGTCGCAGCGCGGCTTCGTCGGGGGCGGGCGCCGCGCGGACAGGGAGCGCCAGCCGCGCTTCGACGTCGCGCGCCAGTGCCAAGGCGGCGTCGCAGCTCTCGGCGCCGACCACCAGGCCATGATTGCCGAGCACGAGAACGTCGATGCGGTCCTGCGTCACGATCTCGCCGACGGCGCGCGCCAGCGGCAGGCCGGGATGATGATAATCGAGATGTCGCCAGGCCAGCCCTGCGAGCCGCGTGGCGAAGGCGTCGCTTGCGTCGCGCCGCACCGCCCAGGCGATCGTGTTGACGGAATGCACGTGCAGCACCACCCGGTGCGGCATCAGCGCATGCAGCGACGTCTCGATTGAGGCGCGTAAGTTGCCGGGCGCGGCCAGCGGAATGCGCTCGTCGTCACGCGCGAGCGCTTCAAGCGCGGCCGGCAGCAGCACCGGCACGAAAATGTCCTTCTCGGCGGCGTCGGACAGCCATGTCCCCGACGCCTTCACCCAGAGCAGATCGCCGTCCTTGAGCGAAGAATTGCCGCCGGCGCCTTGCACCATCGACATGTCGCGGCCGACGCGTGCCGACATCTCGCGTAACGCCATCAAATCACCGGGCTCGCGCATCGATCGGTCTCCTCTCACCAAACAAGATGCTGCATGGTCCAGGTCGGCATCCGCTGCGGCGCGCCGGCCAGCCGGCGGGTCGCGGCGGCGAGATCCGGCGCGCCGGCCAGCGTGGTGCGATGTACGCCGTCGCTGAGCAGCAATGTCTGCAGGCCCTGGGCGCGACCGCCGGCGACGTCGTGGTCGAGCGAGTCACCGATCATCAGTACGCGATGCGGATCCGGATCGCCGAGTTGCGCCAGCGCCGCCGCAAAGATCGGTCCATGCGGCTTGCCGACGAACGACACCCTGCCGCCCAGCCATTCATAGGCGCGCGCCAGCGTGCCGGGCGCGGGCACCAGGCCAGTTGCGCCAAACATCATCAGGTCGGGATTGGCGCAGATCATCGGGACGCGCCGCGCCGCTGCGTGCGTGAATTGGTCGCGCCACAGGTCGGGCTCAGTGACCTCGTCGTCGAGGCCGCCGAGCAGGATGAAGTCGGCCTCGCGCAGGTCGCTGACGATCACGAGATCCAGCCCTTCGGTCAGAGAACGGTCGCCGCCGCGGGTGATCAGGAAACAGGCGCGACCGCAATCGGTGAACGGCGCGCGGTTCCGCTCGCGTAAGCCGTTCCAGGTCACCTCGCCCGAGGTGAGAATGCCGTCATAGGCGGAGCGCGGCACGCCGAGCCTGGCGAGCCGCTCGGCATTCTGGCTGGCGCGCTTGCCGGAGTTCGACAGCACGAGAACGCGTTTGCCGGCCTCCCTCAGCCGGGCGAGGCAATCGAGTGCGACCGGAAACACCGTCCGTCCGTCATGCAGCGTGCCCCATTGGTCGAGCAGGACGTGATCGAACCGGTCGGCGATGGCGGACAGGCCGCTGATCTCGCAGGCCGCCATCATCGCGGTGGCCCCTGCAGCGCCAGCAGAGCCGTGCCGTAGCTCGCTTCGGTGTGCGTGGCGATGCTGACGGGCACGCCGATGATGCGCGCGCGGATCGTCGCCCAGGCCGCATTCCTGGCGCCGCCGCCGATGCTGATCACGCGCCGCAGCGTCGGCGCGCCGAGCGCTTCGAGGCGACGATAGGCCAGCGCTTCGACCCCTGCGATGCCTTCGAGCAGCGCCTGGAAGAAGCGATGGTCCTCCGCCGGCCGCGGCGCGATCCGTGGCGCCAGCGCGGGATCGGCGATCGGGAAGCGCTCGCCTGGTTTGGGCAGGGGATAGTAGTCGAGTCCGGTCGGATCGTCCGGGCGCAGCAGCGGCGTCATGCGGTCCATGTCCTCGGTGGAGAAATGCGCCAGCAGCGCGGCACCGCCGGAATTCGACGCGCCGCCCGCGAGCCATTTGTCGCCCAGCCGGTGCGAGTAGACGCCCTGATCGGCGGCGAAGATCGGCTGCGTCGCCACCAGCTTGACGACGAGCGTGGTGCCCAACGAGGTCACGGCGTCGCCTGGCGTCTCGGCGCCCGTGGCGATGAACGCGGCGACGCCGTCGGTGGTGCCGGCGACGATCCGCGCTGAAGAGGACAGGCCGAGCCGGCGCGCGACCGCCGGATCGATCTCGGCAAAGGGCGTGCCCGGCACCAGAATGGTCGGCAGCAGGTCGGGCGGAATGCCGAGCTGGTCGAGCCATTGCGGCCAACAGCGCCGGACCGGATCGTAGCCGAGCTTGAGCGCGTTGTTCTCGTCGCTGACGCCGTGGCGGCCGGCCAATCTCCCCGCGATCCAATCGGCCTGATGCACGGCGTGACGCGCGCCGCTGGTCGAGGCCATAAGATGCAGGAGCTTGGCGAGCGCGCTGCTCGCGCCATGCGCGCCGCTCTCGGGCGGTGCGACAGCGGCAATGCGTTTGGCTTCGTGGGTCGCGCGCGCATCATTGTACATCAATCCGGGCGAGCGGGGGCGTCCGTCCGCATCGATCAGCAGCAGCGTGCCGGAGGTGCCGTCGATCGCGATGCGGGCGACCGCGCCGAGATCGATGATCTCGCCGAGCTTGCTGATCGCGGCGGTCGCAGCCTGCCACCACAGCTCAGGGTCCTGATCCAGCGCATTGCCGCTTTGGCGGGGCGCGGCGAGCGCCATCGCTGCCGCGCCCTGAATGTCGCCGCGCGCATCGACAGCGCAGGCGCGCACGCCGCTGGTGCCCACATCGATGCCGACAAATAGCTCCGTCATGCGACCTCATCACGGTTTGCGCGATTACGTTTTTTTCGTTGGCCGGCGCGTCAGCTTCCGTTGCGCTGCAGCACGTTTGGGGGATTGACGGCCGGATCGACGTCTGCAATTTTTTGCAAGGTGTGAAGAAATTTGCAAGTAGGCAATCCGGCGTGACGACAGCTTCCGATAGAGTTCCGATGGTGGATGGCGAGGCTTCGCTCGCCACCCGCGCGGCGTGGCTCTATTTCGCCGCCGGGCTGACGCAGTCCGAAGTCGCCGATCGTCTCAACATCCAGAGCACCAAGGCGCATCGTCTGATTGCGCGGGCCAGCCGCGAAGGCATGATCCGCGTCTTCGTCGAGGGGCCGGTCGCCGAATGCGTGGCGCTTGAAAACGCGCTCGCCGAACGTTACGGGCTGGCCTTCTGCCGCGTCGCACCTGATCTCGGCGAGGGAGATCTGCCGCTGAAGGCGCTTGCCTTGGAGGGCGCGAGCTTCCTGCGTCAGGTGCTGGAGCGTGGCGACGACAAGATCATCGGCGTCGGTCACGGCCGCACGCTTGCCGCCGTGGTGGCGCAACTGCCGCAGACGCCGGCCCGCGACGTTCAGTTCGTGTCGCTGCTGGGAGGCCTGACGCGAAAATTCGCCGCCAATCCGTTCGATGTCATCCATCGTCTGGCGGAGCGCACCGGGGCCGAGGCCTATCTGTTGCCAGTGCCGGTGTTCGCCAATTCGGTGGCGGACCGTGCCGTGCTGATGCAGCAGTTCGGCATCGCCGACGTGTTCGCGCTGGCGCGACGCGCGTCATTGCTGTTCGTCGGCATCGGCCAGATTCACGCCGACGGCTTCCTGGTGTCGAGCGGCATGATCAAGCCCGACGAGGTCGTGGAGTTGAAGCGTGCCGGCGCCTGCGCCGATCTGCTCGGGCATTTCTTCAACGCCGAGGGCGAGCTGCTCGATCTCGATCTGTCGGCGCGCGCCACCTCGATGTCGGCGGAAGATCTCAGGAAACACCGCATCGTCGCCATTGGCGGCGGCGAGGCGAAAATCACAGCCCTGCGCGCCGTGCTGCGCAGCGGCTTTCTGAACGGTCTGATCATCGACGAGACGACCGCTCAGGCACTCGCTACCGACAAGCCGGAGAAAACATCCGGCCAATCCAAGAAGAAGAGTCGGAAGGGTAGGTAACGCTAACAACCAAACGATGGGAGGGTATCATGTACGATCGCGAGAAGAACCTGTTTGCATCCTATGCCGGCAAGCGCATCAGCCGGCGTGACCTGCTCGACGGCGCCGCCAAGCTCGGCATCGCCGGCGCCGCAGCCAATGCTGCCTTTGCCTCCACGATGTCGAAGGCCCTGGCGGCGGACTTCAATTGGAAGGCGCAGAGCGGCAAGACCGTCAAGCTGCTCCTGAACAAGCATCCTTATGTCGATGCGATGATCGGAAATATCGAGGCTTTCAAGAGCCTCACAGGCATGAACATCACCTACGACATCTTCCCGGAGGATGTCTATTTCGACAAGGTCACGGCGGCGCTGTCGTCGAAGTCCGATCAGTACGACGCCTTCATGACCGGCGCCTACATGACCTGGACCTATGGTCCGGCCGGCTGGATCGAGGACCTCAACACCTACATCAAGGATCCCGCCAAGACCAATCCGGCGTTCGCCTGGGATGATGTGCTGCCCGGCCTGCGCTCGTCGACCGCGTGGGACGGTGTCGCCGGCTCCGAGCTTGGCTCGGGCAAGGCCAAGCAATGGTGCATCCCGTGGGGCTACGAGCTCAATAACGTCACGTATAACCGCAACATCTTCAACAAGGTCGGCGTGAAGCCGCCGGGCAATCTCGATGAGATGCTCGAGGTCGCTGCCAAGATCACCAAGGATGCCGGTGGGCCCTATGGCGTCGGCGTGCGCGGCTCGCGGTCTTGGGCCACCATCCATCCTGGCTTCCTGTCCGCCTATGCCAATTTCGGGCAGAAGGACTTCGTGATGGAGGGCGGCAAGCTCAAGGCCGCGATGAACACCAAGGCCTCGAAGGAGTTCCACGACAAATGGGTCAAGATGATCCAGGGATCGGGCCCGAAGAATTGGTCGACCTACACCTGGTACCAGGTCGGCACCGATCTCGGCGCCGGCGCCTCCGGCATGATCTTCGATGCCGACATCCTCGGCTACTTCATGAACGGCGGCGAGAACAAGGAGCGCGGCAATCTCGGCTATGCGCCGTTCGCGGCCAATCCGGCCGCCAAGGCGCCGACGCCCAACGTCTGGATCTGGTCGCTGGCGATGTCGAGCTTCTCCAAGCAGAAGGATGCGGCCTGGCTGTTCATGCAGTGGGCGGCTTCGACCGAGCACGGCCTGTTCGGCGCACGCAAGATGGACTTCGTCAATCCCGTCCGCACCTCGGTGTGGAAGGACAGCGAATTCCGCGACCGCATCGCCAAATCCTATCCGGGCTATCTCGAGCAGCATGACCTCTCGGCACCGGGGGCCAAGATCTACTTCACGGCGCAGCCGCTGTTCTTCGATCTCACCACGGAGTGGGCGGCCTCGCTGCAGAAGATGGTGGCCAAGGAGGTCAGTGTCGATGAAGGTCTCGACAAGCTCGCCGAGAGCATCAACCGCCAGCTGAAGCAGGCCGGCCTCGGTTGAGGCCGCTGCCGTTCCTTCCATGACCACCTGCTGGTCCGGGCGCTCCCCACAAGTGCCCGGACCGGCCCATCTTCCTGCGACGATGTGATCACACCTGTCATGAGCATGGCCGAACTTGTGCAGACCGATGCGGTGCCACGCCGCCCCAAACGACGGCGCGGGCGCCTGCTGCCCTATCTGTTGAGCCTGCCGGCGCTGCTGGTCTGTATCGCCATTCTGGTGCCGTTCGTGACCGCCGCGATCTACTCGCTGCAGCGCTACCGGCTCAATCTGCCGTATCTGCGCGGCTTCATCGGCGTCGACAATTACATCGACTTCCTGTCCGATCCGGCGTTCTGGAATACGCTGCGCATCTCGCTGGTCTATACCGCCGTGACGGTTGTCGCCGAGCTGCTGCTCGGCCTTGGCATCGCGCTTTTGCTGCGTCGGCCGACGCGCTTTCACAATGCCGTCTCGATCATGCTGCTGCTGCCGCTGATGACGGCGCCGGCCATCGCCGCCTTGATGTGGAAGCTGATGACCAATCCGAGCTTTGGCATCCTGTCCTATCTGGTCGGCCTGCTCGGCGTGCATGATTTCAAATGGGCGTCCGACCCGTCGACCGCGCTGTTCACGGTCGTTCTGGTCGACGTCTGGGTCTACACGCCGTTCATCATGATCCTGCTGCTGGCCGGCCTGCGCTCGCTGCCGCGGCAGCCGTTCGAAGCGGCGGCGCTGGACGGCGTGCCGGCGAGCTTCGTGTTCTTCCGCATCACGCTGCCGATGCTCGCGCCCTACATCATCACCGCGTCGCTGTTCCGGCTGCTCGACTCGATCCAGCAATTCGACATCGTCTATGCGATGACGCAAGGCGGCCCCGGCGACCGGCTGATGGTGTTCCAGGTCCAGGCCTATCTCGAATTCTTCCAATACACCAATGTCGGGCGCTCGGCGGCGCTGTTGATGATCCTGTGGCTGATCACCAACATCCTGTCGAACATCTTCATCAAGAACTGGCTGCGGCTGCGCGCGCGCGCCCATGGCCACGCGTAAGGGAGAGACGTCGTGGATCACTCCAGTCTGGCTGGTCGTATCTTCCGTGGCATCGCGCTCGCGCTGGTGCTCGTGTTCTTCATGTTTCCGATCGTCTGGATCCTCCTGATGTCGTTCCAGACCAATGAGCAGATCCTGCGCATTCCGCCGCGCATCCTGTTCGAGCCGACGCTCGCCAATTACGAGGCGCTGATCTCCGGCCAGCTGCGCACAGCCGCCGGCAATCTGCAGATCTCGTTCATGCGCAACCTGATGAACAGCTTCCTGCTGTCGAGCGCATCGGTGATCCTGGCGCTGCTGCTCGGCGTGCCCGCCGCCTATGCGTTCGCGCGCTTCAAGTTCCGGCTCGGCGAGACCATCGCCTTCACGCTGCTGTCGTTCCGCTTCGCGCCGCCGCTTTTGGTGCTGCTGCCGCTGTCGCTGTATTATCAGCAGCTCGGCCTCAACGACACTTACTTCGGCATCGTCTGGGTCTATCAGCTGATCGCGTTGCCGCTGATCCTGTGGATCGTGCGCGGCTATTTCGAGGATATCAGCCCCGACATCGAGCATGCCTACCGGCTGGCGGGTCATTCCTGGCGCGAGGCCTTCACCCACATCGCGGTCCCCCTGGCGGGACCGGGGATCGCCGCGGCGGGATTGCTGTCCTTCATCTTCTGCTGGAACAATTTCGTGTTCGCGCTGATCCTGGCGTCGGCCGACAAGCAGCCGGTGACCGTCGGTGCGCTCGCTTTCGTCACCGCCTCGGGCATTCAGTACGGCCAGATTGCTGCCGCGATCGTGCTGTCGGTCACGCCGACCCTGCTGCTCGCGCTCTACGCACAGCGTTATCTGGTCGAAGGTCTCTCACTCGGTGCGGTCAAGGGTTGAGGTCATCATGGCGCGTCTCGAACTCAAAGCCGTCGACAAGTCCTTTGGCGCCGTCAGCTGTGCCAAGGGCGTGTCGCTGACCGTCGAGCCCGGCGAGATCGTCGCGGTGTTCGGCCCGTCCGGCAGCGGCAAGACCGTGCTGCTGCGCATGATCGCGGGAATGTTCGAGCCTGACGACGGCGACATCCTGGTGGGCGGCCGCTCCATCGTCGATGCGCCGCCCGAGCAGCGTGGCATCGGCATGGCGTTCCAGAATTTTGCGCTGTTTCCGCATATGAGCGCGCGCGACAACATCGCCAGCGGCTTGCGTGCGACCGGCGCGTCCGACATCGCCGCCAAGGTGACGGCAATGAGCCGGCTGTTGAAGATCGAGCACGTGCTCGGCCACCGGCCGCGCGAATTGTCCAACGGCCAGAAGCAGCGCACCGCGCTGGCCCGCGCGCTGATCGGCAATCCCGAGGTGCTGCTGCTCGATGATCCCTTGCGCAATGTCGATGCCAAGCTGCGCTATGAGATGCGACTGGAACTGCCGAGCCTGCTGCGCCGCAGCTCAGCGGCGGCGCTCTATGTGACGCAGGATTACCGCGAGGCGATGGCAATCGCCGATCGCATCGCGGTGCTGATCAACGGCCGGCTGGTGCAGGTGGCGCGGCCGGAGGAGATCTATGCCCGGCCCGCATCTGTCGCGGTGGCGCGGCTGTTTGGCGATCCCAGCATCAATCTGTCCGAGGTGTCGCCGGTGGCCGATCAGGGGCGGCTGACGGCCGCCATCGCCGGAACCGAGATCATGCTCGATCGCAACGAGCGGGAGACCAACACGCGGCAACGGTGTTGGCTCGGTGTCCGTCCTGACGATGTCGTGGTGACGCGTCAGAATAGCGGTGGCGCGATCCCGGCGCGGGTGGTGGCGATCACGCCGATGCATGAGCGCGCCGTGCTGCTGCTGCGCTTTGCCGACGGCTCCGAATGGCTGGCGGCGATGGCGCCCGAGGCGCTGGAGGCCGGCGCCGACGAGGAGGTGTTCGTGCAGTTCGCACCCGAGGCGGCGCTGTTGTTCGATCATGCCAGCGGAGAGCGCATCGGCCTGCCGCCGCGGCGGCAGGCAGCCTGAGGATCAATCATGGGAATGCTCGAGATCCGCAACGTCGACAAGGTCTATCATACCCGGGGCAAGCCGCCGGTCCATGCGGTGCGCGCACTCGACATGGATATCAGGTCGGGCGAGATCGTTGCGCTGCTGGGCTCGTCGGGCTGTGGCAAGACCTCGACGCTGCGCATGATCGCCGGCTTCGAAAGCGTGAGCTCCGGATCGATTGCGCTGGCGCAGCGGCCGATCCATGAGCTGCCGCCGGCGAAACGCCGGGTGGCGATGGCGTTCGAAGGCTATTCGCTGTATCCGCCGCTGACGGTGCGCGAGAACATCGCCTTCGCGCTCAAGGCGCAGCAATTGTCGCGCAGCGAGATCGCTCAACGCGTTGACAATATCGCGCGCCTCGTCGAGATCGAGGACATCCTGGACAGCCATCCGCGGGCGCTCTCGGGCGGCCAGCAGCAGCGCGTGTCGCTGGCGCGCGCGCTCGTGCGCGACGCCGATCTCTATCTGCTCGACGAGCCGATGGGGCAATTGGAGCCGCAGCTGCGCGCCGTGCTGCGCGGCCGCATCAAGGGGCTGCTCGCCGAGCGCGGCATGACCGCGATCTTCGTCACCCATGACCAGACCGAGGCCAGCGCGCTGGCCGATCGCATCGCGGTCATGGAGGACGGCGTGTTGCAGCAATTCGCCAACGAGCGGGAGCTGAAGAACCGCCCGGCCAATCTGTTCGTCGCGAGCTTCATCGGCGAGCCCCCGATGAATCTGCTGGAGACGACGGTGAGGCGCGCCGAGGCCGGCTTCCGTCTGACGGCCGGGTCCGGCATGGCCTTCGATATTCCGAGCCAGACCCTGGCACCTGCCGCGCAGCAGGCGCTGGCGCAGGCCGACCGCATCAAGGTCGGCATTCGCCCGCAGCGGATCGCGATCGGCAGCGGCGAGGCGCGCCTGCGCGTCGTGTCCAATCAATGGCTGGGCGACCAGTCGCATGTCGCCGGTGAGTGCGCCGGCCATCTGCTGGTGGCCGTCACGTCGAGCAGGGTCGCGGCCCGGCCGGGCGACGTCGTGCCTTGCGCTCTGGACGCCAAGAATCTGCATCTGTTCGGGACCGACGGTCTCTGCATCCGTCATGCGGAGGCGCGCTGATCATGGCGTCCGCTACGACCCGCGACGTGATCATCGGCATCGACGCCGGGACCTCGGTGGTCAAGGCGGTCGCCTTCACGCGCGATGGTCGTCAGATCGGCGACTTCGCCATTCCCAACAGTTACACGACGGCGCCGGGCGGCCGGGTCGAGCAGGATATGCAGCGGACCTGGGCCGACACGGTGGCGGCGCTGCGTGGCCTGGCGCAGGCGGTCCCGGACCTCGCCCGGCGCGTCTCGGCGATCGCCGTGACGGGGCAGGGCGATGGCACCTGGCTGATCGATGCCGATGGCCGCCCGGTGGCGCCCGCATTGCTGTGGCTGGATTCGCGGGCCGGAGCTTTCGTCGAATCCTTCCGCGCAAGCGAGCGCAACGCCGCGCTCTATCGCCGCACCGGATCCGGTCTCAGTGCGTGTCAGCAGGGGCCGCAACTCGCCTGGCTCCAGGCGCATGATGCGCAGATGCTGGCGCGCGCCAGCACGGTGTTCCACTGCAAGGACTGGCTCTACTTCAAGCTCACCGGACAACGCGCCACCGATCCCTCGGAAGCGACGTTCTCCTGCGGCGACTTCCGCACGCGCTGCTTCGACGACGAAGCTGCAAGCCTTATCGGCATCTCCGCGGCCGCGCGGCTGTTTCCGGCCGTGGTCGATGGTGCGGCGGCAACGCACCCCTTGGCGGCCACGGCCGCCGCGGAGACGGAGTTACCGGAAGGCGTGCCGGTGGCGCTCGGCTATGTCGACGTCATCTGCAACGCGCTCGGCGGCGGCCTCTATGACCCCAGCCCCGATGTCGGCTGCACCATCATCGGCTCGACCGGCATGCATATGCGGCTGGTGAACGGCGCGGATGCGGTCAGGCTGAATCCGGAGGCGACCGGCTATACGATGCCATTCCCGGTGCCGGGCCATTATGCGCAGATGCAGTCGACCATGGCCGCGACCTTGAACATCGACTGGCTGCTCGATGTCGCGCGCGGCGTGCTCGCCATGGAGGGAATCGCGCGCTCGCGCAACGATCTGATCAGGCGGCTCGACGAGCGCGTGCTCGACGCGAGGGCCGGCGAGCTGCTCTATCATCCTTTCATCTCCGATGCCGGCGAGCGCGGACCATTCGTGTCGCACGAGGCTGCCGCGCAGCTGATCGGGCTGCGTACCCGACACGGCTATTGGGACCTGATGCGCGCCGTGATGGAGGGGTTGGCCTTCGCCGCCCGCGACTGCTACGCGGCGATGGGATCTTTGCCGGCGGAGATCCGCCTGACCGGCGGGGCAGCCCGAAGCCGGGCGCTCGGCACCATCCTCGGTGCTGCGCTCGGCAGCACGGTTCGGGTCTGCCGTCGCGAGGAGGCGGGAGCCTCGGGCGCGGCGATGATCGCAGCGGTGGCCACCAACATTTACAGCAATATGATGGACTGCGCGGAGGACTGGGTGAGACCGTATTTGGATGTGGCGCAGGCGCCGGACGCTGCGCTTGCGGCGCGCTACGAGCAGATGTTCCCGACCTATGTCGAGGCCCGCCTGGCGGCACGTCCGGTCTGGAAGCAGCTCGCCGCACAGCGCGCAGGTGCAAATCATGTCTAGCGCCGCGTCTCCTTCCATCGCCATTATCGGCGATCGTTTCATGCTGCCCTCGGTGTTCGCCGAGCGCATCACCGCTCTGTGCGGCGGCGTCGATATCCGCATGCTCGAACAGCCCTGGCCGGACGAGCCGATGGAGCACGGCTATGCCGGATCCAAGCTCGACGGCCTGAAGGAGTTCATGGGCGATCCGGACGAACTGGCCGACTTCATCGGCACGGCACCGCTGCTGGTCACGCATCTGGCACCGATTTCGCGCGCGATGCTGCAGCGGCTGCCGAGCCTGAAGTTCGTTGCGGTGTCGCGCGGCGGTCCGGTCAATGTCGACATGCAGGCGGCGCGCGATCACGGCGTGCTCGTCGTCAACACGCCCGGCCGCAATGCCAGCGCGGTCGCTGAATTCACCATCGGTGCGATGCTCGCCGAGACCCGGCTGATCCGCAGCGGCCATGAATCGATGCGCGGCGGCGAGTGGCGCGGGGATCTCTACCGCGCCGACCGCACCGGACGCGAGCTCGGTGAAATGACGGTGGGCATCGTCGGTTACGGCGCGATCGGTACCCGCGTGGTGAAGCTGTTGAAGCCGTTCGGCTGCAAGATCCTGGTCACGGATCCCTACGTCCAGCTCAGCGCGCAGGATCGCAATGACGGCGTCGAGCATGTGGCGCTCGCCGATCTCCTGGCGCGCGCCGATGTCATCAGCCTGCATGCCCGCGTCACCGCCGAGACCGCCGGCTTCATCGATCGCGAGGCGATGGCGCGGATCAAGCCGGGCGCGATCCTGATCAACACGGCCCGCGGCCCGCTGGTCGACTATCAGGCGCTCTACGAGGCGCTCAGCTCGCAGCGGCTCGCCGGCGCCATGCTCGACACGTTCGCGGTCGAGCCGGTGCCGCCGGATTGGCCGCTGTTGCAGCTGCCGAACGTCACGCTGACGCCGCACATCGCCGGCGCCTCCGTGCGCACCGTCACCTTTGCCGCCGACCAGGCGGCCGAAGAGGTTCGCCGCTATCTCGCCGGCGAGCCACCGCTCAATCCCTGCTGACGACGAAAGGCTTTCGACATGAACCGCGAGGAACGACAGATCCGCGAGAACATCATCGCCAAGTGCCGATGGATGAATGCGTCGGGTTTGAACCAGGGCACGTCGGGCAACATCTCGGCCCGCTACAAGGACAGGATGCTGATCACGCCGTCGGCGACGCCCTATGATTCGATGAAGCCCGAGATGATCGCCTCGATGCCGCTCGAAGGTGAGTACGGGTCCTGGGATGGGCCGCTGAAGCCTTCGACCGAATGGCGCTTCCATCTGGACATCATGCGCGGCCGCCCCGATGTCGGCAGCGTCGTGCACACCCATTCGACCTATGCCACCGTGCTCGCCATCGCCCGCAAGTCGATCCCGGCCTGCCACTACATGATGGCGGCGTTCGGCGGTATGGATATACGCTGCGCCGGCTATGCGCGTTTCGGCACGGCTGAATTGTCCGAACTCGCGTTGGAGGCGCTGGAAGGGCGTAATGGCTGCCTGCTCGCCAATCACGGCATGATCGCGGTCGGTGCCAATCTCGACAAGGCGATGTGGCTCGCGGTCGAGCTCGAGACCATCGCCAAGCAGTATTATCTCTCGCTGGCGCTCGGCCAGCCGCACATCCTGGGCGAGGCGGAGATCGCCGAGACGGCGCGCGGATTCTCGACCTACGGCCTGCAGGAGCTCAAGGCGAAGCCGACCAAGCCCGCGAAGTCGGCAACGAAGGCGCGCGCGGCCGCCGAGCGCCGCAAGCCCGAGAAGAAGCGCAGCAGCAAGCGATGAATGCGACGGTTTCACGCATCGGCCGGGATCATGGCGACGTCGATGTCGCCGTGATCGGCGGTGGCATCAATGGCGCGGGAATCGCGCGCGATGCCGCGGGCCGCGGTCTCAAAGTGCTGTTGTGCGAGAAGGACGATTTCGCCGAGGGCACGTCCTCGCGTTCGGGCAAGCTGATCCATGGCGGGCTGCGCTATCTCGAATATTACGAGTTCCGCCTGGTGCGCGAGGCGCTGATCGAGCGCGAAGTGCTGCTGGCCTCGGCGCCGCACATCATCTGGCCGATGCGCTTCGTGCTGCCGCATTCGCCGGAGCAGCGGCCCGCCTGGCTGGTGCGCACCGGCCTGTTCCTCTACGATCATCTCGGCGGCCGCAAACAACTGCCGCCGAGCCGCGCGGTCGATCTCGCGCATGAGCCGGAGGGGGCGCCGCTGCGGGAGGAGTTCCGGCGCGGTTTCGAATATTCGGATTGCTGGGTCGACGATGCCAGGCTGGTGATCCTCAATCTCGTCGATGCCGCGCGCAAGGGCGCCACCATCCTGCCGCGGACCCGCGCCGTCAGCGCAAGGCGGGAGAACGGCGCCTGGCATCTGGAGATGCGAGCGGCCAACGGCGAATTGCAGATCGTTCGCGCACGGGCCCTGGTGAACGCCGCCGGCCCCTGGGTGCAGGATGTGGTGCAAGGCGTCGCGGGATTGAACTCGGCGCATCACGTGCGGCTGGTCAAAGGCAGTCATCTCGTGGTGCCGAAGTTCTGGAGCGGATCGCAGGCCTATCTGTTGCAGAACACCGACCGCCGCGTGATCTTCGTCAATCCCTATGAGAGCGACCTCGCGTTGATCGGCACCACCGACATCGTGCACAATGGTCGCGCCGAGGACGTCGCGGTCGATGACGGCGAGGTCGATTATCTCCTGGCCGTGCTCGACCGCTATTTCCGCGCCGCGCCGGGCAAGGGCGACATCGTTCATGCGTTCTCCGGCGTGCGGCCGCTCTATGACGACAATGCCGACAATCCGTCCGCGGTGACGCGCGACTACGTGTTCGAGGTGCATGGGGCGGCCGATCAGCCGCCGCTGCTGTCGATCTTCGGCGGCAAGATCACGACCTTCCGCCGCCTCGCGGAGCAGGCGCTGGAGCGGCTCGCGCCGTGGTTTCCGCAACTGGCGCCGGCGTGGACGGCGGGCGCCTGTCTTCCCGGCGGCGATCTCGGCGGGCCGTTCGAACAGTTCCTCATCGATCTCGCTCGCGACTATCAGGGACTGCCGCGCGAGCTGGTGGCGCATTATGCGCGGCTCTATGGCAGCAGTGCGCGGGATCTGCTCGGCACCGCCCGCAGCCCGAACGATCTCGGCCGTCATTTCGGCGGCACATTCTATGAACGCGAACTTTTCTATCTGCGCGAACGCGAGTGGGCCGTGACCGCGGCCGATGTCCTGGACCGGCGTACCAAGCACGGGCTGCATCTGACCCGCAGCGAGCGCGAGGCGTTCGAGCTTCAGTTCTGAGGCGGTGGGAGCACCGCTGACCTGGTGAAGGAGTCTGCGCGGGGTGAACCGACGCCGGTGTGACCTGGGGCCGGCGACCGGCCCAATGCGACGGCATTCAACGGATCGTTCTGCTGCTATTTTTACCTGGAGGGCCGTCACGCCAGCCGCTACGCTTCAAGCGGCGGCAGATCGCTCTTGCGGTGCAGTCGAGTTTGCCCAGGAGAACCGTGCAGAGCGGGCTGTCGACAATCGGTCCCGACGATTGACAGTCAATTATTACACCTCTAAAAATATGCAAATTCATATAATGTGAGATGCCGGAATGGAGACGCATCCGCTGACGCTCAAGGTGCTGTCGATCGCTGCGGAGACACCGCACGTTCGGAGCCTTGTGTTCGGCGTGGAGGGCGGAGCCGTCCCGGACTGGCAGGCCGGGGCCCATATTCGCGTCGCCCTCCCGAACGGCGGAGACCGGCCGTATTCTCTGCTGGCCCTGCCGGAATTGCCGGCTGGCGTGCTGGCGCTCGGCGTGTTGCGCGAGGCCGCGTCGACCGGCGGCTCGCACTACATGCACGCGTTGAGAGCGGGCGATGTCGTAAAGGCGTCCGCGCCGGTCAACAACTTTCCTTTGCATGCTGGCGCCGCGCCGGCGCTGCTGTTCGCTGGCGGTATTGGCATCACTCCCATTCTCTCGATGGCTGCCGAGTTGAGCGCGCGAGGACATCCGTTCCGGCTGCACTATGCGGGGCGGGCGCCGGGAGGGCTCGCTTTCCTGCCACAGTTGCAGGCGATCTGTGGTCGCAGCCTTTCGATCCACTATGACAGCGACGAGTCGCGCTTGGACATCGCGGCCGCCCTGGCCGCGGCTGCGCCCGGGTCTCACGTCTATGTCTGCGGCCCGGCAGGCATGATCGAGGCGGTGAAGGCCGCGGCGCTGACGAAAGGCGTCCCGCCGGATCGCATTCATTTCGAGCTGTTTCGGGCGGAGACGCCCAGTTCGCCAGACCGGCCGTTCGAGGTCGAGCTGAGATCGACGGGGCAGGTCGTCACGGTCGCGGCAGATCAGACGATCATTCAAGCGCTGGAGGCGGCCGGGCTCGACGTGCTCTATGATTGTCAGCGCGGCGATTGTGGCATCTGCCAGTGCGGCGTGATCGCGGGCGTTCCTGATCATCGCGACGTCATTCTCAGCGATGAGGAGAAGCGCTCCAACAAGTTGATGCAGATCTGTGTGTCGCGCGCGAAATCAGACCGGCTGGTGTTGGATCTTTGAAGAGAGTCGAGGCTCGCCATGGGAAGATACGGGAATGATGCCGGCGCCATCATGGCGCTGGTCCGCAAGGCCGAGGTTCATCGCGACGTCTATGTCGATCCCGAGATCTTCGATCTCGAGATGGAGCACCTGTTTCCGAACAGCTGGATCTATATCGGGCATGCCAGCCAGCTTTCGAAACCAGGAGATTTCATCACCGCCAATGTCGGCCGCCAGCCGCTGATGGCCAGCCGCCATAGCGATGGCGCCATCCATGTCTTCTACAACCGGTGTCCGCATAAGGGCGTCAAGATCGCCTCGGAGCCGTGCGGCAACACTGGAAAATTCTTCCGCTGTCCCTACCACGCCTGGTCGTTCAAGACCGACGGTTCGCTGCTCGCCATCCCTTTGAAGAAGGGATATGAGGGCACCGGCTTTCCCGACACGCAAGCCAGCGAAGGATTGGCGAAGGTCAAGAACGTCGTGGTCTATCGCGACTTCATCTTTGTCCGTCTGAGCGATGCAGGCCTGTCCTTCGCGGACTATTTCGGCGAAAGCCTCTCGACCATCGACAACATGGTTGATCGCTCTCCGGAAGGAAAGCTCGCGGTCGTGGCCGCGCCGATCCGCTACATGCACAACTGCAATTGGAAGATGCTGGTCGAGAACCAGACCGATACGTGTCATCCGATGGTTGCGCATGAGAGTTCAGCCGGCACCGCGGTCAAGGTCTGGAAGCGCGAGCAGGGCGACTCGACGGAGACGCCGATGGCGGTGCAGCTCTATGCTCCGTTCATGAGCCCTTACGAGTTCTACGAGCAGAGCGGCATCAGGATCTGGCCGAACGGCCACGGCCATACCGGCGTTGCGAATTCCATCCACTCGAACTACTCGGATGTCGAGGGTTATGTCGAGCAGATGGTCGCGACCTATGGCGAGAAGCGCGCCCATGAGGTTCTGGGCGAAGTCAGGCACAACACGATCTACTTCCCGAACATCATGGTGAAGGGCGCCGTGCAGATCCTGCGCAACTTCATCCCGATCGCGGTCGACAAGACCCTGGTCGAGAGCTGGGTGTACCGTCTTGTCGGCGCTCCCGACAAGCTCTACGAGCGCGCGCTGATGTACAACCGCTTCATCAATGCACCGACCTCGATCGTCGGGCATGATGATCTCGAAATGTATGAGCGGGCTCAGGAGGGCCTGACATCGAATGGCAACCAGTGGGTCAATCTGCAGCGGCTGCACGAGCCCGGCGAAGCGGATGACGTCACCGCCGTCATCAATGGCACCTCGGAGCGCCAGATGCGCAACCAGTTTCATGCCTGGGCCAAGTTTATGACCATGAACATGGACAAGCGCGTCGAGGCCGCCGAATGATCACCGAGAAGAGCATCACCGATTTCATCTATCGCGAGGCCGAGCTTCTCGACACGATGCAGTGGGACGCGTGGCTCGCTCTGTTCCACGCCAGTGGGCGCTATTGGATGCCGCTGGAATGGCAGCAGCAGGATCCCGTGCTGCAGCCGTCCTTGATGTATGAGGATCTGCTGCTGCTGAAGGTGCGTGTGGAGCGATTGGCGGGTGAGCGAACCTTCAGCCAGAAGCCGAAGAGTCGCTGCCATCATCTGCTGCAGGCGCCGACGATCACTGCCTGCGATCCGGCCAATGGACTGTTCAAGGCGCGGACGTCTTTCATCTATACCGAGACCCGTGGGGATGTGCTTGAACGCTATTCGGGATGGGCGTCGCACGACCTGATCGAGAGCGATGGTCACCTGAAAATCAAGCTGAAGCGGATCGATCTCGTCAATTTCGACGCTCCGTTCGGCAACATCCAGCTCTTCATGTGAGGGCCTCTTGACGACTTCTCCTTCCGTCTACGCCCGCTTTCGCGACACCGCGCTGCGGTTCGGTCCATCGGCATTTCTCAACGTGCTGACGGAGACCGCCGCGAATTACGGCATCGCGCCCGGCGAGATCAGCTATGCCACCATGCTCGCGCGGGTGGACGCGTGGCAGGCTGCGTTCGCAGAACGGGGCTATGGCGAGGGCCATCGGGTCGGGCTGCTGCTTCAGAACAGACCGGTCTTCGTCGAGCTGTGGTTCGCGCTCAACGCGCTCGGGGTCTCGGTCGTCCCGATCAACCCGGATCTCCGGCTCAGCGAGCTCGAATACATCATCGCGCATTCAGACATGAATGCGGCCTTCGTCCTCGCCGAACGGCGCGAGGAGGTGGAGGCGGCTGCGCGCAATGCCGGCCGTCCAATCCCGGTGGTGACGGTCGAGGACGACATCCCCGCGCCGTTTGGCGGCCCGCATCCGTCTCGGGCCGGCGATGCATCTTCCGAATGCGCATTGCTGTATACGTCGGGGACGACAGGTCAGCCGAAGGGCTGCGTGCTCACCAATACCTACTACCTCTACAGCGGAGACTGGTATCGGGACGTCGGCGGGTTGATCGATCTCAGGACTGGTCGCGAGCGGATGATCACGCCGTTGCCGCTGTTTCACATGAACGCCATGGCCGTATCGCTGATGGCGATGTTGTCGGTCGGCGGCTGTCTCACGATGCTGGATCGCTTCCATCCGCGCTCCTGGTGGGACTCGGTCAAGGAAAGCCGCGCGACCTGCCTGCACTATCTGGGCGTCATGCCGTCGATGTTGATGAGCGCGCCGGCATCGGCGGAGGATCGCGCGCATTCGGTGCGCTTCGGCTTCGGGGCCGGCGTGGACAAGCTCCTGCATGCGCCGTTCGAGGAGCGTTTCGGCTTCCCGCTGCTGGAAGCCTGGGCGATGACCGAGACGGGAAGCGGCGGCGTCATCGCCGCCAATGTCGAGCCGCGCAAGGTCGGCACCAGCTGCTTCGGGCGGCCGTCCGCTGACATCGAGATCCGCATCGTCGATGACAGCGGCAAAGAGACGCCGGCGGGATCGCCGGGCGAATTGCTGGTGCGGCGGGCGGGCCCGGATCCGCGCTACGGCTTCTTCCGGGAATATCTGAAGAACCCGGAAGCCACCGCGGAAGCGTGGCAGGGCGGATGGTTTCATACCGGTGATATCGTCTCCCGCGACGACGATGGCGATCTGCATTTCGTCGATCGCAAGAAGAACGTCATCCGCCGATCGGGCGAGAATATTGCCGCGGTCGAGGTCGAGTCGGTCCTCAACCGCCATCCTGCAGTCCGGCAGGCCGCGGTGGCAGCGACACCTGACAAGGTTCGTGGCGACGAGGTTGCGGCGGTCATCATTGCGGAGCAGGGCGGTGCGGACCGCAAACTGGCCGAGGAGATCGTCCGCTGGAGTCTCGCGCAGATGGCCTATTACAAGGCTCCGGGCTGGATCTGCTTCGTGGACCGTTTGCCGTTGACGGCAACCGAGAAGATCCAGCGCGGCGGACTGAAGGATCACGTCGCCAGACTGATGCAGGATGGCGCGTTCTTCGATCTGCGTGATCTCAAGCGGCGGCAGGTGTGATGACCATGCAGCAGACCTCCGGTCCAAGACGGACCACGCTCATCACCGGTGGAAATTCCGGGATCGGCGAGGAATTGGCAAAGAGGCTCGTCGCGAGGGGGCAGCGCGTGGTCTCGGTCGGCCTGGACAAGCCGGACTGGACGCATGACTTGCTCGCGGCCTATCGCGCCGACCTGACCAGCATCGACGCCACGCGCGCGATCGCGCAGGAGATCTGTCAGGCCCATGCCGTTGATTGTCTCGTGCATAATGCCGGCGTGATCCTTCCCAATCTTCTGCCCGATGCCAAGCCGGAAGATATTCTGACGCTTGCGCAGTTGCATCTGGGAGCGCCGATGCTTCTGACACAGGCGGCGCTGGACGGAATGCGCGCGCGTCGGTTCGGACGAATTGTCTTCGTGAGCTCGCGCGCGGCGATGGGCGCGGTGACGCGCTCGGCCTATTCCGCGACCAAGGCCGGAGTCCATGGGATGGCGCGGACCTGGGCGCTCGAACTCGCGTCCGGGGGCATTACGGTGAACGTCGTCGCCCCAGGCCCGATCCTGACGGATAATTTCTGGGGCGTCATTCCCAAGGGATCGGAGCAGCAGGAGCGGATGGCGCGCAACATCCCCGTGGGACGGCTCGGCGCGCGCGAGGACGTGGCCCATGCCATCGAATTCTTCCTCGACGAGCGTTCCGACTTCGTGACCGGACAAGTGCTGTATGTCTGCGGCGGCGCCAGCCTGGTCGGCCTCGGTCCCTGACCTCGGCAGGTCAGATGTCGTTCTGCCGGATGTTGGTGACCATCTTGGCGAGCACGCGCGCGCAGATCTCGATCTCGTCGGGGTCGATGCCCGCGGTCAGCCGATCATAGTTTCGTTCCATGATCGGCCAGACCTTTCGCAGCAAGGCTTCGCCGTCCGGAGTGAGGCCCACGACCCGCCGGCGCTGATCCTCCTCGGCAATCTCCCGCTTCACGAGGCCCGACGTCACCATGGATTCGACCATGCGGCTCGCGGTCGACTGTTCGGTCACGGCGAGAACGGCGACCTCATTGACGGTGAGGGTCTTGTAGATGAACAGCACCGACAAGGTTCGGAATACGACGTTGTTGATGCCGTGCTCGCTGAGATCACGGTTCTGATCGAGGTTCCAGCGATTGGCGAGCCGGTTGAGGAGATAGGGAATGTAGCTCTGCAGCTGGTCTCGCGTCCGAGGTGGTCCCGATTTCCACCGATTCCTGGAGTCCTTGGCCATTAGGTCCTGCGATTCTGATTTTTCTGCTCGGAGCGGACTTTGGAGGAGATCGACCGTAGGATCGAAAGCGCGGCCTCCAGTTCGTGAGTCGGGACATCTTCGAGGCGCTGTCGCAGATGCCTGTTGTGCACGCCAGCCGCCTTCCTGAACACCGCTTCGCCCTTGGGCGTCAAGCGAACAATGAACGAACGCCGATCCTCGTTCGACATCTCCCTGCTGATGAGCTCGTCCGCCGCCAGACGTTGCACCAGCCCTGACACATTGCCGCCCGACACTTTCAGGTTCTGCGTCAACCGCCCGAGCGTCAGACCGTCAGGATAGCGGGCGAGCTGAGCGAGCGCATCGAACTTCGCCAAGGACAAGCCCAGTTCCGCGATCATCGCCGCGTTCAGGGCGGCAAACAGCTCGCCGTGAAGCGACAGAAGTTGCAGCCAGAACCGGGTCTCGGTCTGTCCGGTGGCGGGCGTGGTGGCCTTCTCGCGTGCTGCAGACATGGCGTCCCGTCGAGTAGGGGCAGTGAACGGCAAGATGCGCAGCCGGCGCGATCAGGCGAAAGACTTGATGGTCCGGATCACGCCGTCGAGCTCGGTGCCCGCGCTGTCCTTCAGCGCGGCTTCCCGCAGCCGCCGTGCCCAGTCGGCGGCATCCTCGCGCCGCTCGATCAGCTTGATCGCTGCAAGCGTGCGGTCGAACTTCGAAAGACCTCTTCCGTGCGTATCGGAATAGCCCTTCACCAGACGGCGGCATTGCAGGATTTCGACGCCCAGCTGGTAATTGCTCCGGACGGCCGCTGTGGCGGCCGCGAGCCATTCGTCCCGGTGCGCCGTCTCGACAGCGTGACGCAGGGTGGCGCGGCGCAGGCCGCGGAACCCGCCGACGGCATAGAGGGCCAGGAACCAGGGGAGGGAGTAGGTCCGGACCCGGCGCCCTTTGCTGACGCGGCGGTCGAGCCAGCCGACCAGACGCGGCTTGCCGCCGAGCCAGCGGCCGAGGCGCGCTGGCAGCATGCCGATCACCTCCTCCATCCGGGGATGCATGAATTCGGTCGTCTGCAGCACGGAATCCTGCGACAATTCGAGTTCATTCGCGATCCGTGCGCGGCGGCCCGCCCGTGTTTTCAGATCGGCGACCCGGATGACGTCATCATAGGCCATGGCGTTGGCGAGGTATTTCGCCGCGGCCTCGGTGAAGGCGAACGCCTTGTCGCCGCCGCCGCATTGGCGGTCGGCCGCCAGCAACCTGTCGAGCAGATCCAGATATTCGCTGCCGTAAGCGAGATCCTGGAAGTCGATAACCTTCTTCAGTCCGGCCAGCGCCATGGCCTGCACAGGGGCCGGGAATTGCTGCTTGAGGCGCGTGACAAGGGCGGCGAGACCCGGCTCCATCGGAGCGGGAGCCGGGCGGGTGGCCTCCGCCGGTTCTGGTGCCGCGGCCGCGAAGGATCCCGTCTGAACCTGGGCGAGGGCGGCATCGAAGGTCCGCAGGCTGGCATTCGCGCCCTTGCCGCCGGCGCGGATCACTGCGCGAAAGCTCTCCACATTGAACGGCAGAACGCCGGCCGCGGCGAGGGCGCCGAACATCGCCGCCGAAATGACGCTGCCATGGGCGATCGCCAGCGCATTCATGTCGAAGACGATCTCGGTCTTGGCCGCGATGCCGATCGCGCCGGTCACCGCGCCCTGGTCGGCGATGCCATTTCCCGGCGCGATCTTCTCGGCGATCGCGAATGAGCGATGATCCGACGCGATCAGCGTGGTCCGGTCCGGGGTCACGAGGCCGCGCAGGATCGAGCGGCCGGCCTCCATGAATTCGGCCGCCATGACGACGTCGACGTCGCCGGGAGTCGGCGTGAGCGCGAGCACAGGCTTGCGGCCATCGAGCGGCGGCATCGCTTCGATGTAATAGATGGTCGCGCCGGTGCGTTGGGCGACGCCGGGAACCGATGTCGATTGCGCGACCCAGCCCTGGTCCTCGGCGAGCTGAACGATCCAGTCGGTGAGCACGCCGCCGCCCTGGCCACCCATCGCCACGATGGCAATCGAGATCGGCCGTTCGGTGGCATCGCCAGCCGCGGGAAGCGCCAGGCGGGTGGATTCGTCTCTCATGCCAGCGCCTCGAGCACGGGGCGCTTGCGGTCTCGCCGCTGCTGCAGCCAGCCGATCACGGCCATGCTCAGCTTGGATTTGAACCTGTCCCAGCGCGTCGGATTATGGATGACATCGGCGCGGTAGAAGGACGGGCAGAGCACGGCCGCCTCCGCGACCTCGCCGCAATTGCCGCAGCCGACGCAGGAATTGTCGATGGCGGCGACGGGATCATCCCGCAGCGGATCGTCGAGCTGCTTCACGGACAGCGACGGACAGCCGGAGAGCCGGATACAGGCATGGTCGCCGGTGCAGACGTCTTCATCGACGCCGAACCGCTCCTTCACGGTGCGCACACCGTCCTTGATGGCCTTGTTGATCTGCGGCCGCACGCGACGCTGCTTGTTCAGCATGCATTCGGAGGACGCCACGATGACCTTCGGGCCTTCTGCCTTCGTGGTCAGCGCCTCCTTGAGGGTGTCGCGCATCCGGCCGACGTCATAGGTGCGATCGATCTGCCGGACCCATTGGCCGCCAATGCCCTTGACGGCCTGCACGATCGAATTGTTGGTCTTGCGCCGCGTATTGGTGGCGCGCGAGGACAGGATGTCCTGGCCGCCGGTGGCCGACGTGTAGTAGTTGTCGACGATGACGAACACGCCGTCGTGCTTGTTGAACACGGCATTGCCGATGCCGCTGGTCAGTCCATTGTGCCAGAAGCCGCCATCGCCCATCACCGCGATCGCGCGCTTGTCAGCCTTCACGTTGAAGGCCGAGGTCGAGGCGGGACCGAGGCCGAAGCCCATGGTCGTTGCGCCGATGTTGAAGGGCGGAAGAATCGAGAACAGATGGCAGCCGATGTCGGCCGAGACATGGTGCTGGCCGAGCTCCTCCTCGACGAGCTTCATGGCAGCGAAGATCGGCCGCTCCGGACAACCGGTGCAAAGTCCGGGGGGACGGGCCGGTACGACCTGTTTCAGCCTCTCCACGGCAGGATGGTTGAGCACGGGCGTGGCATCGGGAGCGGGCGGCCGATTGCCGAGCAGTCTTGGCTCGCACCTCTCCAGAAAGTCGCGGACGCCGCCAAGCAGGACCTGCGCAGTATAGTCGCCTCCCATGGGCAACACGTCCTTGCCATGAATGCGTGCCTGAATGTCCTTCCGCCGGAGCACGGTGTTGATCGCCTGTTCGAGATATTCCGGCTGACCTTCCTCGACGATCAGCACGGCCTCCTTGTCCAGGCAGAACTCCGCGACCTCGCTGTCGATCACCGGATAGGTGACGTTCATGACATAGAGCGGAACCTGGGTGTTGCCGTAAGCGTCGGAGAGGCCGAGATATTGCAGCGCGCGGATGACGTTGTTGTACATCCCGCCCTGCATGATGATGCCGACCTTGCCCTGCTTCGGTCCGAACTGTTCATTCAACCTGTTCTCGTGAACGAACCGGATCGCTGCCGGCATCCGGGTCTTGATCTTCTCCTGCTCATGCTCGTAGGCCGCCGGCGGCAGCACGATGCGGTTGACGTCGCGCTTGGGATTGTTGAGGGCGTCCTTGATAGTGTGGCGCGGCTTGAGATTGTCCTTGCAGACGAAGCTTCCGTGCATGTGGCAGGCGCGAACACGAACCTCGAGCATGACGGGTGTGTTCGAATATTCCGAGAGCTCGAAGCCCTTCTCGATCAGATTGACGATGCATTCATGATCGGGGCGCGGGTCGAGCAGCCACATCTGCGACTTCATCGCGAAGGCATGCGTGCGCTCCTGCATGATCGAGGAGCCTTCGCCGTAATCCTCGCCGACGATGATCATCGTGCCGCCGGTGACGCCGCCCGACGCGAGGTTGGCCAGCGCATCGGAGGCGACATTGGTCCCCACGGTCGATTTCCACGCCACCGCGCCGCGCAGGGGATACATGACCGACGCCGAGAGCATCGCCGCCGCCGCCGCTTCGTTCGCCGAACTCTGGAAGACGACGCCAAGCTCATCGAGGACATCCTTGGCGTCGGCGAGCACGTCCATCAGATGCGAGATCGGCGATCCCTGGTAGCCGCCGACATAGGCTACTCCCGACTGCAACAGCGCCTTGGTGATTGCGAGGATGCCTTCGCCGCGAAAGGTGTCGCCGTGCCCAAGCCGGAGATCCTCGACCTCGCGCGCAAAAGAACGTTCCGCCATTGCACCCTCCAGAAATATGCGATATCATAATTTTACATGTGAAATAAGTCAACGCGGTTAAGCGTTGCCGATCCTTCCGGAGCATCGCTCCGGGACGTTACCACAGGCCGGTGACGGCGCGGTCCGGATGCTGAAACACTCTGGTTTCAGGGCTGCCGCGGTCCAGGCCTCACCCCGCCTGTCTCGACGCAAGCGCGACCGCTGCCAAGGCCGCATTGGTGGACGAGGCCGCCGCCAGACACGCCGTGACGCACACATGGAGGGAAGAATGCGCGAGAACGTCATCGGTCGGGCCAATGTCGAGGATACGCCCGAGCTACAGGCCTACTACAAGGATCTGGAGAAATACGAGGCGGGAGCGCTCTGGACGGTCGCCAACAAGATCGAGCCATGGCAGCCGCAATCTGCGTCCGTTCCCGTGCTCTGGCGCTACCAGGATCTGCGCGAGCATGTGCTCCGGTCGGTGGAGCTGGTCTCCCCGGAGAAGGCGGGACGCCGCGTGATCTATCTCAACAATCCGGGCCGCCGGGACGTGTCGGCCGCGGTCGGCTGGCTCTATTCCGGCCTGCAGGTGATGCATCCCGGGGAGGTCGCTTCCGCGCATGCGCACTCCGCCTCCGCCCTGCGCTTCATCATGGAGGGGACGGGCGCCTACACCATCGTCGACGGCCACAAGATGACGCTCGGCGCGCGCGACTTTGTGCTCACGCCGAATGGGACCTGGCACGAGCATGGGGTCGAGGCCGGCGGCTCCGTCTGCATATGGCAGGATGGTCTCGACATTCCGCTGGTCAATGCGCTGGAGGCCAATTTCTTCGCTGTGCATCCAAAGATCCAGCAGGAGGAGTCCGGCTATCCCGTGGACGATATGACCAAGACCTGGGGCAATCCCGGTCTTCGTCCGGCGGACTCGCGATGGTCGAAGGGCTATTCGCCGATGTTCAAATATGAATGGGAGCCGACTTACGACTCCTTGCGGAAGTATGCTGCCGCGACCGACGGGTCGCCCTTTGACGGAATTCTGATGAACTACGTCAATCCGATCACCGGCGGGCACGTGATGCAGACGATCGGCGCCAGCATGCAACTGCTCCGGCCCGGTGAAAAGACCAAGTCGCATCGGCACACCGGCAGCTTCATCTATCAGGTCGCCAAGGGACGGGGGTATTCGATCGTCGCCGGCAAACGGCTGGATTGGCAGGAGCGCGATATCTTCTGTGTCCCGTCCTGGGCCTGGCACGAGCATGGCAATGCGTCGGACAGTGACGACGCCTGCCTGTTCAGCTTCAACGACCTCCCGGTCATCGAGGGGCTTGGGTTCTATCGGGAAGAGGCCTACGGCGACAATTCAGGCCATCAGCCCGCAGCGTCCTGAGCCTTCAACAGTTCCACCAGAAAAGCCGGATCGTCACGTCATGCGCCTTGTTACTTACACCCTGGGCTCCAGCGGCGCCCGTCTGGGTGCTCTCGTCAATGGACTGGTCGTCGATGTCGAGCGCCTCGGTGCCTCGCACCATCTCTCGTGGCCGAACGACATGCTGTCGTTCATCGACAATAGCGTCACGCTTCTTCCCGCGCTCGGGCAATGCCTGGACAGCGGAAGCGGATCTCTGCCGAGCGGTTCTGCCGTCCCGGTCGAGGACGTCAAATTGCTGGCTCCCATTCCCCGTCCGCGAAAGAACATTTTCGGCATCGGCCTCAACTACCGCGCCCATGTTGCGGAGTCCGCCAAGAGCCTGGACACGGACAAGGATCTGCCGAAGCAGCCGGTGGTCTTCTCCAAGCCGCCGACCGCGGTGATCGGGCCGGGCGCGGCCATCCAGCACAATGCGAAGATGACGCAGCAGCTCGACTGGGAGGTGGAGCTCGCGGTGATCGTCGGCAAGACCGCAACGCGCATTGCGGTCGTAAATGCGATGAAGCATGTCTTCGGCTATTCGGTGATGATCGACATCTCCGCGCGCGATAATCGTCGCGCCGGCCAGTGGATTTTCTCGAAGGGCATGGACACCTACGCGCCCTTCGGCCCGTGCATCGTGACCGCCGATGAGATACCCGATCCGCACGATCTGCGTCTCTGGCTCACGAAGAACGGGCAAACGAAGCAGGATTCGAACACCAAATACATGATCTTCGACATTCCAACGCTGATCACGGACATTTCTTCGGGAATGACGCTGGAGCCCGGCGACATCATCGCGACCGGAACGCCCGATGGCGTCGGCGCCGGAATGACACCGCAGGAATGGTTGTGGCCGGGCGACGTGGTCGAGGCCGGCATTGACGGGATCGGGGTCATCAGGCACCCGGTGGTGGCGATCTGATGAGCCGGTTCTCATTCGAGCGCGAGCTGAGATTCGGCGACTGCGACCCTTCAGGGATTGCCTACTTCCCGTCCTATCTCGACATGCTCAATGGAGTTGTCGAGGAGTTCTGGGCGACGATCGGCTTTCCCTGGCAGGAGCTGATCACGGTCCGCAAGATCGGGACCCCCACGGTGCATCTCGACTGCGATTTCTCGGTCCCGTCGCTGTTCGGCGACCGGCTGACCTTCGAGCTCCGCATCAAGCGCGTCGGCCGGGCATCGCTTCAACTGGGCCACGTGATATCGGGATCGGATGGCGCCCGATGGACCGCAAATCAGATCCTGGCTGCAACATCCTTGGTTGATCGCCGTGCCATTCCATGGCCGGACGACGTTCGTGCGGCGCTTGTGAAAGGCCTGGAGATCGCGGCCGACGGAGCACGATCCATCGCATGATCTCATGTTTCATGACCTTTGCTGACATGGCCGGCGAGCGGCGGATCAGTGCCGGGGATCTCGCGGCCGCGATCGAGGCAGTCGCGTCGATCCCGGATATGACGGAAGGGCTGCTGTTTACGCCACTCGAGCAGTCCGTCGATCATCCCTATCGCGCCGACGGTGCCGGACCGGCATTTGCACTGCAACTGCGCTTTCCGGACTTGCCGACCTGTGAGGCTGCCCTGAACAGGGGCGGCATTCTCTCTGGCCTGGCAACGGGCAGGGGGCTGTCGAGCCTTGCTGGATTGGACGTCACGCATCAGGTGATGGTGACGCGACGTTTCCCTGTCGATGTCGCCACGCATCCGGACGGCACGGTGAGACCGTGCAGCTATCTCGTTCATTATCCGGGGCCAGCCGACGACATGAACGCCTGGAATCTGCACTATATCGAGCACCATCCCGCGATCATGCGGACGTTTCCGGATGTCCGCCAGATCGAGATCTATACGCGGGTCGATTGGATCGACCGGCTGCCCTCACGACGCGTCGAGCACATGCAGCGCAACAAACTGGTGTTCGACAGTCCGGACGCGCTGGCGCGGGCGCTGAGTTCCGATGTGATCAAGCGGATGCGGGAGGACTTTCTCCGCTTCCCGCCATTTGCGGGCGGCAACAAGCATTTTCCGATGCTGACCACGACGGTCCGTCCCGGCACGGCACATCCATAGCGTGGCGAGCGTTGCTGCCCGCTTGGACGATTTGTCCACGCGCCGCGGCCAGCCCGTCACACCATCGCGTCAATGGCCGCCGAGATAGGCTGTGATCAGCCGGGGATCGTGGATCAGGTCCTTGGCCGGGCCCGACTGGACGATCTCGCCGGTCTCGAGCACATAGCCGTAATCGGCCGTCTCGAGTGCCGCGCGAGCGTTCTGCTCGACCAGCAGGATGGACACGCCGAGATCGCGCAAGGACGCGATGGTGCGGAAGATTTCGCGCACGATCAGCGGAGCAAGACCAAGGCTGGGCTCGTCCAGCATGAGCAGCTTCGGCTTGGCCATCAATGCCCGTCCCAGCGCCAGCATCTGGCGTTCACCGCCGGAGAGTGTTCCGGCAGTCTGGCGTTGCCGCTCCCGAAGCCGGGGGAAGCGATCATACACCTCGTCGAGCGCCTGGCGGACACCCGAGCGATCGCGCAGGCTGTAGGAGCCGAGCAGGAGATTGTCCGCGACCGTCATGTCGGAGAACAGCTCGCGCTTTTCCGGAACGAGACACAGCCGCCGCTCGACGCGGTTTTCGACCGACATCCTGCCGATCTCGCTGCCCTGAAAACGGATCCGGCCGCGCGACGCGAGCAGCCCGATTGCCGCCATCAGCAGCGTGGTCTTGCCGGCCCCGTTCGGGCCGATCACCGTGACAATCTGTCCTTCTTCGACCGACAGCGACACGTTGCGGACCGCTTCGACATGGTCGTAACAGACGGTCACATCCGTCATAGCGAACATCGGGCTCACGCGACGCCTCCGAGATAGGCTTCTTGAACCCGCTCGTCGTTCCGGATCGCGGCGGGGTCGCCTTCGCAGAGCTTGGATCCGAAATCGAGCACGACGATGCGATCGACCAGGGACATCACGAACTCCATATCGTGCTCGACGATCAGGATGGTCAGGTGGTCATTCCGCAACGACCTGAGCAGTTCGGCCAGCCGCAGCTTCTCCTGGCGGCGAAGTCCGGCAGCCGGTTCGTCGAGCACCAGCAGCGCCGGGTCCGCGGCGAGGGCCCGCGCGATCTCCAGGATGCGTTGGTTGCCGAGCGGCAGGTTGCCGGCGATGTCGAACGGCTTGTCGCCGAGCCCGACGCGCTCCAACTGACGCAGCGCTTCGAACTGCGCACTGGCCTCCTCGCGCCGGTTGAGGCGCAAGGCGCTCGCGAGCAGGCCGGTGCGGGTCCGAGCATAGGTGCCGAGCATCACGTTTTCGAGCAGGCTCATCCGCGGCCTGAGCTTGACGTGCTGAAACGTTCTGGCGATGCCCGCCTTGGCGATCCGCGATTGCGCCTCACGGGTGATCGAGCGTCCAGCAAAGACGATGTCGCCCTTGTTGACGCGGAGCGCGCCCGTCAGACAGTTGAACATGGTGCTCTTGCCGGCGCCGTTCGGCCCGATCACGGCCAGGATCTCCCCGGAGCGCACGTCGAAGCTCACATTGTTCACGGCGACAAGGCCGCCGAAACGTCGCTCGGCACCGTCCACTTTGAGCAGCAGCTCTCCAGGCGCAGGCTGTGCACGGCGCGGCAGGGCAGGGGCGGGTTGCGGCCGATCGCGACGCAGCTTCGGCAGATAGCGCCCGACGAATGGCACGATCCCCTGCCGGGCCCATTGCAGGAACAGGATGAACAGCGCGGAGAAGGCGACGATCTCAAGCTGGCCGGATGCCCCCTTGGCGATCAATGGCAGATAGTCCTGGACGCTGTTCTTGAGCAGCGTCACGATCGCGGCGCCGACGACGCCCCCAAGCAGACTTCCTGCGCCGCCGACCATCGACATCATGAGGTACTCGATGCCCATGCCGGCATCGAACGGGCCGGGACTGATGAAACGGCTCATATGGGCGTAGAGCCAGCCGGACAGGGCCGCCAGAAACGCCGCGATGACGAAGATCAGCAGCTTGATCCGGAACGCACTGATGCCGAGGCTCTCGACCAGCGTGTTGCCGCCCCGCAACGCGCGCATCGCGCGGCCGAGGCGCGAGTCCAGCAGATTATATCCGATCCAGAGAACGGCTGCGACGATGCCCCAGATCAGGAAATAGACCTGCGCGCTGGAGACCAGGGCATAGGACCCGAAGCTGATCGGCGGAATCGATGCGATGCCGTTGAAGCGTCCGAGCCCTTCCACATTGCCGAACAGGAAGCCGATCGCGAGCCCCCATGCCACGGTGCTGAGCGAGAGGAAATGCCCCTGCAGCCGAAGGGTGGCGAGCCCGAGCAGGGTCGCGATGCTGCAGGTCAGCGTCAACGCCAGGAGGAGGCCGACCCAGGGGGAGTGTCCGTTGAGGGCCGACACCCAGGCGGTGGCATAGGCCGCGATCCCGACGAAAGCCGCCTGTCCGAACGAGACGATGCCGCCGACGCCGGTGAGAAGCGCGAGGCCGATCGCGACCAGCGAATACACCCCGATATAGTTCATCAGCGTGATCGTGAACGGGGGCAGGAGGAAGGGCGCGGCAGCAAGGCACAGCATCGCCACCATTGCCGCCAGTTGGACGTGAAGACGGGTCATTCTTCGATCTCCTCCTCGGAATGCAGGGAGGATAGGGACCGCCAGATCAGAATCGGGATCAGGAGCGAGAACACGATGACATCCTTCAGCGCGCTGCTCTCGAAGGATGCGAAGCTTTCGAGAATGCCGACGCCCACGGCGCCGATCGCCGCTCCGGGATAGCTGGTCAGGCCGCCCACGATCGCGCCGACGAAAGCCTTGAGGCCGATCAGGAAGCCGGAATCGTAGAACACGGTGTTCACCGGCGCGATCAGGATGCCCGACACGCCGGCCATCAGCGAGCCGAGGAGGTAGGCGATGGTCCCGGCGCGTGCCGGCCGGATTCCCATCAGGCGCGAGCCGGTCCGGTTCACGGCGGTGGCGCGCAGCGATTTGCCAACCAATGTGAAGTCGAAGAACAGATAAAGTAGACCGCTGAAGACGAGCGCCGCGATCACGATCAGCATGGTCTGACCGGAGATGAGCATGCCGGCAATCTCGGTCGACAGCGAGGTCAGCGGTTCGGTGCGCACGCCCTCAGGTCCGAAAAACAGCAGGCCAAGACCGACCAGTGCAAAATGCAATGCGACCGAGACCGTCAGCAACAACAGCACCGTGCCGTCGGCGATCGGACGAAACACGATCCGGTCGAGAAGGGGAGCGATCGGGGTGATCAGCATCAGTGCGAGCACGAGCCGGACCGCCAGTGGCGGATCCATGCGGGTCGCGATCCAGGCTGCGCCGACGATCGCGCATGGCAGAGCGAGATAAAGCAGCAGCGCGCGCGGCACGAGCCGCGGCTCGTTCGTGCGCAGCAGCGAAATGATTTCCACGAGGGTTGCGAGGCAGGCCAGCACCAGAACGAGCGTTCCGGTGCCGGGAAACCGCTTCGCATCGAGAGCAGCCAGCGTCAGCGCGGTGAACGCGGCAATATCGCCGAACGGAATGAAGATGACGCGGGTGACCGTGAAGATCAGCACGGTTCCGATCGCCACCAGCGCATAGACTGCGCCGGTGGCGATGCCGTCGATCGCAAGAATGGCGGCGATATCGCTCGTCATGACGGCGCGCTTCCCCGTTCCGAGTGGTGGTCAGTCGTCGAATTATGGCGCATACTTCCACGCGCCATCGGTCAGGCGAACGATGACGAGAGATCGTTCGTCCACGCCCGTGACCGCTCCCGGCTTGAAATTGTAGATGGCGTGGACGCCGGGCAGTTCCCGGGTGCTGAGAATGGCGTCGCGCAGGGCGCCGCGGAATGCGCTGGTGCCGGGCTTTGTGGTTTTGAGTGCCTGTTCGGCGGCGTTGGCGAAGATGAGCCAGGCGTCGAACGAATAGGCGGAGAAGCCGTCCGTCGTCGGAATATTATGGGTCTTCTGGTAGACCGCGCGGAAATCCAACGCGAGCTTCTTGGCGAAATGATCGTCCGGGAGCTGCTCGGCCACGATCACCGGGCCGGCCGACACCTGGATCCCTTCGGCGGCCTTGCCGCCGACATGGACGAAATCCGGATTGACCAGGGCGACCGTGCCATACGTCTTGCCTTTGAAACCCCGCTCGGCCAAGCTCAGGAGAGGCAGCGCACCCTGCGTGCCCGAGCCGCCGTCGAGGACGGCATCCGGCCGGGCCGCGAGCACCTTCAGCGTTTGCGCCGTCACCGACGTGTCCGTCCGAGCATAACGCTCGTTGGTCTGCACCTTGATGTCATCGGTGGCTTCGGCCGCCTTTGCGCCGTTATAGACGAGATCGCCCCAGGCGTCGGAGAAGCCGATATAGCCGATGTTCTTCATGCCATCGCGCTTCATGCGGTCGGCGACGATCTTGACCAGCAAGGATGCGGGTTGTGGGACCGAGACGACCCATTGCTCCGGCGATTCCGGCAGCTTGCCGATCGGCGACACCGCGATCATCGGCACCTTCAATTCGCTGGCGACGGCGGCCATCGCGATGGTCGAGGGAGCCGTGGCCGTGCCGATCAGGAGGTCGACCTTCTCCTCTTCCACGAGCTTGCGCGCATTGCGGGTTGCGGCGGATGGGTCGGATCCATCGTCCAGCTGGATCAGACGAATGGTCTCGCCATTGATCACCTTCTTGTATTCATACGCCGCTGCGATGCCGCGGCCATACGGAATGCCGATCGAGGCGCCGGGGCCGCTCAGCGATGTGACGAAACCAATGGTTATGTCGGCCTGAGCAGCTGTTGCCGCAAAGACGCCGGCGACAAGCGCGAGTATGCTCACAGTCCTTCGCATTTGCGTTCTCCTCCTGGGGTGACCGGTTTGGGAAGCTTGCTCCCCGCCGGGAGCTGACACAATGATCGGAGACGATGCTGCAGCGCCGCAGGCCGGGCGCACCGATGAAGGGCTGCTTGGCGGGCGTCAGCGGTCATGGCATCGGCTGCTGTCGAAGCCGCGTTGCCATGCGAGAGACCCGGAAGCGCTTTCGGGCATCGCCTGAGGAGCGCTGCAGCCGCGACGCGAGAGCGACGATGCTGCCGGCGGCTCTGTGACTGTCCAGGCGATCGAGAGTCTCAAAATCGGTGCCCTGCAACATCGGTGTCTGGGCCCAGCGGCTGCGCCGATGGATTAGTTAAAGCCTAAAGTATTATTGGCGAAGCCGTCAACACGCGCCGGCGTTTCGTAAGAAAAAAATGTTATTGCATACATTTTCGTCAGGCTGCGCCGATTGCCGCGCCATCGCCCGCCGAGCAATGTGCAGTCTGGCCGGCTGTCGTCCAACTGCCCGCGTATCGCGCTGAGCGCATTGACGCACCAATTAGTTTATGATTGAAATTTCTACGGCGGCAGATCGAGGATGGATCTTCCGACGTCCGGGGAGAAGGGCGATGCGCATCTTCTGGCAGAGCTTCGTTGATGCGAGCGTGAATGCGCCCTACATGGCGCGGCTGTCGGAGTACCTCAACGCGATCGCGGCGCCTGGCACGAGCGTTCACGTCGAAGGAATCTCGCCGCCTGATCGCGAATTCGGTCGCCTCGCGGAGTTGCGCTGTGCGATTCAGGCCATCGACAACGGCATCGCAGCCGAACAGGGCGGGTTCGACGCTTTCGTCATGGGACACTTTCAGGATCCCGGGCTTTATGAGCTTCGCTCCGCGCTCGACATTCCGGTGATCGGGACAGGGGAGGCGACCCTGCTTGCCGCCTCGCAGCTCGGCAGGCGGCTTGGCCTGGTGACGCTCGATCCCGTCTTCGAGGTCTGGCATTATGAGCAGGCCGAACGTTACGGTCTCGGTGGTCGCATTGCCCATGTTGTCGGGCTTGGTTGCAAGCCCGAGGATTTTGCCGCCGCGTTTGCCGGCGACCAGGAGGCGCAGGCGCGGATGATCAGGGACTTCGTGGCGTGTGCGCGTCCGCTGCTGGAGCGCGGCGCCGATGTGGTGATTCCCGCCGGCGTGCTGCCGGGGCTGTTGATCGGCCGTGAACACGGTTTGAAGATCGATCACGCGCCGGTGGTCAATTGCGCGGCGGTCGCCTTGAAGAATGCCGAGATGTGGGTGCAGCTCAGGCGGCTCAACGGGACCGAGCCGAGTCGCGGCCCCAGCTTCAGCCGGGCCAGCGCGCTCGCCCGCGAGGATTTTCGCGCGCTGCTCGCTTGCAACACGCAATTGTGCCGGGAGCCGAGTCCCGCGGTGGAGACCAAGAATGGTGCAGCCTGAAAAGATCCTCTACGAGACCGAGGTCACGGCGACGGGTGGCCGCGACGGGAAGGCTGCGAGCGCGGATGGCTTGCTGTCGGTGTCGCTGTCCTTGCCGAAAGCGCTGGGTGGGCCCGGCGGTGAGGGAACCAATCCGGAGCAGCTCTTTGCCGCCGGCTATGCGGCGTGTTTTCTCGGCGCGGTCAAGCTCGTGGCTCGTACCAGGAAGATGACGCCGTCCGCCGAGCCGTCGGTCACCGCGAAGGTTGGGATGGGCCCGATCCCGGTCGGCTATGCGCTTGCGGTTGAGCTCAGGGTCAGCCTGCCGGGCATCGAGAAGTCTCTGGCCGAGGAGATCGTTGCTGGTGCGCATGAGCGCTGCCCCTATTCGAATGCGACGCGTGGCAATATCGACGTGAAGCTGACGGTGGTCTGAAGCGCTAATCCGGGCGGATGACAGTGGAGAAGACTCAGCGCGCATCCTACGATGGGGTCGTCATGGCCGTTCCGGTCACGATTCCTTACATGCGCTATTCGATCGAAAGCGCGCAATGGTGGATCGGCCGCGCCTTGAGCGCGCTCGTGGCGCAGGCCGGGATTAAGAGTTTGGATATCGACGGCCTGTGTGTCTCCAGCTTCACGCTGGGGAACGACAGCGGCGTTGGTCTGACCCAGCATTTCGGTCTGTGCGTGCGGTGGCTTGATACGATCCCGCTCGGCGGCGCGAGTGCCATCGCGGCGGTGCGGAAGGCGGCGCGGGCGGTCCAGGCGCGTGACGCTGATATCGTGGCCTGCGTGGCCGGTGATGCCAATCATGTCGATTCGTTCCGGCAGACACTCGAGAATTTCTCCCGCTTCAATCAAGACGCCGTCTATCCCTACGGAGCAGGCGGCGCCAATGCGAGCTTTGCGTTGATTGCGCGCAATTACATGCGCACCTACGGTGTGACGCGCGAGGATGTCGGCAGGATCGCGGTTGCGCAGCGCGCCAACGCGCTCCGCAATCCGAATGCCCTGATGAAGACGCCGCTGTCGATCGAGCAATATCTCGCCGCCCGCCCGATTTCGGATCCGATTCACCTGTTCGACTGCGTCATGCCGTGCGCCGGCGCCGAGGCGTTTCTGGTGATGCGGGACGACACGGCGGCATCGCTCGGATTACCGGCCGCCCGCGTGCTTTCGACGATCGAGCGGCACAACGCATTTGCGGATGATCCCATGCAGCTACGCGGCGGCTGGGCCAAAGATATTGGCGAACTCTACGCCATGGCCGGGGTCACGCCGGACGATCTCGATGTCGTCCAGACCTATGACGATTACCCGGTCATCACCATGATGCAATTCGAGGATCTCGGCTTCTGCAAGAAGGGGGAAGGGGCGGCCTTCGTGCGCGAGCACGATCTCACGATCGATGGCGACTTCCCGCATAATACGTCCGGCGGCCAGCTCTCGGTCGGGCAGGCCGGTGCGGCCGGCGCCTATCTCGGACTCGTCGAAGGGCTTCGGCAGGTGCTGGGAACGGCAGGGCCGACCCAGGTGAAAGCGGCGCGGCTCGCTCTCGCGTCTGGCTTCGGAATGATCAATTATGATCGCGGTCTCGCCTCGGGGGCCGTGATCCTGGCGGGGCCTGCGCGATGATCAACCCGATCGATCCTCCCCGGCGCAAGAACCCGTTGCTGCGGACGCGGCTGCCGGCGTCGCCGCCGCGGGCGCGCAGCCGAAAGTCGCATGGCTTCACGCGAGCGGCCGCCGAGGGGCGCTTCATGCTGCAGCGGTGCGCCGCCTGCAACACCTTTGCCTATCCGGCGCGCGACGCCTGTCCGTCGTGCCTGTCGGCAGATCTGCCTTTCGTCGATGCGCCGCGGCGCGGCACCTTGCTGGCGGAGACGACGGCTCGCGTTCCGAGCGATGTCTATTTCCGTGAGCGGGCGCCCTGGCGGATCGGTCTGGTCAAGATGGATTGCGGACCGACGATCGTCGCGCATCTGCACGCCGATTGCAGCGAAGGGGCGCCCGTTCGCATGTCGTTTCAGCTCGACAAGAGCGGTCAGGCGGTCGCCTTTGCCCGGCCGGAGGAGGAGACTCCCAACATGGACGATGACCGGCAGTGGCGGGAAATGACGGCTGATCCCAAATTCCGGCGCGTGCTCGTGACCAACGGTCGCAGTGCCATCGGATTGGAGACGGTCACCGCATTGCAGGCCGCCGGCGCGAAGACGGTGTTTGTCGGCGTTGCCGAGCCGTGGCGCCCGTTTGCTGGCGAACAACACCTCCGCAAGCTGGATGGAATCGAGATCGTCGCGCTGGACGCCTCCGATGAGAAGTCGGTCGCCAATCTCGCCGCGGATATCGGCGGCAAGGTCGACATCCTCATCAACACGACCGAATATATCAGGCCCGGCGGCGTGCTCGACCGCAAGGGCACCGCCATTGCCCGCGAGGAGATCGACCACGCCTATCTCGGCTTCCTGAATCTGGCGCAGGGATTCGGGCCCGCGATGCGGATGCGGGGCGCGGATGGCGTCAACAGCAGTGCCGCCTGGGTCAACGTCTTGTCGGTCTATGCCTTGGCCAACTGGCCTGCTTACGGCGCCTATTCGGCCTCACAAGCCGCCTGCCTGTCGCTGTCCCATTGCCTGCGTGCAGAGTTGCGTCCCGGCGGCGTCAAGCTGACGAACCTGTTCACTGGCCCTGTCGATACCGAGTGGTTCCAGATGGTGCCGCCGCCGAAGGTCGCGCCCCGCGCCATTGCGCAGGCGATCGTGGCCGCGCTCAAGAGCGGCCTCGAGGACGTCTATGTCGGAGACGTTGCAGAAGAAATCCGGCAGCGGCTCGCCGCCAATCCGAAGGCGCTCGAGCGTGAGCTCGACCGATGATCTCGCAAGCCCAACCAAGCCGGGAACCATGACCATGCAGAGCTCGAACCTCCTGGAGCTAGCAGGCGCGATCTCTTCCGGCGCGGTCCGCGTCGTCGATCTGACATTTACGCTCAGTCCGGATTTTCCGGTCATCGTGCTGCCACCGGAATTCAGCCCGGCGGCGCCGGTTCGGATTCAGGAGCTGTCGCGTTACGATGCCCGCGGCCCGGCCTGGTATTGGAACAACGTGTCGTTCTGCGAGCACACCGGAACTCATTTCGACGCGCCGATCCATTGGTTCACCGGCAAGGACCTGCCGAACAACGCGGTCGATACGATGCCCCCGAAGGACATGCTGGCTCCAGCCTGCGTCATCGACTGCTCGGCTCAAGCAAAGCAGGATCCCGATTTCCTCCTGACGATCCCCGTGGTCGAGGCCTGGGAAGCCCAGCATGGTCGCATTCCCGAGCGCAACTGGGTGCTGCTGCGGACGGACTGGTCGAAGAAGGGCTGGCGTGACTATGCAAATCTGCGCGATGACGGCGCGCACACGCCGGGCCCGAACCCGGCGGTGATGAAGTGGCTGGTTGAGCAGCGCGGCATCATCGGCTTCGGCACCGAAACCATCGGCACGGATGCCGGCCAGGCGGGCCATTTCGATCCGCCGTATCCGGCCCATCATTTCCTGCATGGCGCGGGCCGCTATGGTCTGCAGTGCCTCTGCAATCTCGATCAGCTTCCTGCCAAGGGAGCTGTCATCATCGCGTCGCCGCTGAAGATTCAGAACGGGTCAGGCAGTCCGTTGCGCGTGATCGCGCTGGTGTCGTCGAGCTGAAGCCGGCTGTGAGTTCTAGATGTGATGACAATATTGCAAACCGCCGGAACAGGTGCCGCATGCTAATCAAGAGCTGGTTGACTTCTTTTGCTGTGCTGCTCGGCCTTTCACAGGCCGCGCAGGCGGACATCCTTGTCGGCTTCGTCACCGGCCTCAGCGGGCCGGTGTCATCGATCGGGATTCCGAACGCCAAGGGGATCGCTGCCGGCCAGGCCTATGTCGGAGAGATCGGCGGTGAGAAGGTCCGCGTCATTCAGCTCGACGACGGGTCCGACCCGACGGCCTCCACGCGCAATGCCCGCAAGCTTGCCGAGCAGGACAAGGTCGACATCCTGATCGGGACCTCGGGAGCCCCGCAGACGCTGGCGATGGCGACGGCCGCGATCGAGATGAAGGTGCCCATGATCGCGGTGTCTCCGATCGCCCCGGTGCCGTCCGGCGACGGCGGGCCGTGGGTCGTTCAGACGCCGCAGCCGACGCCATTGCTGGTGCAAGGCATCGTTGATCATATGAAGGCGCGCGGGCTGAAGAGCGTCGCTTTCATCGGGTTCTCCGACGCGTTCGGCGACCTCATGTACGAGTCATTGTCCGCCAGCGCGAAGGCGGCCGACATCAAGGTCGTCGCCAATGAGCGCTACGCGCGCTCCGACTCGTCCGTCACAGCGCAGCTGTTGCGTGCGCTCGCGGCACGGCCGGATGCCATCATGCTGGGCGGGACGGGGACCCCCGGCGCGCTGCCGGTCATTGGCTTGTCCGAGCGCGGCTACAAGGGGCCGCTCTACGGCAATCACGGACTGATCAGCGCCGATTTCCTGCGGCTGGCCGGCAAGGCGGCGAACGGCATCATCTGTCCGACCGGACCGGTCACGGCGGCCGAGCAGCTTGCGGCAGGCAATCCCATTCGAGAGGTGGCCTTGGCCTTCCGCGCGGCCTTCGCCAAGGCCAATGGCGAAGCGCCGACCGATTCATTTTCATCCTATTCGTTCGACGGCTGGCTGGTGTTCGTCGACGCTGCGAAGCGCGCGTTGGCGACGGGTGCGAAGCCTGGATCGCCGGAATTCCGCTCCGCTCTCCGCGAAGCGCTGTTCACCACCAAGGATGTCGTCGGGACCCAGGGCGTCTACACCTTCACGCCGGCCGATCGGCATGGTGTCGATGCGCGAGCGCGCATCATGGTCCAGATCGAAGACGGTCACTACAAATTGCTGCCATGATGGTCGGCGCTTGAGCGGAGTAGCAGGTGCGGACAGACGTATGTGATCCCGTCGCGGAGCGTGACGCCTTGCCGAGCTGGGCGCGCGCGGTCGCGCGATTCTCGCCGTCCGAAAGGGTGCTTCCGGCGATTCTGCAACGGCAGGCGGAACACTACGGCGAGCAGGTGTTGTTCGTGTCTGGGGAGGAGCGCTGGACCTATGCGGACACGGTCCAGATTGCCGCCGCATCGGCACAGACGCTGATCGAGGCCGGACTCAAGCCGGGCGATCGCATCGCTTTGATGTGCTCGAACCGGCCGGAGTTTCTTCGGGTCTATCTCGGCTGCGCCTGGCTTGGTGCGATCGTCGTGCCGATCAATACGGCGCTGCGAGGTCTGCAACTGTCCCATGTGCTTCGCAACTCGCGCCCCGCGCTGCTGGTCGTCGAAGCTCCGTATCTCGCGGCGATCGAGACGATCGAGCCCGATGTTCAACTGCCGCCGTCGATCTGGATCATCGGATCGGCCGTGGAGACCGCGCTGTCAGCTGTCCCGCTGCCGCCGCTCGGCGCCTGTGCATGCGCTGGCGCGATACGCCCGGCCGACACGGTGGCCATCCTCTACACGTCCGGCACGACCGGGCCTTCGAAGGGCGTTTGCTGCCCGCAGGCCCAGATGTTCTGGTGGGGTATCTATTCGGCGCGGGCGCTCGGCATCCGCGAGGGCGATGTGCTGTTCACGACGCTGCCGCTCTTCCACACCAATGCGTTGAATGCGTTCTATCAGGCGATGCTGAACGGATGTACCTACGTCCTGGAGCCGAAATTCTCCGCCTCGGGTTATTGGGCGGCGGCGCGACGGCACCAGGCAACCGTGGGCTATCTGCTCGGCGCCATGGCCTCGATGCTGCTGGCGCAGCCGAAGCGGGAGGAGGAGTCCACGCACGGCCTGCGCGTCGCGCTTGGCGGCGGTGTGCCGGCGCAGGTGCATCGATCCTTCTTCGAACGGTTCGGCGTTCCCCTGCTCGACGGCTACGGCTCCACGGAAACGAACTTCGTATTTGCGGGAACGATTCCATCCGATCGTCCGGGGACGATGGGCTATCTTGCGGACGGGATCGAAGCCCGGATTGTCGATGAGGACGATACGGAGCTGCCTGACGGCGAGGCTGGCGAACTCGTTCTGCGCGCCAAGGAGCCATTCGCCTTTGCCAGCGGATATTACGGCATGGCCGAGAAGACCGTCGAAGCATGGCGGAACCTGTGGTTTCATTCCGGCGACCGCGTGGTCCGTGAGCCGAGCGGACATTTTCGCTTCATCGATCGGATGAAGGACTCGATCCGCCGGCGCGGGGAGAACGTATCGTCCTGGGAGGTCGAGCAGGCAATCCAGGCGCATCCTGCCGTAGCGGCCTGCGCCGTCTACCCGTTGCCATCGGAGCTGGGGGAGGATGAGGTCGCCGTCGCAATTCTGCTCGAGCCCGGACAGAGCTTGGAGCCTGTCGATGTCATCAGGCATTGCGAGACGATGATCGCCTATTTCGCGGTGCCCCGCTATGTGCGCATCGTTGCGCAGATGCCACTGACGGAGAATGGCAAGATCAAGAAGGGTGTGTTGCGCGAGGCTGGTGTGACCGCCGATACGTGGGATCGCGACGCGGCCGGGATTCGTGTTCGGCGGCAGTGATTGTCTTGCCCACTGCTGCTCGACAGTCTTTGCGCGTTTCGTAGAGCTCAGCCGCGCCAACTGATCACGGCGGCGACCTAAGGCTTTCGTGTCGCTTGCTTGACGGCTCCCTTCAGATCATCAAGCTCCAAGGTCAGCCCGTCGAGCCGTTCCGGCGGAAATTGCGCCAGCAGCTCGGCGAGCCATGCACCGTGCCGCTTCGCCATGCGCCTGAATGCTTTGCGGCCCTCGACCGTCATGCATATGATCTGGACGCGCCGATCCAGGTTCGAAGGCGTGCGGGTGATGTAGCCATCCTCGACCAGACGGTCGACGATCGGGGTGAGGTTGCCGGCAGAGACCATCAAGCGCTTGGGCAATTCGCCCAGAACGAGCCCGCTGGGTTCGCGATCGAGCTGAGCCAGCACGTCGAAACGCGGCATGGTGAAATCGAATTCCTCGCGGAAGCGACGCCTCAACTCTCCCTCGATCAGCGTCGTGCAGGCGAGCAGCCGCAGCCATAGCCGTGTCTGTGCCCTGTGCTCAGCCTCCTGATCGGTGCCGGTCCTGGACGCAACAGGCGGGGCCTCCTTAAGTGCCAAATCGACTTTCCTGTCGGCCCGTTTCACGTCGTCACAGTCCTCGCTCGTGTCCATCTGAATTACTTCGTACCAAAAGTAAATTCAAGGCTCGGCCCATTGAGGTCAGCACGGAAGCGGTCGCTTCGACCCGGACGGCGTGGCCGGCAGATTTCGAAATACCAGAAGTGCGGTCAGCCTCTCGCGCGAACGGCTCCGATCTGGCCGCCCAATTGCGCCATGATGTCCGGAACTGCCGGATTTTTGTCATCCGCCAACCGTCCGATCGCCTGTAGCCTGTCGGCTCAAACCGAGGTGCAATCGCCATGACCAGAATTCACGTGAACGGCCGCGACTACGAGATTGCGGCCGAGGCCGACACCCCGTTGCTTTGGGTGCTCAGGGATACGTTGGGGCTTACCGGCACCAAATATGGCTGCGGCATTGCGCAATGCGGCGCCTGTACGGTGATGATCGACGGGCAGGCGACACGGTCCTGCCAAGTTCCACTCGATAGCATCGGCTCAGCCGACATCCGGACCATCGAGGCGATCGATCAGGATGCTGTCGGTCGCAAGGTGGTCGAGGCGTGGGTCGCGGATCAGGTGCCGCAATGCGGCTATTGCCAGTCGGGGCAGGTGATGGCGGCGACCGCGCTGTTGAAGCAGACCCCGCATCCGTCCGAGGCCGACATCGCCGATGCCATGACCAATCTGTGCCGCTGCGGCACTTATAATCGCGTTGCCGCAGCGATCCGTCGCGTAGCTCAGGCCTGAGGAGACACGACCATGAACGCTCTCCTCAAGATCGACCTGTCCGCGGTGATGCCGCTGATCCCTGATCAGGGTGTGACCAACCTGTCGCGCCGCCGTCTGCTCGGGCTCGGCGCAGGCGCCTTCGTCCTTGGGACGTTGCTGCCGGCGTTCGGTGCGCGCGCACAGGCCGCCGCGGCTGTGAAGCCGGGCACCCGCGTGCCGGCGTTCCTCGTCATCGGCCAGGACAACACGGTCAAGCTGCTCAGCCCATTCGTCGAAGGCGGGCAGGGCATCAACACCGGGCTCGCCCAGATCATCGGTGAAGAGCTCGATGTACATCCGAGCCGTTTCGAGGTCGAATGCGCGCCGCCTGGTCCGGATTACGCCATTCTCAACGGCCTGCGCCTGACCGGCGGCAGCTTCTCGACGCGGTCGAGCTACGAGGTGATGCGCAGGCTCGGCGCCAGCGCACGCGACATGCTGATCCGCGCTGCGGCCGCAAAGCTGAACGTGACGGCGGATACGTTGAACACCGACGACGGTTACGTCGTCCATGCCGGATCAAACCGCCGCGTGACTTATGGCGAGCTCGCCGAACAGGCGCTTACGTTGACGCCGGCCGAGAACGTGGCGCTGCGCGATCCCGCGACCTTCCGCTATATCCGCCAGCCGATGGCGCGGCTCGATGTCCGCGCCAAATCGACCGGCAAGGCGGTCTATGCGATCGATCAGAAGCTCGACGGCATGCTGTACGCGGCGATCCAGCATGCGCCGGTGCTCGGGACCGAGCCGGAACGCGTCAGCAACGAGTCTGCGGTGGCCGCGATGCCGGGCGTCCACGCCGTGCACAGACTGCCGGGTGCCGTCGCGGTTACCGCCGACAGCTGGTATCGCGCGCGCAAGGCGGTCGAGACGCTGGAGGTGACGTGGTCCAAGGCGCCGGCGACGGGGTTCGACGCCGTGGCCGCCGACTATTCGTCGACGGGCATTCTGGCCGCGCTGAAAGCGTCGGACGCGAGCGGCCTGTCCGCCGAGAAGGATGGCGACGTCGCGGCAGCCTTTGCCAATGCAGCGAAGATCGTTGAAGCCGAATATGACGCGCCTTATCTGGCGCACGGCCAGCTCGAGCCGCCATCGTCGATGGCGCGCTTCAATGCCGATGGGACGCTCGAGCTGTTTGTGCCCAATCAGATGCCGGAGCTGTTCCAGAGCATCGCTGCGAAAGTCGGGGATGTTGCCCCGGACAGGGTGATCCTGCACTCACCGATGCTCGGCGGCTTTTTCGGCCGCCACTTCGCTTACGGCTCGTCCAATCCGTTCCAGCAGGCAATCCTGCTGGCCAAGGCCACCAAGCGTCCGGTGAAGGTGTTGTGGTCGCGAGAGGAGGAGTTCAAGATGGACGCGTTGCGTCCGCTGAGCTTCAGCCGCTTCAAGGCGGCGCTCGACAAGGACGGCATCCCCATTGCGATCAAGGTGCGCACCGTGGGCGAGGGGCCGATAGGACGCTGGTTCGGCGTCACCGTCGGCGGCAAGGTCGACAGCTCCGCTGTCGAGGGCCTCGTCGAGAAGCCCTACGCGATTGCCAATCGGAGCATGGAATATGTGAAGTTCGCCCATCCCGTGACGATCGCCTTCTGGCGCTCGGTCGGCCACTCCATGAACGACTACTTCTATGAAGGCTTCCTGGACGAGATCGCCGATGCTGGCGGCAAGGATCCGTATCAGCTGCGCCTCGCGCTGCTAGAGAACAAGCCGCGCCATCTGAAACTGTTGGAAACCGTCGCCAGGATGTCCGGCGGCTGGAAGCGCGGACCTTACGAGGCGGAGGGCGGCAAGCGCGCCCGCGGCGTGGCGCTAGCGTCGCCGTTCGGCTCGGAGACCGCGACCATCGCGGAGGTCTCGCTGCAGAAAGGCGAGGTGCGTGTCCACAATCTCTGGATCGCGTTCGATCCCGGCAGCATCGTCAATCCTGCGATCATCACGTCGCAAGTGGAATCGGCGGCGGCGCTCGGCCTGTCTGCGGCGCTGTTCGAGGAGCTCGTCTACAAGGACGGTCGGCGCCAGCAGCATAATTTCGACGACTATCCGATCCTGTCGCGCAGCGCGATGCCGTCGGTGCATGTCGAGATCGTCGAGAGCGGCGCCCCGATGGGCGGTGTCGGTGAGCCCGGCCTGCCCGGAATTGCGCCCGCAGTCGTCAACGCGGTCGCCGCACTGACCGGGCGGCATGTGCGCAGCCTGCCGCTCGCCAAGGCAAAGCTCGGAGTCTGAGACGCGATTTGCATCCCGGCACAGGCGTGCCGGGATGCTCTGCAATCAGCGCGTCAGTAACCTGTCCATTTCGGCGACGTCGTCGATTTCTTAAACAGGAAAGCGCAGCCGGCCTCGGGATAGAGCAAGAGCTTGGCATCCGGTGCCGACTGCTATAGCGCGCAGAAGCGCCCATTCAGGACATGCTGTCTGCCGTCTCCTGAGGCTCGCCCTCGATCAACCGCAGGCTCCGACGCAAGCTTTGTGGTGGCTGGCCGAAAAAGCGCAGAAAGGCGCGGCGCATCCGGTCGCGATCGGCGAAGCCGGTGTCGCGTGCCACGACGTCCAGGGAATGCCGTCCTTCTTCCAGCATCGCCTTGGCAGCTTCGAGCCTGAGACGCTCAACCGCCTTGGCCGGCGACTGTCCTGTCTCGTCGCGGAAGATGCGGCTGAACTGGCGCGGGCTCAGGCTTGCGGCCTCGGCCAACTCCTCGACGTTCAAAGCATTACGCAGATTTTCCTTTGCGTAAGTGAGCGCGCGCCGCACGCGATCGGAGCGCGGCTCCAGATCCAGCAGCGCCGAAAATTGCGACTGGCCGCCCGGCCGGCGGTGATAGACCACGAGCCGACGCGCGACGGCGCGCGACAATTCGGCGCCGTGATCCTCCTCGATCAGCGCCAGCGCCAGGTCGATGGCCGCGGTCATGCCCGCCGACGTCCAGACATTGCCGTCGGAGACAAAGATGCGATCGTCATCGACCCTGACGGCGGGATAGCGCTGCTGAAGGTCGCTGGCATATGCCCAATGCGTCGTCGCGCTGCGGCCATCAAGCAGCCCGGCCTCGGCGAGCAAGAAGGCTCCGGTGCAGACGCCTGCGACGCGGCGGCACTTCTGACCAGCCTCGGCGATATAGGCGCGCAAGCCCGGGCTCGACGGCCGCGGCCGCAATTCACCCACCACCATCAGCGTATCGGGAAAGTCTCCCAGCGGTTCGGTGTCGATCCGCACGCCCAAGGTCGACCGGATCGGGCCACCCTTCTCGGACATGACGCTGACGCGATAGAGCTTCTCGCCGCTCTGGATGTTGGCAAATTCGAACGCACTTGAGGCGGCCATCGCCATGATCTGAAAGCCATCTTCCATGATGAAGCCGATGTGGCGCATGATGATACCGTTGTTGTGTCCTGATTTGCCGTTTATATGACATTTGAGACGAGAAAATCCAGGGGTAGGTGTGGTCCATCCGTTCCAGCCGCTTCGGCGGGACGCTAGCGAGGGAAGTCGGCCATGACCAACCAGACCAAAGGGACCGTCCTAATCACCGGAGCGTCGTCCGGGATCGGCGCCATCTACGCTGCGCGCTTCGCCGCGCGCGGCCATGACCTGATCCTTGTCGCCAGGAACAAGGATCGGCTCGCCGCGCTCGCCGACAAGCTGACCACTCAGCACGGCGGGAAGGTGCGGATGCTCGTCGCCGATCTCACCGACCGCGCCGGCCTGAGCCAGGTCGAGAACGTCCTGAAGACCGACGCCTCCATCACGCATCTCATCAACAATGCCGGGTTTGGCAGTGCGGCGCCGCTCGCCAGCGCCTCAGTTGAAGAGATGGAGAAGATGGTCGCCATCAACGTCACCGCGCCGCTGCGGCTCACTTACGCGGCGGTCCCGCAATTCGTTGCGCGCAAGCAGGGCACCATCGTCAACATCGCGTCGATCGTGGCAATCGGTCCCGAGATTCTGAATGGCGTCTATGGCGGCACCAAATCCTTCGTGCTTGCCTTCAGCCAGTCGCTGCGCAAGGAACTCGCCGGCACCGGCGTGCATGTGCAGGTGGTGCTGCCCGGCGCAACGGGCACCGAGTTCTGGGACATCGCCGGTCTGCCGGCCAGCAATCTGCCGAAGGAATGGGTGATGTCGGCGGCCGATCTGGTCGATGCCGCGCTGCGTGGCCTGGATCGCGGTGAGTTCGCCACGGTGCCCTCGCTTGCGGATGGCGCCGAGTTCGAGGCCTGGGAGGCCGCGCGGCAGACCATGCTGCCGCATTTGTCGAGCGCCGTGGTTGCCGAGCGCTATCGCAGCTGATGCGATCGATCCGGCGCGGCAGTTTTCGCCGCGCCGTTCGGACCGAAGCTCCCGCGGCCGTTCAATCTGCGGGAGTTTTGGTGACTGCTCGATTTGGACAAACCAGACTCGTCATTAGCAAACAGGCGGCTCTTTCGACGCCGTAGCCGCTCACAGCCCGAAATCCAGTTGAGGTTCTGCGTCGTCCAGATGCTGCAGCGACGAGAGTGCGACCCCCAACAGCCGCACCGGCTTTGGCAGCGGCATCTCGGCCTGAAGCAGCCCGACCGCCAATCGCTCCAGATCCGTGCGACCGGTCACCGGCGACAACAGTGACCGGCTGCGGGTGATGATCTCGAAGTCGGAGAATTTCACCTTCAACGTTACTGTTCGCCCGCTTTTGCCGGTGCTTTCGCAATGGCGCCAGACCTTGTCGATCAGCGGGCGCAACTCCGCCGTCATGGGCTCCAGCTCCGTCAGGTCGGTGACGAACGTGGTCTCCGCGCCGACCGATTTCCGGATGCGGTCGGCCCGGACCGGACGCTCATCTATTCCCCGCGAGATCCAATAATAATACGCGCCGGATCTGCCGAAATGCTGCTGCAGGAAAGCGAGTGACTGGCGGCGGATGTCGAGTCCGGTCCGGATTCCGAGCGCGGTGAGTTTTGCCGCTGTGGCCGGGCCGATGCCGTGGAATTTCCCGACTGGCAAGGTCTCCACGAAAGCAGGTCCCATCTCCGGAGAGATGACGTATTGACCGTTGGGCTTGCGGTGATCCGACGCGAGCTTCGCCAGGAACTTGTTGTAGGAAATGCCGGCCGAGGCATTGAGACCGGTCTCGGTCTTGATCGTCTCCCGGATCCGTAAGGCGATGTCCCGCGCCAGCGGAATGCCTTGCAGGTTCTCGGTGACGTCGAGATAGGCTTCGTCAAGCGACAAAGGCTCGATGAGCGGCGTGTGCTCGGCGAAAATCGCGCGGACCTGCAGGCTGATGGCCTTGTAGACCTCGAAGCGGGGCTTCACAAAAATCAGGTCTGGACATTGGCGCTTTGCGGTCACCGACGGCATCGCCGAGCGGACGCCAAACTTCCGGGCTTCATAGCTTGCGGCAGCCACCACGCCTCGCTCGCGTGAACCGCCGACCGCCACCGGCTTGCCGCGAAGCTCTGGATTGTCCCGCTGCTCGACGGACGCATAGAACGCATCCATGTCGATATGGATGATCTTGCGGATCACCGCTGGAGGGGCATCCTGTTCTGGGGCTGACGTTGGCATGCCGCATTGTACAAAATCCTGGCATGCGAGTCTGCTGGGCTCCAGCTTGCAACTTGCGACGACGCTTTCTGGGAGCAGGCCGTCCCAAATGAGCAGAAGGCAGGCGGGGCACCCCTGCGAGCTTCTCAGCGCTCTCGATGCAGCTCGGATATGATCCAGTCGGCGAAAGCGCGCACGGCACTGCGTTGGTAGTCGCTGCGCGGCACGACCAGACGATGCCCGATGTAGCGGATGTCGGTCGCGCGGCCGGCCAGCGGCGCGACGAGTCGCCCCGACGCCAGCTCGCGTTCGGCCAGCAAGGTGGATTCGAGCGCGACGCCGAGGCCTTCAGCGGCGGTCGCAAGGGCGAGAAAGCTGCGGTCGAAGCGCATGCCGTGCAAAGCGGGGGACTCGAGACCGTTGGCCGCGAACCACTGATGCCATTGAACCTGCTTGACGTCGGAGCGGATCAGCGTGCGTTCCAGCAGATCGGCGGGCTGCTTGATCGTTGCTGCCAGCGCCGGGGCGCAAAGCGGCGTGACCGTCTCCTCCGCCAGCGGAACGATCTCGACGCCTTCGGCATGCGGCTGGCCATAGACGATGTCGATGTCGAAATCGTCGGTCTTGAACCGGGCATAGTCGGTATTGGCGGCCAGCCGCACCTCGAGCTTGGGGTGGGCGGCGAGAAACCGCGCCAAACGCGGCGTCAGCCATTGCGCCGCGAAGCTCGGCGCCGAATGGACGCGGACCAATTGCGGACCGCGCGCGGCGACCTCTTCGAGGCCGCGGCGCAACTGATCGAACGCGGCACCGGCATGGCGCATCAGGTTCTCGCCAGCCGGCGTCAGCCGCACCGAGCGGGCCGTGCGTTCGAACAAGACCGTGCGCAAGGTCGCTTCCAGCTTGCGGATGGCGTGGCTGACCGCACTCGGGGTCAGATGAAGTTCATTCGCTGCATCGCGAAAAGAACCAGTCCGCGCAGCGGCCTCGAAGGCCTTGATTGACGAGATCGGGACGTTGGACAGCATTCTATAAGTGAACCAGATTCATCTATCCATGACAACTGCGCGTTTGTCGCCGCCGGTCCGGCCCGCCATGGTCAGCCCAACACAACGACACTTTGGGAGGACCAAGGATGCTGCTCAGCGGCAAGACGGCGATCATCTCGGGCGCAGCGTCCAGGCGCGGCATCGGGCTCGCGACCGCGCGGAGGTTCGCTGCCGAAGGCGCGCGCGTCGCCATTCTCGACATCGACGCCGCGGCGGCGGCCGATGCAGCCGCGACGCTCGGCGCTGCGCATCTCGGGCTCGGCTGCAATGTCGCCGACAAGAGCTCCTGCAATGACGCCGTCGCGCAAGTCATCGCCAAGTTCGGCGTCATCGACATTCTCATCAACAATGCCGGCATCACCCAGCCGGTCAAGCTGCTCGACATCACGCCGGACGACTGGGAGCGTATCCAGGACGTCAACCTCAAGGGCGTGCTGTTCCTGTCGCAGGCGGTGATCCCGCATATGCGCGGCCGCAAGCAGGGCTCGATCGCCTGCATGTCGTCGGTCTCGGCGCAGCGCGGCGGCGGCATTTTCGGCGGCCCGCATTACTCCGCGGCGAAGGCCGGCGTGCTCGGCCTCGCCAAGGCCATGGCGCGCGAATTCGGCCCAGACGGCATCCGCGTCAATTGCGTGACGCCGGGCCTGATCGGCACCGACATCACCGCCGGCAAGCTGACCGACGACATGAAGGCCAAGATTCTCGAGGGCATTCCGCTGAACCGCCTCGGCACCGCCGACGATGTCGCCGGCATCTACACCTTCCTGGCGTCTGACCTGTCCGCCTACGTCACCGGCGCGGTCATCGACGTCAATGGCGGCATGCTGATTCACTAGCAAGGTCTGAGACAATGGATACCGCAACTCATCGGCTCGTCAACGCGCCGACTTTGGCGCAGCGCGCCCACAACATCCGCCGCCATGCGCTGCGCATGGGCGAGGTGCAGGGGCAGGGTTATATCGCGCAGGCGCTCGACATCTCCGACGTGCTGGCAACGGCCTATTTCCACGCAATGCGCTATCGGCCCGAAGATCCCAATTGGGAGGAGCGGGACCGTTTCCTGCTGTCCAACGGCCATTACGCGATCGCGCTCTACGCCGCGCTGATCGAGGCCGGCATCGTTCCCGAGGCCGAGCTCGAAACCTATGGCAGCGACGACAGCCGGCTGCCGATGTCCGGCATGGCGTCCTACACGCCCGGCATGGAGATGTCAGGCGGCTCGCTGGGTCTGGGGCTCAGCATCGCCGTCGGCATGGGGCTCGGCCTGAAGCGCAAAAACTCGACCTCACGCGTCTACACCCTGTTTTCCGACGGTGAGCTCGACGAAGGCTCGGTGTGGGAGGCGATCTCGTCCGCCAGCCACTACAAGCTCGACAACCTGATTGCGATCGTCGACGTCAACAATCAGCAGGCCGACGGGCCCTCGACCCAGGTCATGGGTTTCGAGCCGCTCGTCGATCGGCTGCAGGCATTCGGCTGGTTCGTGCAGCGCGTCAACGGCAATGACCTCGATGCCGTGGTCGCCGCTTTCGACGCCGCGAAGACCCACGAGGCGCCGAGGCCGCGTATGATCGTGGCCGACACGCTGATGGGCAAGGGCGTGCGGTTCCTGGAACAGCGCGAGAAGAACCATTTCATTCGCGTCGAGCCGCATGAGTGGCAGCTCGCGATCGCCGCACTCGACGCCGGGAGGCCGTGATGAAATCGACAAGACCCGCACCGGATCTGAGCAAGCCCCGGCTGACGACATCGGCGATGATCGCCTCGATTGCCTCCGAGGGCCAGCGCACCAGGCCGGCGCCGTTCGGCCACGCGCTGGTCGAGCTGGCGCGCCGCCGGCTCGATGTGCTCGGCATGACCGCGGACCTCGGCAAGTACACCGACCTGCATATCTTCGCGAAGGAATTCCCCGAGCGCTATTATCAAATGGGCATGGCCGAGCAGCTCCTGTTCGGTGCCGCGTCCGGCTTGGCCGCCGAAGGGTTCATGCCGTTCGCAACCACCTACGCCGTGTTCGCCTCGCGCCGCGCTTATGACTTCATCCATCAGACGATCGCCGAGGAAGATCGCAATGTGAAGATCGTCTGCGCGCTGCCCGGCCTGACCTCCGGCTACGGCCCGAGCCACCAGGCGGCCGAGGATCTCGCGCTGATGCGGGCGATGCCGAACATGACCGTGATCGATCCCTGTGACGCGCATGAGATCGAGCAGGTCGTGCCGGCCATGGCGGCGCATCAGGGCCCGGTCTATATGCGGCTGCTGCGCGGCCAGGTGCCGCTCGTTCTCGATGAATACGACTACACATTCGAGCTCGGCAAGGCCAAGCTGCTGCGCGACGGCCGCGACGTGCTGATGATCTCCTCCGGCCTGATGACCATGCGCGCGCTCGAGGCGGCCAAGGCGCTGTCTGATGATCGCGTCGAAGTCGCCGTGCTGCACGTCCCGACCATCAAGCCACTCGATGCAGAGACCATCCGGCGCGAGGCGGGCCGGTCGGGCCGCCTGGTGGTGGTCGCCGAAAATCACACGGTGATCGGCGGCCTCGGCGAGGCCGTCGCCGGCCTGCTGATGCGGGCGGGCGTGCATGTGCCGTTCCGGCAGATCGGCCTGCCGGACGCGTTCCTCGACGCAGGCGCGTTGCCGACGCTGCACGACCGCTACGGCATCTCGCTTTCGGAGGTCGCGAAGCAGGTGAAGGCCTGGCTCAAATAGCGGGCCATCCGCTCTCATTGACCCGCCGGCGCGCTGCAGTGCCGGATCATAACAAACAATATCATATTGGAGGGACGGCAATGCGCAAGGGGACGACGCGTCGGCAATTGATCACGGCAGCTGCTGCTCTGCCTTTCACATTCGCGATCTCGCGCTACGCGAAGGCGGCGGAGTTCACGATGAAGCTCGCGACCGGGCAGGATCCGTCGCATCCGGTCAACAAGCGGGCGCGAGAGGCCGTCGACCGCATCAAGGACGCCAGCGGCGGCCGCCTGGAGATCAATCTCTATCCGGCCAATCAGCTCGGATCGGATACGGACTTGATCTCGCAGGTCCGGGTCGGCGCGGTCGACGCGATCAATATCGCGAGCTCCGTGCTCGCTACGCGCGTGCCGCTCGCCGGCATCGTCAACACCGGCTTTGCCTTCTCCTCCTACGATCAGGTGTGGAAGGCGATGGACGGCAGCCTCGGAGATCATATCCGCAAGGACATCGAGAAGACCGGCGCGATCGCGCTCTCCAAGCCTTGGGACAATGGCTTCCGCCAGGTCACGTCCTCGACCCGTGAGATCAGGACACCGGACGATCTCAAGAGCTTCAAGATTCGCGTGCCGGCTGCGCCGATCCTGACAAGCCTGTTCCAGGCCCTCGGCGCCGGTCCGACACCGATCAATTTCAACGAGGTCTACACGTCGCTGCAGACCAAGGTGGTCGAGGGGCAGGAAAACCCGCTGCCGATCATCGCCACCGCCAAGCTCTACGAGGTCCAGAAATACTGCTCGCTCACCAGCCACGTCTGGGACGCCTATTGGATTCTCTGCAACCGCGCTGCGTTCACGCGGCTGCCCGCCGATCTGCAGGCGATCGTCACGCGCGAGTTCAACGCATCGGCCGACGACGAGCGCGCCGATATTGCCGCGCTGAGCCAGAGCCTGCGTGCCGACCTGGCCGCCAAGGGCTTCACCTTCGTCGATGTCGACAAGACCGCGTTCCGTGCCGCGCTCGGCAAGAGCAGCTTCTACAAGGATTGGCGCGGCAAGTTCGGCGAGGAGGCCTGGACGATCCTGCAGTCGAATGTGGGAGAGCTCGGATGAACAGCGTCGACATGTCTCTGACGGCCTCCACCAAGCACGGCGTCGTCGACGGTCTCGAACGGGCGCTGACCAGGCTGATCGAGATTCCGGCGATCGTCGCCCTGGTCGCGGAAGTCGGAATTCTCTTCACCGGCGTGATGTCGCGTTTCGTCTTCAACCGGCCGCTGACCTGGGCCGATGAGCTCGCGTCGATCACCTTTCTCTGGCTCGCCATGTTCGGCGCGGTGCTCGCGCTCAGCCGCGGTGAGCACATGCGGATGACGGCCCTGGTCGACCGCGTCAGCCCGCGCGTGCGTGCCGTGCTGGAATGTCTCGCCCTGATGGCGCCGGCCTTGTTCCTGGGAATCCTGCTGCATCCGGCTATCGACTACGCCAATGGTCAGTCCTTCGTCGAGACGCCGGCGCTCGGCCTGTCCGATAGCCTGCGGGCCGGCGCCGTGCCGGTCGGCATCGGCCTGATGCTCGCGACCGCGCTGCTGCGCATGACCCGCCACGCCTCGCGCGATCTCGCGATCGCGCTGGTGCTGCTTGCGACAGTCGCGCTTGTGCTGTGGGGCACCGCTCCGGCGCTGAAGGCTCTCGGCAATTGGAACCTGATCGTCTTCTTCGCGCTGCTGCTGGGCGCGGCCGTGCTTGCCGGCGTGCCGATCGCGTTCTGCTTCGGCCTCGCCACCATTGCCTATCTGCTGACGGTCACGACCGCGCCGCTCGAGGTCGTCACCAGCCGGATCGATGAAGGCGTCTCTTCGCTGGTGCTGCTCGCGATCCCGCTGTTCATCCTGCTCGGGCACCTGATCGTGATGACCCGGATGGCCGAGGCGATGGTCGGCTTCCTCGTCTCGCTGGTCGGGCATGTCCGGGGCGGGCTGTCCTATGTGCTGCTCGGCGCCATCCTGCTCGTGTCCGGCATCTCCGGTGCGAAGACGGCCGACATGGCCGCAGTTGCGCCGGTGCTGTTTCCCGACATGAAGCGGCGCGGCATTCATGATGGCGAGCTGGTGTCGCTGCTCGCCGCCTCCGGCGCGATGGCCGAGACCATCCCGCCGTCGATCGTGCTGATCATCATCGGCTCGGTGGCCGGCGTCTCGATCTCGGCGCTGTTCACCGGTGGCATTCTGCCAGGCCTGGTGTTGGCGGCGGCCCTGGCGATCGTTGCCAAGCGGCGCATGGTCGAGCCGGAGAGCGTCATTCGTCCGCGCCCGTCCTGGGGCACGATCCGCGCCGCGCTCATCACAGCGATCCCCGCTCTGCTGCTGCCGGTGCTGATCCGGACCGCCGTCACGGAAGGCGTGGCGACCGCGACCGAGGTGTCGACCATCGGCATCGCCTATGCCGTCATCGTCGGGCTGCTCGTCTACCGCCGCTTCGACTGGCGCAAGCTCTACCCGGCGCTGGTCCACACTGCGGCCTTGTCGGGCGCGATTCTCTTCATCATCGGCGCGGCCACCGCGATGGCCTGGGCGCTGACCCAGTCGAACTTCTCGCATGCGCTGGCGGCGATGATGACATCGGTTCCCGGCGGCAAATACGGCTTCCTCCTGATCTCAATCGCCGTGTTCGTCCTGCTCGGCAGCATTCTCGAAGGTCTTCCCGCAATGGTCCTGTTCGGGCCGCTGCTGTTCCCGGCCGCCAAGCTGCTCGGCGTGCACGAGGTGCACTACGCGATGGTGATCATCCTCGCGATGGGCATCGGCCTGTTCGCGCCGCCTTTCGGGCTCGGCTACTACGCGGCGTGCTCGATCGGCCAGATCGATCCCAATGCCGGACTGGCGCGCATCTGGCCCTATCTCGGCGCGCTGGTGCTCGGCCTTCTGCTCGTCGCCTTCATCCCGTGGTTGTCGATCGGTTTCCTCTGACGCATCGTGGTGCAGGTGAGAACGTGAATCCCGAAATGTCAGCCCCGCGTGAGACCCAGGCCGGGACGAATGCCACGGCATTCGTCCTCGAAGCCAAGCAAATCGAAAAGAGCTTTGGTGCCACGCACGTCCTGCGCGGAGCCAATCTGCGGATCCGCCGTGGCGAAATCCACGCGCTGCTGGGCGGCAACGGAGCCGGCAAGTCGACGCTGATCCGGATCATATCCGGGTCGCACCGCCTTGATGCCGGGTCGATCAGCATCGATGGCCGGCTCGATCCGAACCCCAACGCGATCGCTGTCGTGTTTCAGGAGCTGGCGCTGCTGCCGCATCTGTCAGTGGCCGAGAACATCTATCTGCCGCATCGCAAGTGCGCCTTCGCGCGGCTCGGCGAGGCCGCGTGCTACGCGGAGGCCCGCGCCGCGCTGGCGCTGGTCGACGAGGAATTGGCGGAGCGGACGCTGGATTGGCCGGTGGCGCAGCTCGACCTGCACGAGCGGCAGTTTGTCGAGATTGCGCGGGCGCTGAGCTCCGGGGCGCGCGTGCTGCTGCTGGACGAGCCGACCGCCAACCTGACCTTTTCCGAGACGGAGCGGCTGTTCGGCATTCTGCGCAGGCTGGCGCAGCAGGGCATCAGCACGCTGCTGGTGTCGCATCGCATGGGCGAGATCCGCGCGCTCGCCGATGTCTGCACTGTGTTGCGCGACGGGCGCTCCGTGCTCGACCGCGTGGCTCTCTCCGACATCAGTGACGAGGCCATCGTCGAGGCGATGGGGCAGAAGAGCAGTGCGGTGTCGCCTCCTGCGCCGCGCGGCGCGCCGGCTGCGTCCGCGCGTATGCAGATTGTGTTGCGCAGTCCAGGTGTGTCGCTGAGCGTCGCCTCGGGGGAGGTGCTCGGGCTCGCCGGTGCGCCGGCGGGACCGTCCGGCGTGATCGAGACCCTGATCGGGGCGAGCCGGCCCGCGGCGTGGCAGATCACGATCGACGGCATCGATGTGAGATTCTCAAGTCCGGCCGAAGCGATCAGGGCAGGGGTCGGCTACGTCTCCGGCGATCGCGCGGAGAAGGGCATTCTCGCGACCCTGCCGATCCTCGACAACATCGTCGCGGCCGCTCGGGTGGCGGACCGTCGCATTCTGGCTTCGTCCAGGGAGGCGACGGCCGCGCAGACGGCGCTTGACACGCTCTCCATCAAAGCCAGCTCGATCGACGCGCTGCCGCAAACCGTGAGCGGGGGCACACAGCAGAAGCTGTTGCTGGCACGCTGGCTCGCGCCGGCGCCGAAGATCCTGGTGCTGGAGGAGCCGACGCGCGGCGTCGACATCGGCACCAAGCGCGAGATCTACGCGATGATCCGCGATGCCGCCGCCGCCGGCTGCGTTGTGGTGTGGTGGTCCACCGAATTCACCGAGCTGATTGCGGTGTGCGACCGGGTGGTCGCCTTCGATCTCAGCGGCCAGGCCAGCGGCGTTCTCGATCGCGACGAACTCGATGAGGTGTCGCTGTCGCGCGCGACCGGAATGGCGGCGTGAAGATCTGCGCATGGGCAAGCAAGAGGGCAGCATGACGGAAGTGGTGATCGATCAGCGCGCGGCCGACCGGCCGCAGCCGGGCAAGCGCGCCTCGCTCGTCGTACGCCTGACGCGCATCTATCGCACGGAGATCGCGATCGCGATGGCCATCGTGGTTCTCCTGGTCGGCATCAGCTTCTGGTCGCCCTATGTTCTGACCTGGGGCAATCTCGCCAACATCGCCCAGGCCGCGGCACCGCTGATCCTGATGTCGCTCGGCGTGTTCCTGGTGATCGCGACCAGCGGGATCGATCTGTCGGTCGGCTCGACGTTTTCCTTGACCGGCATGGTGGCCGGCCTCTGCTTCTCTGCCGCCCTGCCGTGGCCGGTGGTCTGTTTGATCAGCCTCGGTGTCGGGCTTGCGGTCGGCGCGATCAATGGTGGCCTCGTCACGGTTGTCGGCCTCGCACCCTTCGTCGTCACCTTGATCACCTATGCGATCGGAGCCAGCCTGTCCTTCGTGATTACCGACGGCCACTCGATTGCGATCGCCGATCCGAATTTCTGGACGCTCAATGGCGGCGAGATGATCCCGGGTATTACCAACTTCGTGCTGTTCTGCGCGCTCGCCGTGATCGCGCTCGAATGTGTCCTGCGCAAGCTCGTCGTCGGCCGCTGGGTCTTCGCCATCGGCAGCAACGATAAGGCCGCCCGGCTGCTCGGCATTCCCGTGCATGGCGTGCGCTTCGGAGTCTATGTCGCGTCCGGCGTGGCGGCGTCCTTCGCCAGCCTTCTGAGCCTGTCTTATATCAGCAACTCGGAATCGACCGCCGGCGCCAACCTCATGCTGCAGGCGATCGCGGCCTGCGTGATCGGCGGCGCCAGCCTGTTCGGCGGCACCGGCTCGGCGATCGGCGCCATGCTCGGCGCGATCATGATCACGGTGATCCAGAACGGCGTCAACCTGATCGGCATCAACAGCTTCTGGCAGGGAACCGTCACGGGAGCCGTCATTCTCGTCGCAGTCCTGATCGATCGCGCCACGAAGGTCCGCAGCTGAGACTGCGAAATTGCGGAACCACCAAAAAACACGGAGGAAATCATGAATCGACGATCTCATCGCTTGTTCGCGCTTGCCGTCGCTGCGGTCATCGCCTCGGTCGCGCAGCCCGTGGCGGCTGAAGGCGCCAAGACGTTCACGGTGGCCTATATCGCACCGTCGCTGGACATCTCCTATTGGCAGTGGGTCGGCTACGGCGCCAAGACCAAGGCGGCCGAGCTCGGCATGACCTATATCGAGATGGACTCACACAACTCGCCGGCTGACCAGATGACGAATGTGCGGACCGCCATCACCCGCGGCGTCGACGCCATCGTGATGGGCCCGGTGAGCTCCACCAGCACGCCCCCCGTACTGCGGCTGTTGAAGGAGAAGAAGATCCCGATTGCCTTTGCCGGCATCGGCCCGCAGCCGGGCGAAACCGACTACACGTCGGCCGTGACCGCCAATAATTTCGAGGGCGGCAAGGCCGAAGGCAAGTTCGTCTGTGCGCTTGCGAAGGAGCGCGGCGGCAACAAGGTCGGCATGCTGTCGCTGCCGCAAGATCGCGAGAACGCGCAGAAATATCTCGCCGGCGCCAAGGAATCCTTCCAGGCCGACGGCTGTGAGCTCGTCCAGATCCTGCAGACCAAGGGTCTCACGGTGCGCGAGGCGGTCGACCAGGCCAACGATCTCCTCACCGCACATCCCGACGTGAAGGCGATCTACGGCATGTATGACGAAGCCGCGACCGGCGCCGCCAAGGCGCTGCAGACCCGTGGCCTGGTCGGCAAGGTCGGCCTCGCCACCGCCGACGGCAGCCCGACCACCGTCAAGCTGTTGCGCGAGGGCGTCGTCCAGGGGCTGTTCCTGCAGGAAGCCGGCGGGCAGGGGATCGAAGCGGTGCAGCAGGTCTATAACGCGCTGACGGGAGCGGCCGTGACCCAGAGCCTGCCATTGCCGCTCGCATTGGTGACATCAAGCAATGTCGGTACACCGGAAGCGCAGGCCAAGCTGAAGCGCGTCTATCCGCCGTCGGCGGGTGATTACTGATCGCTGCGACATCGCAGCGGGTGCCTGCGTCCTCAGGCATCCGCAACCCACGCCCGGCCTGTTCCTGCTTCAGGATGCCACCATGTCCGACTTTCCCATCATCGATCCGCACCATCATCTCTATGATCTCGAGAATCACCGCTATCCCTGGCTGCAGGACGGTGTGAAGCCGGCTGCGTTCGGCGACTACACGGCGATCTGCCACAGCTATCTGGTCGAGGATTTCCTTGCCGATTGCAAGAACCAGAACGTTGTCAAGTCGGTTCATCTCGACGTCGGGTTCGATCCCGACGATCCCGTCGGTGAAACGAAATGGCTGCAGGCCGTGGCCGATCAGAACGGCTTCCCGCATGGCATTGTCGGCTATGCCAATCTGGCGCAGCCGAATGTGCGCGACGTGCTCGAAGCGCATCTGGCCTATCCGAACTTCCGCGGCATCCGCCAGTCGCTGAACTATCATCCCGATCCGGCCAAGACCTATCTCGACCGTCCCGGCGTCTGCCGCGAGCCAGAGTGGCGGCGCGGCTTCGCTTTGCTGCGTGACCTCGGCCTGTCCTTCGATCTGCAGATCTATTATCCGCAGATGCAAGAGGCCTATGAGCTGGCACGCGACTTCCCGGACACGCAGATCATCCTCAACCATACCGGCATGCAGGTCGACGGCCACGACCATTTCGAGGCGTGGAAGAGGGGCATGAAGCTGTTGGCTCAGGCGCCGAATGTCGCCTGCAAGATCTCGGGTCTGGGAATGGGCGACTGGAGCTGGACCGTAGAGTCGTTTCGTCCCTATGTGCTGTCGGCGATCGAGATGTTCGGCGTGGACCGCTGCATGTTCGCGAGCAACTTCCCGGTGGACAAGCTCTTCAGCAGCTATGACAGGCTGCTCGAGGCCTTCAAGACGATCACGGCCGGATTTGCCGCCGGCGATCGCCGCAAGTTGTTCCACGACAATGCGGCGCGCTTCTACCGGTTGTGAATTGGTGGAAGCTCGAACTCGCGGTGATGAGAAGCACGACGCCATCCGTGAGCGCCGGATCCCTGCGACCTGGTCGCCCCGGCGGATGCTGATCTGCAGGGGCGGCAACGCGTGATCGAATGGCGACGACGCGTGGGAAGGGTACGCCGAGGCGGTCAGATCCAGTAGGATGAGCGCGGGACGAATTCCTTCGCGACCGTGATCGCGCTGTCCTCGCATAGCTCCAGCGCGAGCTTCTGGGCCAGCATGACGTCGCCGGCAGGCAGGTCGCCGACCGGAACGAAGCAGAGGCCCCGGCGTGCGCGTCCCTTGTCGTCGAGCAGGCAGACATTCATCGCCGAGCCCGTGTAGATCCGGTAGCGGCTGCCGCTCTGGGAGCCGATGACGTCGAAATATCCGCGGGTGGTCAACTGCTTCCACTGCAGTGGCGTCAGCCATTGCTGCAAGAGGCGTCGCGACCGGCCGTCGGGCGTGCGGTGGGCTTGGTGGTGGCAGAACAGGTTCTGCACCGCGAGCCGGCGCAGCAAGGCGCGCTGCTTTGATCGAATGGCCGCGAACATGATCGGTGCTGCTAACCGCCGACGAGCCGCGGGAAGAACACGCTTTCTTCCACGCCCGGGTCGAACGAACGGATGATCTCCAATCGTCCAGGTGCGACGCGGGCCGTGGCGGTGAAGCCGCGGTCGGTCAGATGCCGGAACAGCCGCTCGGCCTCCGCGACCTGTGCCGGGCTTGCCGGATCGAACAGGTAGCGGCTGTCGCCTGTTCGATCCATCACGATCTGGACTGCCATGAGTTGACTCTCCCTCGGGGATGGGACGTCGCGTCGTCTAGGACCGCAACCGGCGCCGCACGGAAGGGTTCCTGTCGAAGAGCGCAATGATTCTCCCGATCCCTGATCAGGCGTGGTTCTGCGGCGCACGCGCGGCATCGCCCCGTGCAAATTAGTCGCAGTCCGAGCTGGCGGGGATTGCGAGCGAAATTTGCTTCGGCGTGTCTGGTCCTGAAACAAACGATGCGCCGGTTCACGATCTTTGAAGTTCCATTTCATTGACCGCACGGCCTCCGGCGCGGATATTCATCGCCATCATCGCTCAACCCTGGATCACCGAGATGAGAACCACGAACGCAGCCCGTTGCCTGGTGCGCAAGCGCCTTGCCGGACGCTGCTTCTCTGCGGCGACCGGGGCCTGTTGCTGATCGCTGCAGCCGAACGCAACGCCTTCAATACATCAGCAGATCAGACAGGAGCGCCGCAGGCAGGCGGCGAACGATCAATCATGTCCAAAGCCTATATCATCGAGGTCCATAACCGCACCGCAGGCATCGTCACCGCTGACGAGCGCGGCTTCAGCTTTTTCTCGTCCGAGCGCGCTTTCGACAGTCTCGACGGTCAGCATTTCGCCTCGGCGCGCGATGCCGAGCGCGCGGCCCGCGCGCTCCTGACCGTCCGCGGCGGCCGCGTGCGCAGGGCGGCTTTCTGATTTCCCATCACACATTTCGAGGACGAGAGGTCATGAGTTTCTACCGGGACTTCAACGACAAGCTGGCCATCCAGGCCTGGAACAGCGCAAGGCGCGAGCCTTACCGCACGATCGAGGTGCGACAGCTCAGTCCGACTGTCGGCGCGGAGATCGGCGGCGTCGATCTCTCCAAGGATCTGCCGGACGAGCAGTTCACGGAGATCCAGCGCGCGCTCGATGAGAATCTCGCGATCGTGTTCCGCGATCAGGATCTTTCGAAGGACGACCACAAGCGCTTCGCGCGACGCTTCGGCAAGTCGTTGCACCGGCACGAACTGGCCGCCACCCGCTTTCGCCATGATGGCCCGTTCGATCCGGAATTCCTGTCGTGGAAGACCGATGCGAATTCGCGCTTCACCGCCGGTGACGGCTGGCACCCGGACGTGTCCTGCGATCCGAGCCCGATTCGTGTCTCGCTGCTGCGTGTGACCAAGACACCGTCGCTCGGCGGCGATACGGCGTTCGCCAACATGTATCTCGCTTATGAATTCCTGTCGGATCCGATCAAGCAGCTGCTCGAGGGCCTGACCGCCATTCATGACGGCTCATTGGCGTGGACCGCGGGCTATGGCGCCAAGCCCGATCCCGGCAAGACCTACCCGCAATCCGAGCATCCGGTGGTGGTGAGCCATCCGCGCACGGGCCGCAAGTTCCTCTACGTCAATGCGTCCTTCACCTCCCACATCGTGCAATTGACCCGGCGGGAGAGTGACGCGCTGCTGCAGCTGCTGTTCCGTCATATCGAGGGCCAGCTGGCGCTGCAGACGCGCGTGCCGTGGCGCCCCAACTCGCTTCTGGTCTGGGATAATTGGGCGAGCCAGCACCACGCCGTCTGGGATTACTATCCGGAAGAGCGGTGGGGTGAGCGTGTGTCGGTGGTAACCGGCGAAATCCCGCAGGCGCGACTCGGCCTGAGTGAGGCGGCGGAGTAGAGCGCGCCGACGCAGAGGAGAAACCAGTCGACAGCGCCGCGCTGCGCGACGTGTCATGCTACCGGCCGTGTGGCCGGTAGCAGGTTCGTTGCTATTTTTGCCGGCGGGTTGCCGGCGCGGACGGCACGAACCAACATGCATGCATCAGCATGAAGTTGCCTGGAGACAGCCATGAGCCTGGTCGAGAGAAAGATCGAATCGTTGCCCCTCGTTCTCGCCGAGCTCAATTATCTTGCGCCGACCTCGGCCAAGCCGCGCACCTACGCCTTCGATCCGCCGCCGGGCGAGGCGAAATCGACCGCCGTGCCGGAGCCGCGCCAGGTCGCCGTGTTCAATGGTCGTCCGATTGCGCAGTCGTTCTCCCTCGACCGTGAGGGTTTCGCCCTGGTCCGTCACCCGACCTTCGTGCGCGACTTCACCAATGAGAAGGAGATCCGCAACGTCTATTATCCGGCCGTCGAGGCGTTCCTTCGTGCGACCTTGCGCGCTGATCGGGTCGTGATCTTCGATCACACCATTCGCAAGCGCGTTCCTGGCGCGCCCGATGTCCGCAACAGCGGACCGCGCCAGCCGGCGACGCGTGTGCATGTGGATCAGACCGAGCGATCAGGCGCAGATCGGGTCCGCGAGCATCTCGGCACCGAGGCGGAGGAGCTGCTACGCGGCCGGGTGCAGGTCGTCAACCTTTGGCGGCCGATCATCGGCCCGTTGCGCGACACGCCGCTGGCGATGTGCGATGGCACGACTGTCGCGCGCGATGATCTGGTCGCCTCCGACCTGATCTATCCCAATCGCAACGGCGAGACCTATTCGGTTACCTATAATCCGTCGCATCGCTGGTTCTATTTCCCGGAGATGACGCCCGACGAAGCGCTGCTGCTGAAATGCTATGATTCGGCAACCGACGGGCGCACGCGCTTCGCGCCGCACACCGCTTTTGTCGACCCGACGACTCCGGCTGACGCGCCGCCGCGCGAGAGCATCGAAGTGCGGACTCTCGTGTTCCACCGAGAATGAACACGCGGCGAGGAGGATGACATTTCACCGCCGTCATCCTCCCGAGAAGCTTCATCCAAATTGGGCGCTTTTTCTGAAATAGCCTTGAGCAGGATCGCAGGCGATGTTGACGCCAACGCGTGCGCTGCAACACGCCAAGCCAAGGTCAGCCCAAGGTCACTCCATGAATGCTCACCCATCCATTGCCGAGCCGATCCGGCCGGCGGAGCCCGCGTTGCCCGAAGGTCTCATCGCCGAGCCGATGGTCCGCTTCGAGCGATTGTCCAAGACTTATCCCGCCTATCGCGACAAGCCAGCCGTCGAGGCGCTCAAAGATGTCGATTTTGCGATCGCCCGCGGCGCGATCACCGGCGTGATCGGACGCTCCGGTGCCGGCAAGTCGAGTCTTGTCAGGCTGATCAACGGGCTGGAGAAGCCGACCACGGGCCGCGTCATTGTCGATGGCCGCGACATCTCGGCGCTGCGCGGTCAGCCGCTGCGGCTTGCGCAGCGCTCGATCGGCATGATCTTCCAGCACTTCAACCTGCTGTCCTCGCGCACGGCGGCCGACAACATCGCTCTGCCGCTGGAGGTCGCCGGCTGGTCGAAGGCGGACATCCGGACGCGCGTCGCCGAACTGCTGGAGCTCGTCGACATCGCCGACAAGCACGACCGCTACCCGTCTGAGCTGTCCGGCGGCCAGAAGCAGCGCATCGGCATCGCGCGTGCGCTGGCGACGCGGCCGAACGTCTTGTTGTCGGATGAAGCGACGTCGGCGCTGGACCCGCAGACCACGCGGGCGATCCTTGATCTGCTCGCGAACATCAACCGCGAGCTCGGCGTGACCATCATCCTCATCACCCACGAGATGTCGGTCGTCCGCCAGCTCGCGAAGGAAGTCGTGGTGATCGATGACGGCCGCGTGGTCGAGCGCGGCCATGTCGCCGACATCTTCACCCATCCGAAACATGCGACCACGCAGACATTCCTTGCGGAAGTGCTTGGCGACGCCGTGCCGGTGTCGCTGGCCAGCCGCCTCGTGCAGCAGCCGGCGCCGCTCGGACAGGCGGTCATCCGCGTTCAGGTGCGCGGCTCCCACGCCGGCGATACCCTGGTGGCGCGGCTGGCGCGCGAGCTGTCGGTCGACGTTGCGCTGTTGGCGGCGCGGATCGACGAGATCGGCGGCCAGCCTGTCGGCTCGCTGATCCTGGGCGTTCCCGGCGGCGAAGCGGCGGCCCGGCAGACCCTGGCCTATCTCTCACAGCACCAGTTCGCAGCGGAGCGCCTCGGCTATGTCTCCTGAGCTCATCAATCTGATCATCCAGGCCACTGGCGAAAGCCTGTTCATGGTCTCGACCGCTGCGCTGGTCGCGACCTCGCTCGGGCTGCCGCTCGGCATCTTCCTGGCGACCAGTCGCAAGGGGGAGCTGTTCGCAGCGCCCTCGGTCAATGCGATCCTCGGCGTCGTCGTGAATGCCACGCGCTCGACGCCTTTCATCATCCTCGTCGTCGCCATCATTCCCTTCACGCGTCTCGTGGCCGGTACGTCGATCGGATCGGGCGCGGCGATCGTGCCGTTGACCGTGGCCGCGACGCCGTTCATCGCGCGGCTGGTCGAGGCGGCCATTCGCGAGGTTGATGGCGGTCTGATCGAGACCGCATCCTCGTTCGGCGCGACGCCGCTGCAGATCGTGTTCAAGGTGCTGATTCCGGAAGCACTGCCCGGCCTTGTCCTGGCTCTGACCCTCGCGGTCGTCAGCCTGCTCGGCTATTCGGCGATGGTGGGGGCGGTGGGCGGCGGCGGCCTCGGCGATCTCGGCATTCGCTATGGCTATCAGCGCTTCATGCCGGAGATGATGCTGGCCGTGGTCGTCGTCCTGATCGTGCTGGTGCAAACCGTGCAGACGGTCGGCGATCATCTGGCGCGCCGGCTGAATCGGCGGCTGCGGCATCGCTGAGTCGTGCGGCCCGTTCAGGCGCGGCAGAGATGGTTTGGATCGAGCCTGGCGGAGGAGGGCTTGCCGGTATTGCCGGCGAGCCCTGATCTTTGAAAAGATCGTCTCGCAAGGTTCGTTCTACCATGACGGCAGTGAGCTCGTCCGGCGGCATGGCGCGGGGGCTCGGTGCAAGAGGTGAAACGACATGAATGAGTTCGTCGAACGACCCCGGAAATTTGCGCTCGTCGAGCGTCAGCCGGCAGCGACCTTCGCGGAGGAGCGGCTGCATCGCAAGCAGCGGCTCGCGGCGACCTTCCGCCTGTTCGCCCGCTACGGCTTCGATCAGGGTCTGGCCGGACACGTCACCGTGCGCGATCCGGAATTCCCCGACCGGTTCTGGATCAATCCGTTGTCGACGCATTTCAGCCAGATCAAGGTGTCCGATCTGCAACTCGTCGATCACGACGGGAACATCCTGATCGGCGACAAGCCGATCAACCAGGCCGGCTTCGTCATCCATTCCGCGATTCATGCGGCCCATCCGCAGGTGATTGCCGCTGCCCATACGCATTCGACCTACGGAAAGGCGTTCTCGGCGCTCGGCCGGCTGCTCGACCCTTTGACCCAGGATTCCTGCGCGTTCTACGACGATCACGTGCTGTTCGATCCGTTCACCGGCGTCGTGCTCAACGCCGATGAGGGGAAGAAGATCGCAGCTGCGCTCGGCAGCAGGAAGGCTGCGATCCTGCAGAACCACGGCTTGCTCACGGTCGGCCCGACCATCGAAGCCGCGGCGTGGTGGTACATCGCGATGGACAACGCTGCGCGCACCCAGCTGCTGGCCGAGGCGGCAGGCCCGACCAAACCGATCCCGCACGACATTGCGAAACATACTGCGGGGCAGGTCGGCACTCATAAGGGCGGCTATTTCAGCTTCCAGCCGTTGTGGGACTGGATCACGGCGCAGGAGCCGGACCTGTTCAACTGATCGAATTGCGCAGCCCGCATGCGCACAACGGCATGCGGGCGATCTCGCGGGCCATGATCTCGGTCGGGGGACGAGAACAAACCGGTCATGAAAACCCTTGGTGGGAGAATATCCGGATCGGGCGGCGCGGATCCATAGCGTCTTCGTTGCTTTGTTCGCGGCTGCAATTGAACGCGAATGGCAGCGGCGCTAGTGAGCGGCGGAACTTGTTTGTTTCGTTGGAGACTTGAATGCGCCTTCCTGTCGTTGCCCTGGCTGCCCTCGTGTCGCTGCTCACGCCCGTACGGGCCGAGACCATTCGTGTCGGCGTCACCGCCGGGCCGCATGCTGAGATACTCGACGTGGTGAAGAAGGTCGGCGCCGAGCGCGGGCTCGACATCAAGGTCGTCGAATTTACCGACTACGTCATTCCTAACCAGGCCTTGGCGCTGAAGGACCTCGAAGCCAACTCGTTCCAGCACGAGCCCTATCTGAAAAACCAGATCGCCAAGACCGGCTGGAAGATCGTCAAGGTCGCGACCACGATCGCCTCGCCGCAGGGCGTGTATTCGCAGAAGTACAAGAGCTTGGCCGAGCTGCCCGAGGGCGCCCGCGTCGCGATTGCCAATGATCCCTCGAATGGCGCGCGCGGGCTGATGATCCTGGCATTGCACGGCGTGATCAAGCTGAAGGACCCCAACAACGTCGCAGCCACCGTTGCCGATATCACCGACAATCCGAAGAAGCTCAAATTCGTCGAGCTCGATGCGGCACAGCTGCCACGCGCGCTCGCCGACGTCGATCTCGTCTCGATCAACAACAATTACGCGGTCCAGGCGGGACTCAATCCAGCCAAGGACGCGATCGCGCGCGAGAACGCCGAAGGGCCGTGGGTCAACATCCTCGCGGTCCGCGAGGATGACAAGGACAAGCCCTGGGTCAAGCAGCTGATCGAGGCCTATCAGTCCGAGCCGGTCAAGGCATTCCTGGAGACCCGCTTCAAGGGAACCTATATCGCGACCTGGTGATCGGGAGCGGCGGCGAGTGCCGGCGCCTCGCGCGGCGGCACCTCGATCGGCTGCGCTTGCACCAATCGATTGGCAAGCGCAGCGCACTGACTGCGGATGTCTGGGATGGCGATGATCTCCCAGAAGGCGGCGCGGGTCAGCGGGCCGATTGCGAACAGGCGTTGCGAGGGCGTGCCATCGGCGCCGACGACGGCGCAATCGGCCGTGACCTCGATGCCGATCCGGAGCGGATCACAGCGCGCGAGCCCTTGATCGAACAGGCTGCGCACCGCCGGATTGGCCGTGGCGCGAGGATCCCTGACGATGCCCGTGCAGTCGATCACGGCGCCGACCTCCAGGGTCTCGATCTCGCTGCGGCCGCGGCGGCGATAATGCGCCCGTCCAGCGACGGAGCCGCCATCGATCTTGACGAGCTTGGCTGCGGCAATGCGCAGTTGCCCATCCGCGATCGCTGTTGCGATACGCGCCTCGACCTCCGGTGCCATCCGATGCCGGTGGACGTCCCACCACGCCCGCGCATGCTCCAGAAAGCTGCGCTTCGATGACTGTGGCAATTCGTGCCACAGCCGGTGGCTGAACGGCCTGATCGCATCGATGACGCCGCGCCAGTCGCCTCCGTCAGCGACGTGGGCGGCAATGCGTTGGCGGAACCAGCGCAGCAGCGTGCTGCCGGGAGCGCCGAACGGAATCTCGTCCTCGCTGATCTTGCAGGGCGCGATGCGCCGATGGCCCTTGGCCATGAGCCCGCGGCGCGACATCGCCACGATCGGGCCGCGATGGCCGGCGCGTAGCAGCGACAGCACGTAGTCCGCCATGGTCAGGCCGGTGCCGAGAATCAGCACCGTCGCATCCTGGCTGAAGCCCGGCACGGAAGGGGAGATCCATGGATCAGCGTGCCAGGCCGAGCGCGGAACCGCGGCATCGTGGCCGGTCGCGAGCACGGCGACGTCGCCGAGCTGACGCGTGCCGTCGGCGAGGCTGACGGTGACGCCGCTGGCACCCTCGCTGACAGCGACACATTCGCCGCGAATGATGGTCAGACGGCGCGCGCCATCGTCCTCGGCCAGGAACGGTGCGATGAGGCTCGCAATGTAATCGCCATAGAGGCGGCGTGGTACAAAGCAGAACGGGTCGGGACAGAGCTGCTGTCCGTGCTCATGAGACGACAGCCAGCGCCAGAAATGATCAGGATCCTCAGGCAGCGCGCTCATATTGGCGGCACGCACGTTCAGCAGATGATCGGCATTTCCGGTGTGGTAGGCGAGCCCGCGGCCGACCTCCGGGCGCTTCTCGATCAGGGTAACGCGGACGTTGGAATGGGCCTGCTGCAGCAACTGATAGGCCAGCAGAACGCCGGATGCTCCGCCACCGACGATGATCACGTGTCGTTCCGAAAAACGGCTCATGCAAAGATGCCTTTTCTCTCGCGTGCCGACCATGCGTAGGATTCATAATCTAACACGCAAACCGCCGGCCGGATTCGGAAAGACGAATATTCTATCCGACGCCCTTTTCCTGTCGGCATTGTTCCAGGAAAATCCAGATTGTTGTCGAAACTGTGCCGCAGCAGGCGGTGGCGCGATAGAATTGTTATGCAGGCGAGCTCGTGCCATTAGCGGTTTCGGATGCTTGAGCCGCTCAACTGAAATTTTCTCGATCAACGATTGTCGCGAGAATGGAGGCGCCGAGAATCGCGCAACTCTGAAATTGCCAGCGGCGCTGCGCTGAATGACGATGCGCCGGCCTGCGTCGTTCGCGCACGGCTTCGGAGCTGGAAACATGGTTGGGCTGCGCACGGGGACACAACGGACAGGAACCTCGGGCTGGCCAAAGACCGATCCGGTGGTGTGATGACCGTCTCCGTGCCAGATCGATTGGCGCTCACGGCCGACGTGCTCGTCATCGGCGGCGGCATGGCCGGCGCCTGGGCCGCGGTGTCTGCCGCGCGCTCGGGCGCTCGCGTGATCCTGGTCGACAAGGGCTATTGCGGCACCAGCGGCGTCACGGCGGCAGCCGGGCCCGGTCATTGGTGGGTTCCGCCGGGAGCGCGCGAGCAGGCTGTCAGCCAGCGCGTTGCCGCGGGACTTGGTCTCGGCGAAGCCGCCTGGATGCATGCCATCATCGGGGAGACCTGGCGCTCTTTGCCGACCCTGTCGGGCCACTATGCGTTCGGCATCGACGACGACGGCCGCGCGAACCATCGCGCCGTGCGTGGTCCCGAATATATGCGCGCGCTGCGCGCCTTCGCCTGCGAGCATGGTGTCACCATTCTCGACCATTCGCCGGTGCTGGAACTGCTGGCGCGCAGTGACGGTTCGATTGGTGGCGCCCGTGGCCAGCGCCGGCAGGATGGCGGCCGTCCGTATCAGGTCGCGGCGGGGGCGACCGTGCTCGCGGCTGGCGGCACCAGCTTCCTGTCGCATCTGTTGGGATCGCGGACCAACACCGGTGACGGCTATCTGCTTGCGGCGGAAGCCGGTGCCGAGCTTTCCGGCATGGAGTTCACCGCGGCCTACACGATCGCGCCGGCTCATTCGACCATGACGCGCAGCATGGCGTATTCCTTCGCGACCTACTACGACGGCGACGGGCGCGAGCTCGATCTGCCGTTCGGACCTCAGCAGACGGTCGGGCTCGCGAAAGCGCTGCTCGCCGGTCCGGTGTTTTGCTCGCTCCACCGTCTGCCCGACGACATCAAGGCGCGCCTGCATACGATTTCGCCGAACGTGCCATTGGTGTTCGATCGCTGGGGCATCGACCCTTATCGCGATCGCTTCGAGGTCACGCTGCACAATGACGGCACGATCCGCGGCCTCGGTGGCGTCAAGGTCGACGCCGTCGATGGCCGCACCGCGGTACCAGGGCTGTTCGTGGCCGGCGACAATGCCTCGCGCGAAAAGGTCGCCGGTGCGATCTCCGGCGGCGGCAATGTCAATTCGGCCTGGGCACTGAGTTCAGGCATCCGGGCCGGGCAGGCTGCAGCGCGGCTGGCGCGCGAGATCGGACCGCCCGCTGCTGTGTTGAGGCCGCTCGGACGTGCCGGCCTGCATCCGCACGGTCGTACCAGGGCCATCGATCTCGAGGCGATCAGGGCCGGTGTGCGTGCCGAGATGCATCCGTTCGAGAAGACGCTGTTTCGGCAGGAGGCGACGCTGGCCGCCTCGCAGCGCGCGCTCGACGGACTCTGGCGCGAGATCGTCGATCATGCAGCCGGCGAAACCTTGCGGTCACGCGAAACAGCGGCGTTGGTCGCGAGCGCGCGCTGGGCGGTCGCCACGGCACGCCGCCGCACCGAGAGCAGGGGCCTGCATCGCAGGGTGGATCATCCAGGGCTCGATCCGCAGCTTGCGGTGCGGCTGTTGAGCCGCGGCTTCGATCGGATTGAGGTCACTGCTGATACGGCGCGGGAGCCGCAATCCTCGGCGCGCGAGCTGGAAGCTGCGTCATGATCGAGCTGATTGTCGCCGATCGCTGTACCGATTGCGGCGCCTGCGTCGAGGTGTGCCCGACCAATGTGCTGGAACGGGCGCCATCCGGGCCGCCGCAACTGGCCCGGGTGGAAGATTGCCAGACCTGCTTCATGTGCGAGCTCTATTGCCGTGCCGACGCGATCTACGTCGCGCCCGATTGCGACCGCCGCGTGGCGATCACGCAGGAGACGGCGCTCGCCTCTGGCCGTCTCGGCCAATACCGCCAGCATTCCGGCTGGGATGAATGGGCCGGTCAATTTCCGAACGAGCAATGGCTGATGGAGACCGTGTTTCGTCGCGCCGGCGAAGCGGCTGCGGGCGCAGCCGGCGCAGACGACAAGAGGACAGCATGACGATTATCACGCATCGCCCGGGGGCACTGGTCGATCTCGACGGTTTTCGCGGCCCCGCCGATTGGCCTGAGAGCCCGCTGTCGCGTGCACTGACGCAGCCGCTGCTGCTCGGCCTTTTCCTGCCGATCCAGGCGGGCGGCTGGAGCGCCTCGACCCTGCCGCGCACCACGTCGTGGCATTTCGACTATAACCGCGATCTGGTGCTGACGGCGGAAAACCTCGGCTTCGATCTGGTGTTCGCATTGTCACAATGGCTGCCGAAGGGCGGCTATGGCGGCGTGTTCACCGGCGAGGCGCTCGACTCCTTCATCACCACCTCGGCCCTGACCAGCCTGACCCGGCGCATCATCCTGATCTCGACGATTCATGTGCTGTATGGCCCGTGGCATCCGCTGCATCTTGCGAAATATGGCGCCACGCTCGACCATATCTCCAATGGCCGCTGGGGTATCAACGTCGTGACCGGCCACCGCGCCGCCGAGCATGAGGCGTTCGGCTGGAGCCGGATCGATCATGACCGCCGCTACGAGCTCGCCGCCGAGTTTCTTGAAGTGCTGCAGCGGCTGTGGAGCGACACCGAGAACTACTCGTTCTCCGGCCAGTCGTCGTGGAAGCTCAACAACGCCTTTGTGACGCCGAAGCCGCGCTTCGGCCGGCCGGTGCTCGTCAACGCCACCGGCTCCGACGCCGGCATCGCCTTCGCCGCGCGCTATTCGGATATCGTCTTCATCACCAGCCCGGCGGGCTCCAGTTTCGAGAGCGCCCTTCCGGCGCTGCCGGCGCACACCGCCAGGGTCAAGCAGGCCGCGCGCGACATCGGCCGCGAGGTCCGCACGCTGCTCAATCCGATGGTGATCTGCCGCGAGACCGAACGAGAAACCTGGGCCTATCATGACGCGATCGTGGCCCATGCCGATCCGGTCGGCGACTTCCACAAGCTCGACAGCGACGCGCATGCCTGGCGCGGCCGCGTCGGCGTCGACGCGCCGAAGCGCCGGGCGATCGGCGGCAATATCGAGGTGATCGGCACGCCGGAGCAGGTGGTCGAGCAGTTCGTGCAGCTCAAGAAAGCCGGCGTCGACGGCCTGCAGCTGTCGTTCTACGACTTCAAGCCGGACCTCGACTTCTTTGGCCGCCGCGTGCTGCCCCTGATGGAGCAGGCAGGATTGCGTAAACCGGTGATTGAGACGGCCGCTGCGGCCCAGGCCGCGGAGTAGTGGGGCGCGTCGACAATGGACGTATGATCTTGCAGGGGATTGTCGTCGCCTGCCCGGTGGGCTTTGCTGCGGATCGACGCGCCAGCTCATTCGCGCATCGGCTGGTACAATGATGTACGGACCGACATGAGGACGAGGGAATGACGATCATCGAGACGAGAAAGCCAACGGCGGCCGAAGACGAGATCTCGGCGGCGCTGCGCAAGCGATATGGCGCGCATATTCCAGAGCTCGCCTCCGGTGCCGACGACATTCTCGGTCACCTGCTGGCGCACCGCTCGATCCGCAGCTATCGGCCGGATCCGGTGCCGCCGCACACCGTCGAGACCTTGGTGGCCGCGGCCCAGTCGGCCGCATCGTCCTCGAATCTGCAGACCTGGAGCGTCGTGGCGGTGGAGGATCAGGGGCGCAAGCAGCGCCTGTCGGAGTTCGCCGGCGGTCAGAAGCATATCCGCGAGGCGCCGCTGTTCCTGGTCTGGCTCGCCGATCTGTCGCGGGCGGAGCGTCTGGCCAAGCGCGAAGGACGCCCCGACGATGGCATCCATTTCCTGGAGACGCTGTTCGTCGCGATCATCGACGCGGCCCTCGCAGCCCAGAATGCCGTGGTGGTGCTCGAGGCGCTCGGCCTTGGCTCGGTCTATATCGGCGCGATCCGAAACCGCCCGCAGGCGGTGGCCGAGGAGCTCGGCCTGCCGCCGAACGTGCTCGCCGTGTTCGGCCTCTGTGTCGGTTATGCCGATCAGGCGGCCGGCGAGGACGTCAAGCCACGGCTGCGCCAGAGCATGGTTCTGCATCGCGAGCGCTATGCGCCGACGGACGAGATCCACGGCATCGCCGCCTATGACGAGACGCTGCGCGACTTCCAGACCAGCCAGGGCGTGGCGCCGGTCGGCTGGCGGGAAACGGTGCTGAACCGGCTCGGCTCGGCGAAGGCGCTCAACGGCCGCGACAGGCTGACCGAGGCGCTGCGCGCGCTCGGCTTCGGATTGAAGTAGCGATCAGCAGATACTGATAGCAGCGGCGGCCCATGATGATCACGGGCCGCCGGCACCGATCACTTCATGTAGTCGGGCAGCGTGAAGCCGTCATAGAAGCGATCGGCGAGGATGGCGGCCTTGAAGCCCGGCGACTTGTAGGCGGCGACGATGTCCTTGGCCCATGCGGTCTCGGCATTGTCACGCTTGACGGCGACGACGTTGATATAGGGCGCCGTCATCTTTTCCAGCGCGAAGGCGTTGGTCAGCTTCAGGCCGCTGAAGATCGCGAAATTGCCTTGGATGGCGGCGAAGTCGACGTCGTCGAGCGCACGCGGCGCCTGCGCGGCCTCGAGCGGGATGATCTTGATACCACCGGGGTTCTTGACGACATCGAGCTCGGTGACGTCGATCGGCTTGGAATCGCGGATCTCGACCAGACCGAGATCGCGCAGGATCCACAACGCCCGCTGCAGGTTGACAGGATCGTTCGGCACCGCGACCTTGGCGCCAGCGCCGATCTTGGTGCCCAGCGGGTGCTTCTTGGAATAGATCCCCATCGGTGGGGTCGGCACGTGGACGATGCCGACCAGGTCGGTCTTCTGCCGCTCATTGTAGGAGTTCAGGAACACCGTGTGCTGCATGACGTTCGCATCGATCTCGCTCTTGAACACGGCGTTGTTGGCTTCGAGGCCGGTCGAGAACTCGACATAGCGGATCTGATAGCCCTTCTTCGCAAGCTCGGGCGCGACGCCGATCTTGAACTCGTCGATATAGGGGCCGGGGACGAAGCCGACTTTCAGGTCCTTCTTCTCGGCCGACTGCGCCTGCGCGTTGTCACCGGCGGCGATCGACAGGACGGAGACAGCCAGCAGGCCGAGGAAACGCAATCTCGTCAAACAATGCATGGGACTTCCAGATCTTGAACAAATGAAAGGCGGCGCTGACGCCATGCAAGGCATCCGCGCCGCCCGGGTTGAGGATCTCAGGCGATCGCCTGGACCTGATGGCTGTAGAGGCTGGCCGGCCGCTCCAGGCCGTAGTGCTCGCGCAGGGTCTTGCCGGAATACTCCTCGCGGAACAGGCCGCGCTTGCGCAGGATCGGCACGACGTGCTCGGCAAACAGATCGAAGCCGCCGGGCAGCCAGGGCGGCATCACGTTGAAGCCGTCGGCGGCACCGTTCTCGAACCAGGTCTGGATGTTGTCGGCGATCTTCTCTGGCGGGCCGGCGATCACCCAATGGCCGCGGGCGCCGGCGAGGCGCTGGATGAGCTGCCGGATCGTCGGCTTCTCGCGGTCGACGATGTCGACCACGAGCTTGAAACGGCTGGCGACGCCACGCGCGCCGTCGGTTTCGATCAGATGGCGCGGGAACGGACCATCGAGATCGAAGCCCGAGAGATCGAGCCCCAACATCTGGCGCAGCTGTACCAGCGAGTACTCCGGCTGGATCAGGTCGTTGAACTCCTCCTGCAGCCGATCGGCCTCGGCCTGGGTCGAGCCGATGAACGGGCTGATGCCGGGCAGGATCTTGACGTGATCGGGATTGCGGTCGAGCGCCCGCGCCTGGCGCTTGATATCGGCATAGAACTCCTGGGCGCTGGCCAGCGTCTGGTGCGCGGTGAAGATCGCCTCCGCAAAGCGCGCTGCAAAGGCGCGGCCGTCCTCGGACGAGCCGGCCTGGACATAGACCGGCCGGCCCTGCGGCGAGCGCGGTACGTTGAGCGGCCCGCGCACGCGAAAATGCTTGCCGACGTGGTTGAGCGGATGGACCTTGTCGGTATCGGCAAAGATGCCGGACGCCGGATCATTGACGACGGCGTCGTCCTCCCAGCTGTCCCACAGCGCGGTGACGACGTCGAGGAACTCCTTGGCGCGCTCGTAACGCTCGTGATGATCAGGATGCTCGGGCAGGCCGAAATTCTGCGCCGCCTGCGGCGCGCTGGTGGTGACGATGTTCCAGCCGGCGCGGCCGCCGCTGAGATGATCGAGCGAGGCGTATAGCCGCGCCAGATTGTAGGGCTCGTGATAGGTGGTCGAGGCCGTCCCGATCAGGCCGATGCGGCTGGTGGCTGCGGCGATGGCCGAGAGCCAGGTGATCGGCTCGAAGCGGAAGCGCTGCGCATAGCGCACATTATCGGCCAATGCCGGACCGTCGGCGAAGAAGATCGCGTCGAACGTATAGTGCTCGGCCGTGCGCGCCAGCTGCTGGTAATAGCTGATATCGAGCGCCCGGCTCGCTGCCGAGCCCTTGTAGCGCCACGCTGCCTCGTGATGGCCGCCGGGATAGATGAAGAGGTTGAGGTTCAGTTGGCGACGCTGGCTCATGGGGCGCTCTTGTCTTGGCTCGCTGATGTCGGATGTGGAGCGGTGATCGACTGACTGACGCTGGCTAATGCGGATCGCGGGCGAATGCATCGCTCAGGTGGTGAACCCATCGCAGGCGACGGACGATAGGGCGGGCAAGCCGGCTGATGCCGGCGCGGGAGGCGAGACCTCGTTCATGGTGCTCCAGGCGCAGCCTGCCTGCGTGGTCGTGGATGTCACGGAGCTGGCCATCGGGAGTGGAAGGCCCTGGCGTATCCTGCTGCAGGCTGATCACGGCGAGAGGGTCAAACATCGTGCAATCCGTTGAAACGCGGCTGCCATCGCAACGACGAACGCCGGCTACGCTGGATGAAAATCTAGCGGCTCTGTCCCGATGCTGTCGATGAAATGGATTTGCATTGTTGACCACGGCGCGAGCATGATCACCTCGTCCTCATCAGGAACCAAGGAGCGGCGTTTCGATCATGACTTCTGCAGCGCAGGCCCGCCGACCTTGTTGCGCAGCGAGGCCTGGGTGACGACGCTGTTCGCGGGCACGTCATGCGTGAGCCAGACATTGCCGCCGATCGTCGATCCCCGTCCGATCGTGATGCGGCCCAGGATCGTGGCGCCGGCATAGATCACGACATCGTCCTCGACGATCGGATGGCGGGCGTCGCCCTTGATCAGCGTCCCGTCCTCCTCGGTCGGGAAATGGCGCGCGCCGAGCGTGACGGCCTGATAGATCCGGACGTGGTCGCCGATGATGGCGGTCTCGCCGATCACCACGCCGGTGCCGTGATCGATGAAGAAGCCGGAGCCGATCTGCGCGCCCGGATGAATGTCGATGCCGGTGCGGGCATGCGCGATCTCGGCGATCAGCCGCGAAACGAGGCGGGTGCCGAGGCCATAGAGAAGATGGGCGAGCCGATGATGGATGATCGCGGTCATGCCGGGATAGCCGATCAGGATCTCCGGGAAGCTCTTGGCGGCGGGATCGCCGACGAAGGCGGCGCGCAGGTCGCTGATCAGGATACCGCGCAGGGCCGGCAACTCGGCCGCGAAGCGGCGGGTCAACTCCACGGCCTCGGGCGGCCGGAAGCCCGGGATCAGCTCATCGCCGACGAACAAGGCTGCGCGGTGGATCTGGTCGGACAGCAGGTCGAGCGCGACGCTGAGCCGATGGCCGACGAAATAGTCGATGTTCTCGCCATCGAGATCATATTGGCCATAGTGGCGCGGGAACAGGGCCTCGGTCAGCGCCGAGACGACCTGCGCCAGCTTTTCGCGCGACGGCGGCCGGTGGATGACGCCGTCCTTGCGGATGCTGTGCGTCTCCTCCCGCGACACGCGCAGCTCCGCAACCAGCCGATCGAGGCCCCAGCGTTCGCCTGCCGAGGTGGCGTTGTCCAGACCCGATCCCGTAATGGGGCGAGAGCTCATGCCGTTGTCTCCGTGAGCATGCGCGTCATCACCGGACATGGGTCAAGGGCACGCTGACCTCGGCGAGCAGGTCGAGATCCGCGTTGCGGTCGACCTCGACATACTGGTCGTTCCAATACAGCAGGCTCGACAATTTGGGCGCAAGCTCGACGCTGTCGGGCCGGCCGACGATGATCGCATGCGCGTAGCGCTCGATGATCTCGTCCACCTCGCACGCGATCGCAGCTTGGGCGTGCTGCAGCAGCGGGACGCCGGCCGGACCGCGCGACCAGTCGATGCCCTCGAACTTCTGCTGTCCCGACAGATGCGGCGTGCTGAAGCGATCAGCGAGCGCGAGCTGATCCGAGCTGAGGATGTTGATGCCGAACCAGCCGTCGCGCGCGATCAGCGGGTACGCTGACGATCGATTGCCGAGACTGATCATGAGCCGCGGCGGCTCTGATGACAGCGAGATGAGAGAGGCGATGGTCACCCCGGTGATCTCCTCGCCGCGGCCCGCGGTCACAACGCTGACGCCGGCTGCGACACGGCGCAGGGCCGAGTGGAAGTGCTGGGGATCGAACGCGGTCTCAGATACGAGATGAAGGTCACGCTTGCTCATCCGTCGCCTCCTTCGGGCACGAGCCGTTTGGGTCGTGTCCCTCGTCGCGGCAGCGCCGTCGGTCAGAAGAAGCCCTTGGCCGGAAGCGGTGTGCCGTTGATCAGGAATTGTCCGATCGCCCGTTCCTTGTAGGTGACCGGATTGTGCGATGACAGCGTCCGCGCGTTGCGCCAATGCCGATCGAAATTGGTGGCCTTCTTGGTCGACGAGGCGCCGCCGACATCGAAGATCAGGCCGCCATTGCGGATGGCGGCATCGTCGGCGACGATCTTGGCCTGTGCCGAGAGCAAGGCGGCGCGGTGCGCGAACTCCTCGGCATCGGCTCGCCCGGCATCGAATGCGTCCGTCGCCGCGTCGAGCGCTTCGGCCGCGACCAGGACGACCGTCTCGGCGGCATGCGCGGCGCTCGCGATCTGGCCGATCGTCTGCTGCAGCAGCGGGTCGTCGGTCGGCTTCTCGTGCGGAGCATAATAGAATGTGCGCTTGCGCGAGCGGACCAGTGCGATGGCGTCGCGCAAAGCGGCGCGGCTGATGCCGGCGACGGCCGCCGTCAGGAACAGCTGCGCGAACGTGTTGGAGTAGGGCACGCCGTAGCCGATGTCCGGAGCGTCGAACACGATCTCCTGCCGCTTGACTCTGACATTGCGGAAGTGGGTGGTGCCGGTCGCCGTCAGGCGCTGCCCCATGCCGTCCCAATCGTCGATCAGCTCGATGCCGTCGCGATCGAGGGGGATGATGGTGGCGCCCGGACGACCATCCGGATCGGCAGCGCGCACCAGCACGAGATCGGAATAAAGCGTCCCGGTGCTGTAGTATTTCGTGCCGTTGAGGAGGTAATCGTCGCCATCCGGCGTGAAGGTCGTGTTTGGCGTGATGTTACCGACCTGTGGGCTGTCCAGTTCGGTCGTGGCAAGCCCGATGATCGCGCCGCCGGCGACCGCTTTCTGCCATTCGCGCGCCTGATCATCGCGTGGATTGCGCACCAGCCGCTCGACCACACTGAAGTGGTTGCGCAGGATGTGCGCCACATTGGCATCCGCTTCGGCGAGCCGGATCACGATCGCGAACAGATCGCGGATCGAGCTGCCTCCGCCGCCCGCGGCGACGGGCAGCCGCAGTGCGCCGAGCCGCGCCTGCTTGATCAGCGCAATCTGCTGGTGCGGCAGGATGCGCTCGCGCTCGCGTTCCGGCTCGCCGTCGGCGATCGCGGCCAGCAACGCATCGAGCGCGCCTGGTGCAGGAGGAAGCGGGGTCTCGGCGCTGAGCGTCTTGGTCGAAAGCGGCTTGTTCATGATGGTCTCGATGATGCCAGGAGGAGCGGATCGGCTTCAGCGCTGCGGCGCCGGATCCTCGATCCGGGCGAGATGGTCGGCGACCTTGACCGGCTCGGGCAGCACCTTGCGCTCGGCCAGCCAGTCCGCCGCCTTCTGCAGATCGGCGACGAACTGCTTGTCGTTGACGGAGAAATAGCGGTACTGCCGGTTCATCGCGATGAACTGATCGCGCACCTGGTCGCTGTATTTGCCCGCCTTCTGCGCGATGTATTCCGCCTCCTTGCTGTTTTCCGAGATCCATTTGCCTTCGGCGCGGAAGGCGTCGTTGACCGCGCGGACCAGCGCCGGATTTTCGGCAGCGAACTTACGGGTCGTCAGATACGAGGTGTAGTCGATCTGGAATTCGAGGTCGCGGCCTTCCAGGAAGATGTCGTGCGCCTTGTAGTCGAGCCGGGCGATATCGACGCCGGGACTCCACATCGACCAGGCGTCGACCTTGCCGGAGGCGAGCGCCGGCGCCGCGTCCGGCGGATTGAGATAGACGAACTTGACCTTGGAGCGATCGACCTTGTGCTTCTCGAGCGCGGCGACGAGCAGGAATTCGCCGAGGCCCGAGCGATTGACGGCGACCGATTTGCCGACCAGGTCCTCGACCTTGTTGATGCCGGAATCGTCGCGCGCGATGATCGCCGTGGTGCGCGGCTCGTAGACGACGAATTGCGTGAACACCAGCGGGGAGCCGGCGATGATCGCCGCCAGCGCCGGAGTCGTGGAGCCGCCGAACGAGAAATCGGCGGTTCCGCCGGTCACGGCCTGCAAGGTCGGCGCGTGGTTCGGGAACGGCCCGAGCCATTCGACCTTGATGCCGTCCTGGGCGAGCAGCTTCTCGAACGCGCCGCGCTCCTTGGCAATCAGGTTGAGACCCGACAATCCCCATGTGAGGCGCACCGTGTCGGTGACGCGCCCTGGCGCCGCCCAGGCGTCGTCGGTCAAGGTCAGTCCGGCGAGCGCGCCGATCCCGAAGGCGGCGGTGCCGAGGAACTGGCGGCGGGAGAAGTCATCCGAAGACATGGTCGATCCTTCCAACAATCAGGCGGGAGCGTGTGCGGCGAGCACACCGAGTTCGGCCAGCAGGTCGCCGCGTGCGACCAGGCCATCGCGATGAGCGCGGTGCGCGAAGGCGATCCGCCCGCCCCGCATCACCAGGATGCGGTCGGCGAGCGCAATCGCCTCGTCGACGTCATGCGTGACGAGCAGGACACCGGGCCGGTGCGTGGCGACGAGCTCGCGCACCAGCGCGTGCATGCGAATGCGAGTCAGCGCATCGAGCGCGGCGAAAGGTTCGTCGAGCAGCAACAGCTGCGGCTGCTGCACCAGCGCGCGAGCAAGGGCGACGCGCTGCGCCTGGCCGCCGGACAGGTTGCGCGGCCAGTCGTCGAGCCGGTCGCCCAATCCGACCTCCGCCAGCGCGGCGGCTGCGCGCGCACGTGCGTCCGGACCGTCGAGACCGAGCGCAACGTTGCGCCATAGACTGTCCCAGGGCAGCAGGCGGTGCTCCTGGAACACCACCGCCGGTCGTTTGGGGACGATGATCCGGCCGCCCTGGATCGGGTCGAGACCGGCGAGCGCGCGCAGCAGTGTTGTCTTGCCGCATCCGCTCTCGCCCAGCAGCGCCACGAACTCGCCGCGTTCGATACGAAGGTCGAGACCCTGGATCACGGTCCGGTCGCCATAGGCGCGGCGGAGGCCGTTGACGATCACGGCTGGATCGGCCGGACGCTGCGCCGCTGCAGCCTCATGGACGCTCATCGCCCGGCTCCGTAGTTCGGATGCCAGGCGAGCAGCCGTCGCTCCAGCCAACGCGCGATCAGGTCAGCGAGCACGCCGATCAGCGCGTAGATGACGATCGTCAGCACGATCACGTCCGTGCGCAGGAATTCGCGGGCGTCCATCGCGAGGAAGCCGAGGCCCGATTGCGCGCCGATGGTCTCGGCGACGACCAGCGCGAGCCAGGCGGTCGCCAGCGCATAGCGCACACCTGTGAGAATCGAGGGCAGGGCGCCGGGCAGAATGATGCGCCGGATCAATGCGAGCGGCGACAGGCCCTGTACGCGCGCGAGCTCGATCAGCTTCGGATCGACCTGCCGGATGCCGAGTGTCGTGTTGATGTAGATCGGAAAGGTGACGCCGAGCGCAACGAGGAAGACCTTCTCGGCCTCGCCGACGCCAAGCCACACGATCACCAGCGGCAGCACGGCCAGGAAGGGGATCGCGCGGATCATCTGAATGCTGCGATCGATGAGGGCTTCTGCGAGGCGGGAGAAACCTACGAGCAGGCCGAGGACGAAGCCGATGGCGCCGCCGATCGCAAAGCCTGCAGTCGCCCGCAACAGGCTGACGCCGAGATCATTGAGCAAGGTCCCCTGCGTCGTCAGCTTGTAGGCCGTGCGCAGGATCTTGCTCGGAGCCGGCAGCACCTGCGGCGACAGGTAGCCGCCTTGGGCCAGCGCTTCCCAGATCACGACCAGAAGCGCCGGCGCCAGCCATGACAAGGCCTGCAGCGTCGCCGGGCCGATCGCATGACGCCGATCCGCTCCGTTGAGATGCCCGTCGGTGGTCGCCTGGGCCAGTTCGATCGGTCCTGCGGTCTGGTCGATATTGCTCAAGGTCGTGCAGTCCTCGCGATGTCAGGTGCGTCCGCGTCATGTGCGTCGGCACGCGTGGGCTTTGACGCACCGGGCTCTTCAAGCCAGGCCGGCGCCGCCGCTTGATGCCGCCAAACTTTCCCACGAAACATCGCGGACCGGAATAGAGCGGTATTCCAATTGTCGTCGCGGTTGGAGGTTTTCGGTTTCCGCCGTGAGCCAAAAGCGGCAAGAACTTCTTTTCTGAATTTGTTAGTAGGAGAGCCGGAGATCGTGCCGCGCCGCGGGGACGATCCGGACGCGTTCGCGAGGTTCGATCATGGTTCATCCGCTTCGTTTCGGCATCTGGGCGTCGGTGCATGGCCCGCGCGCGGCCCATCAGGATCCGGAGGAGCCCTATGATGCGTCGTGGGAGCGCAATCGCGCTCTCGTGTTGAAGGCGGAGGAGCTCGGCTACGATGCCACGCTGGTGGCCCAGCACACGATCAATCCGCATCAGGAGGATCTCGATCAGCTGGAGGCCTGGAGCGCGGCCGCGGCGCTCGCCGCGCTCACCAGCCGCATCGAAATCATCACTGCCATCAAGCCATACCTCTTCCATCCCGTGGTGCTCGCCAAGATGGCGCTCGGCATCGAAAACATCAGCAGAGGTCGGTTCGCGATCAACCTCGTCAATGCCTGGAACAGGCCGGAGCTGGCGCGCGCCGGGATCGGCTTTGCCGAGCACGATGAGCGCTATGCCTATGGCCGGGAATGGATCACCGTGGTGTCGCGGCTGCTGCAGGGCGAGCGCCTGACTTACAAAGGCAAATATTTCGATGTGCAGGACTACGCGCTGCGGCCGAAGGATCTCTATCGTGCGCGGCCGCGCATCTATGTCGGCGGCGAATCGGAGCCGGCGCGGGCGCTGGTGGCCGATCATGGCGATGTCTGGTTCATCAACGGCCAGCCGCTCGCCGATGTCGCCGCGCTGATCAACAATGTCGCCTCCCGGCCGAGAGGCGCGGCCGTGCCGCTTCGCTTCGGCTTGTCGGCGTTCGTGATCGCGCGGTCGACCGCGGCGGAGGCCGATGCGGCGCATGAACGACTGCTGCGGCTTGCGGAGAAGGACGCGCCGATGAAGGCGATCCAGAAGCAGAACACCGACCCCAAGGTCGTCATGATGCAGACCATGCAGAAGAGCGCGCGGGTGGGCAGCAATGGCGGCACGGCCGCCGGGCTTGTCGGCAGCTATGACGAGGTGGCCGATCGCATCATCGACTTTCATGCCGCCGGCATCGAACTGTTCATGCTGCAATTTCAGCCCTTCGAGGCCGAGATGACGCGGTTCGCCGAAGAGATCATCCCGCGGATACGGCAGCGCCAGGCCGAGCGCGGCGTTGAGAGGTCCCACCGTCAGGCGGCCGGCCGCGTCGGCTGATCGACGCGGAGACAGAATCGATCATTGGGAGATTTCAGATGTTGCGACGTTCTTTGCTGCTGGTTTCGGCGGCGCTTGCCTGGTCGAGCGCGGCCATGGCGGACACGATCAAGATCGGTGTCACTCCGGGGCCTCATGCGCAGATCCTCGAGGCGGTGAAGCCGATTGCCGCGGCCAAGGGGCTGGAGATCCAGCTCGTCGAGTTCTCGGACTATGTGGTGCCGAATGCCGCGCTCGACGCCGGCGAGATCCAGGCCAACTCGTTTCAGAACCAGCCGTATCTGGACAACCAGAAGGCCGATCGCGGTTACAGGATCGAGGCGGTCGCCCTGACCGTCAATTTCCCGATCGGAGTCTACTCGAAGAGGCACAAGAGCTGGGCCGACATTCCTGATGGCGGCAAGGTCTCGATTCCGAACGATCCGACCAATGGTGGCCGGGTGCTGCTGCTGTTGCGCGACAAGGGCGTGATCAAGCTGAAGGACGGTGTCGGCTTCAAGCCGACCGTGCTCGACATCACCGAGAATCCCAAGAAGCTGAAATTCGTCGAGGTCGATGCGGCGCAGGCGCCGCGGGCGCTGGACGACGTCGATGCTGCCGCGATCAACACCAACTACGCGACCCAGGCGGGTCTCGATCCGGTGAAGGATCCGATCCTGCGCGAGGACCCCAAGGGGCCCTACGTCAACCTGATCGCAGTGCGGGCCGCCGACAAGGACAAGCCCTGGGTGAAGACGCTTGTCGACAGCTACAGGACGCCGGAAGTCAAGGAGTTCGTCCTGAGCAAGTTCAAGGGTGCTGTGCTGCCCAGCTGGTAGGGTCTGGCGTTCACGAACGGCCGAACGGGGCTTGCCTCGTTCGGCCTGGTTGCGCGAGCTCAGTTCGATCCGGCCGGCACCGTGAAGCTGCGATCGACGGCTTTGCTGACGTCGAGCGTCCTGCTCAGGATGCCGTAGCGCGTGGCGCGGTCCGAGGCTGCCTGCACCTCCGTCACGACGACGTCATCGATGACGATCGGGGTGGTGCGCTGCGCCTGATAGGCCGCCAGCAGGACGTCCTCCGGCAGTTTCGTCAGCTCGGCCGTGCTTCTCGCATAGTCGGCGACATGGTCGAGGGACCACAGGCGCGCCTGGTTCAGCCGGTTGACGAAATCCTGGAGCGCGGCGCGCTTGGTGGCGATGGCGGTGTCCGAGGCGACGATGAAGGTGATGGTCGGCGTCAGGCCCTCGCCATGCGAGACCACCCGCGCACCGTCCTTCAGCGTCGCGTAGGAGATGTACGGCTCCCACACCGCCCAGGCATCGACGGAGCCAGCCAGTAGCGCGACCTTCGCATCGACCGGACCGAGCGGGGCGAAGGTGGCCTCGTCGAGCTTGTAGCCGGCCTTCTCCAGCGTCGCATCGATCAGGAACTGTCCCCAGCCGCCGCGCGTGCCGGCCAGTCTCTTGCCCTTCAGATCGACCGCGGATTTGATCGGCGAATCCTTGCGCACCAGGATCGCCTGCGTCTTCGCATCGGAGCGCGTGCCGCCGATGGCCTTGATCGGCGCGCCGCCGGCATAGACCGTCAGGAACGACAGGTCGCCAGTGTAGCCGACGTCGAGCGAGCCGGCATTGATGGCTTCGAGGATGGGCGCGGCTGCGGGGAACTCGGCCCACTCGATCTTGTTGGGGAGGTCGCGCGCGAGACCGGAAATCTCGAGCAGCGAGCGGTTGCCGCCTTTCTGGTCGCCGACACGCAGCACGATCGAGTCGCCTGCCGCAGCGAATGCCGTTCCGGCGAGCAGCAGCGCTGTGCCGAGCGTGGCGGCCACCAGCCCTCGCCGATCGATTGAACCGTGTCTCTTCGAAGCCGCCGTCATTCCGTCGTATCCTGAGTGTCGTTGCTGAAAGCTGAACTGTAAGACGGTCCGGCAGAGCGTCAATGAAATGGCCGACTGATTTGCAGCCGTGCCCGGCAACGATCGTGTCGTTAACGCATCAGTCCATAGGACGTTGTCGCACCGTTATTCGCAGCCGGACGAATCCGCAGTCCGTCTTGCGACCGTCGCGCATGATCGGGACAACTACGAAAGAAACGGATTTCATCGCCTGGGTTGCAGTGCGGGGAGATAATCACTTGGTGCGGCGGTGCATTCGAAAATCCATTTCATTGACGGCTGGTCCGCTCGCCCGCATCATTTGTGCATGAATTCATGCGGTGAAGACCGCCATCTTGTCTGATGATTGATTGACGCACGCCGCAGGACGGGTGCGCGGACGCCATGCGTCTGCGCCCGCCGCGGAGCATTTCCCGGGGGAGATAGTGATGAACGAAGAGCGTAGGACACCCACGATGCTCGACCGGCGGAGGCTGTTGCAGGCCGGCGCTGCGGCAGCGATTGCGGCGCCGCTTGGCGGGTATGGGGCGCAGGCATTGTCGCTGCGCGCGACACCGCAGATCGATCTCTCGCAGTTTCCGATCTGCAGGACCGCGACGGATGGACCAGCCCTCACGGGGGCGCCGCGCAAGCTGAAACTGTCCTGGAATGCCGGTGCGGTCTGCCTGACGCCGGTCCCGGTGGCGATCGATCAGGGCTTCTTCAAAAAGCACAATCTCGACGTCGAGCTGATCAACTACTCGGGCTCGACCGACCAGTTGCTGGAGGCCATCGCGACCGGCAAGAGCGACGCCGGCCTCGGCATGGCGCTGCGCTGGCTGAAGCCGCTGGAGCAGGGTTTTGATGTCAAGATCGCCGCCGGCACGCATGGTGGCTGCATGCGCGTGCTGGTGCGCGCCGACTCCGGGATCACCAAGCTCGCAGACCTTAAGGGCAAGGCGGTCGCGGTCGGCGATCTCGGTGGCCCCGACAAGAACTTCTTCTCGATCCAGCTGGCGCGGCTTGGCATCGATCCGGTGAAGGACGTCGACTGGCGGGTCTATCCGGGGGCCGTCGTCAACGTCGCGGCCGACAAGGGCGAGACGCAGGCGTTCCTGGCCTCCGATCCGCTCGCTTATCTCTGGCTCAAGGACCCCGCCTACAAGGAAGTGGCCTCCAATCTCGACGGCGAGTATCAGAACCGGGTCTGCTGCATCCTCGGGCTGCGCGGCAGCCTGGTGCGCGACGAGCCGGCCGTGGGGCGCGCCATCACCCAGGCGCTGCTCGATGCCGCGATGTTCACGGCACAGAATCCGAGCGAGGCGGCGAAGTCGTTCCAGCCGTACGCGCCGAAGCAGGCGACGCTGGCCGATCTCGAAGGCATGGCGCGCTACCACACCCATCATCACCATCCGCATGGTCCGGCGCTGAAGCAGGAGCTGAAGGCCTATGCCGACGACCTCAAGGTCGTCTCCGTGTTCAAGCCGAGCACCGACACCAACAAATTTGCCGAGCGAATCTATGTCGACATTTTCTCTGTCTGACACCACCACCGCCGGCGGACTCGAACGCGGCACCGGTCTGGCTGACAGACTGCGTGAACTCGCGCCGGGCATTGCTGCAGCATTGGCGTGGGCGCTGTTTGGCGCGTCCTGCCTGGTGCGGGAAGATGTCGGCGATTGGTCACGCACGACGGATCTCGCCGTCGCGGCCTTCGTGATCGCAGCGCTGGTGCTGGTCGCCGGTCTGACCGCGTCACGGCTCGGCCGCGCCGGCGCGGCCTTGCGCAAGCGCAGCCCCTGGCTGATCGCAGTCGGCGTCTTCTTGTCGGCGTGGGAACTCGCGACAGCCAAATTCGCCTGGCTGCCGCTGCCATTCTTTCCCCCGCCGCAAGCCATCATCGAGGTCTACACCGACGATCTGCCGAAGCTGCTCGACAGCGCATGGGCGTCGGTCAAGCTGCAGCTCGGCGGCTATGTCATCGGCGCTGCGATCGGCTTCGTGACCGGTGTCTCGATCGGCTGGTCGACCAGGATCGGCTACTGGGTGCATCCGGTGTTGCGCTTCATCGGTCCGTTGCCGGCCACGGCGTGGCTGCCGATCGCGTTCTTCACCTTCCCGACCAGCTGGAGCGCATCGACGTTCCTGATTGCGCTCGCGACCGGCTTTCCCGTGACGGTGCTGACTTGGTCCGGCGTCGCCAGCGTGCCGACAGCTTATTATGACGTCGCGCGCACGCTCGGCGCCAAGCCCTGGTTCCTGGTGCTGAAGGTCGCAATTCCCGCGGCGCTGCCTCATGTGTTCGTCGGCCTGTTCATGGGGCTCGGCGCTTCCTTCGCTGTGCTGGTCGTTGCCGAGATGATCGGCGTGAAGGCTGGGCTCGGCTGGTATCTGCAATGGGCGCAAGGCTGGGCCGCCTATGCCAACATGTATGCCGCGCTGCTGGTGATGTCGCTGCTGTGCTCGGGCGCGATCACGCTGCTGTTCAAGACCCGCGACCGTGTGCTGGTCTGGCAGAAGGGGGTCGTCAAATGGTAGCCGTCGCTGAGGTGACACGGGCGCAATTCCCCGGTGCTGCGATCGACATTGCGCATGTCGATCATGCCTTCGATATCGACGGCGCCGAGCTGAAGGTGCTCGACGACGTCAGCCTGGTCGTCGAGCCCGGCGAGTTCGTGGCGCTGCTTGGACCATCCGGTTGCGGCAAGTCGACCTTGCTGCGCCTGATTGCGGGCCTCGACAAGCCGCGCAGCGGCGCGCTACGCGAGGACGATGTCAGCATCAAGGGCCCGCATCCCTCGCGCGTCGTCGTGTTCCAGGATCCGACCTTGTTTCCCTGGCGCACCGTCTGGGACAATGTCGCGCTCGGCCTGGAGGCGCAGGGCATCCTGAAGAAGCAGCGGCATCGCGTCGACGCCGCGCTCGATCTCGTCGGCCTGGCCGATTTCCGCAATGCCTATCCGCACCAGCTGTCCGGCGGCATGGCGCAGCGCGTCGCGCTGGCGCGCGCGCTCGTCAACGATCCCAAGGTGCTGGTGCTGGACGAGCCGCTCGGCAAACTCGATTCGCTGACGCGCATCGCGATGCAGGCGGAGCTCGTGACGCTGTGGCAGCGCAAGGGATTCACGACGCTGCTGGTCACCCACGATGTCGAGGAGGCGCTGGTGCTCGCCAACCGCGTCGTCGTTCTCAGCGACCGGCCGGCGCGCATCAAGGCCGACATCGTCGTGGACAGGCCCTATCCGCGGCATCGCGGCGATCCGCATCTTGCCGATCTGCGCCGTCAGATCCTCGGTCTCCTCGGATTGGAGGCGACATGGTAGCCGCTGTGGAAAGCATCCTGTCGCGCCAGACCGCGCCGGCAAACGAGGACGAGGTGATCGCACGTGCGCTCCGGCTGGTGCCGGCGTTCGCCGAACGCGCGCCGCTGCATGATCGGGATCGCAGCTTCCCGTTCCAGAACTTCCAGGACCTGTTCGAGGCGGGCCTGCTGTCGCTGACGGTGCCGATTGCACTCGGCGGACACGGGGCCGGCGCAGGTCTCACGGCGCGTGTGCTCGGGATCATCGCCGAAGCCGATCCGTCAACCGCGCTGGTGCTGGCCATGCACTACATCCAGCATTTCGTCATGGCGCGGCATCAGGAATATCCGCCGCGGCTCGCGCGCAAGCTGGCGCGCGACTCGGTCGAGCGCGGCGCCCTGATCAACACGTTCCGCGTCGAGCCGGCGCTGGGCTCGCCGTCGCGTGGCGGCCTGCCCGAGACGATTGCGCGTCGGACTGAGACCGGCTGGCGGCTGAGTGGGCACAAGATCTATTCGACCGGCGCGCCGATCCTGTCCTGGTACTCGGTGTGGGCCAAGACGGATGAGGCCGAGCCGCGGCTCGGCCTGTTCCTCGTGCAGGCGGGACTGCCCGGCATCAGCATCGTGGAGACCTGGGACCATCTCGGCCTGCGCGCCAGCGGCAGCCATGATGTCGTGTTCGACGACGTCGTTGTTCCGCTCGACCACGAGATCGAGCTGCGCAAGCCGGAGGACTGGCGCGTGCAGAACCCGACCCAGGCGCTGGTGCATGCGGCCTTTGTCGGCGCGATCTATGACGGCGTCGCCCGCGCCGCCCGCAACTGGATCGTCGATTTTCTCAAGACACGGACCCCGTCGAGCCTCGGCGCGCCGCTGGCGACCTTGGCGCGGGCACAGGAGGTGCTCGGCGCGATCGAGGCGCGGCTGCAGGTGAATGCGCGGCTGATCCATAGCGTCGCGCGCGATTTCGACGAGGGCCGCGTGATCAGCCCCGTGGAAGGCAACGTGATCAAGCTCACCGTGACCAACAACGCGGTCGCCGCGGTCGAGGATGCGCTGTCGCTGTCGAGCAACCACGGGCTCAGCCGCGCCAATCCGCTCGAGCGGCACTATCGCGATGTGCTGTGCGGGCGCGTGCATACCCCGCAGGACGACGCGACGCGAATTGCTGCCGGCCGTCTGGCGCTTGGACTTTGAGATTTCAGGAGAGAGGACCCATGTCCGACATCGAATTCATCGGCTTCATTTCCAACAACAACTCGTCCGAGACGATCGTGCGGCAGGGCCCGGTGCTCGATCCCGTGCACATCGAGACGGTCGCGAAAGCGCATGAGAATGCCGGCTTCGACCGCGCGCTGCTGGCGTTCCACTCGACCTCGCCGGACAGTCTGCAGGTCGCGCAGCATGTGCTGGGCGTGACCTCCCGGCTCAACGTGCTGATCGCGCAGCGGCCGGGCTTCACTGCGCCGACCTTGCTAGCGCGGCAGTTTGCGGTGCTCGATCAATTCTCCAGGGGCCGCGTCGCGTTGCACGTGATCACCGGCGGCAACGCCGCCGAGCTGCGCCAGGACGGCAATACGCTGGACGACAAGAGCGAGCGCTACGCCAGGACCAGCGAGTTCCTCGACATCGTCCGGTCGCAATGGACCAGCGAGAAGCCGTTCAGCTATGCCGGCAAGTACTACCAGGTCGAGAACGCGTTTGCGCAGCTCAAGCCGTATCGCAAGGAGGGCATCCGGATCTATTTCGGCGGCGCCTCGGATGCCGCGATCGACGTCGCCGGCCGCCATGCCGACACCTATGCGCTGTGGGGCGAGTCCTACGCCCAGGTGCGCGAGCAGGTCGCCCGCGTCAGCGCCGCAGCCGCCAGGCACGGCCGGCCGGCGCCGCGCTTCTCGCTGTCGGTGCGGCCGATCCTCGCCGAGACCGAGGAGAAGGCCTGGGCCAAGGCGCAGGCCGTTCTCGAGCGCGCCACCGCATTGCAGGACCAGACCGGCTATCGCAAGCCGGCCGACGGCCATGCCACCGATGGCGCGAAGCGCCTGCTCGCGATCGCCGAACAGGGCAAGCGCGTTGACAAGCGGCTGTGGACCGAGATTGCCAAGCTCACCGGCGCCAACAGCAACACCACGGCCCTGGTCGGCACGCCGGAGCAGGTCGCCGAGGTGTTCGGCGATTATTACGACCTCGGCATCAGCCACTTCCTGATCCGCGGCTTCGATCCGCTGATCGATGCCATCGAATATGGCCGCGAGCTGATCCCCGCGACGCGGCAATTGATCGCCGCCCGGCAGCGCGCCAAGGGAGTGGCGGCGGAATGAAGCGTGTTCTCGCTGTTGCAGGCATCTTGCTCGCATTCACCGCATCGGCGCTCGCGCAAGTCAGCTTGCGTGTCGGCGACCAGAAGGGCAATTCGCGCGCCGTGATGGAGGCGGCGGGCGTGCTTAAGGACGTGCCTTACACGATCGAGTGGAAGGAGTTCGTCGCGGCGGCGCCGCTCCTGGAGGCGCTCAGCGCCGGTGCGATCGAGACCGGGCTGGTCGGCGACGCGCCGTTCACCTTCGCGGCGGCTTCGGGCGTGCCGGTCAAGGCCATCGCGGCGATCCGGCAGACCCAAGAGGGGCTCGCAATCTTGGTGCCGGAGACCTCGCGCATCAGGAGCTTCGACGATCTCAAGGGCAAGACCATCGCGACCGGCCGCGGCTCGATCGGCCATCAGCTTGTGCTCGCCGCGCTGGAGTCGCGCAGCTGGACCACCAACGATATCCAGCTCGTGTTCCTTCCGCCATCGGACGCCAAGGTCGCCTATACGCAAGGCTCGGTGGATGCGTGGTCGACATGGGAGCCGTATGTGAGCCAGGAGGAGGTGCTGTTCAAGTCACGCCGCATCATCACCGGCGAAGGATTGACGCCCGGCCTGAGCTTCCAGGTGGCAACGCCAGCGGCGATCAAGGACAAGCGCGCCGCACTTGAGGATTTCGTGCAGCGCCTCACCGCCGCGCGCGCCTGGTCGCTCGGCAATGTCGAGAGCTATGCCGAGACCTGGGGCCGGCTGATGAACATTCCGCCGGCGGTGCCGCTCAATTGGCTCAAGCGCGCCAAGGTGCGGATCGCGCCAATCGACGACAGCGTGGTCAGCGACGAACAGCGGACGATCGACCTTTACACGCGCAGCGGCCTCATCAAGGAGCGGCTCGACGCCGCTGCCATTCTCGATCGCTCGTTCGCCGCGGCGATCGCGAAGGGGGCGGGGCTCTGACGCCTGTCCGTTCTCGACGCTCCCTGGTCTGATCTCGTTCCACTCCTCTTTTCCGTAGCCCGTTCCGGTGTCATGGTCCGGTTTCTGCTCCCGGGAATGCGCCGGAGGCGCGCTTTTTGCGCTTGCGGGCACTTCGCGTTCCCATTACCTGCCGTGCTGCAGTCGCGGTCTGATGCCGGATGAAGTCCGGCGCGGTCCGCGGCTGATCGGATCAAGAGTTCGGATCGGCTCCCAGGTGCCTGAACAGACTTCAAAATACGGCTCCGCCGGAATCGGACGCTTCTCCGTCGCCCCGATGATGGATTGGACCTGTTGCTAAGGAAAAGCGAATGAGGTCAGAAGCTTAAGGCGGGTCTTTAAGTTCGTGTCGTACCTTTTGTTGTACCGGCTAAGCGCGCAGGATCCAGACGCTCCAAGGTGACTTCGATCCGCAGGAGAAGCGCAGGCGGTGGGCAGGCGTCGACTAGAAGCCGGCACCAGCTTTGGCAGATTCTGGGTGCGCTTAGAACGAGAGCTAGGCGCCGACGGCGAAGCGCGAGGCTGTTCTTATGCCAGGTAGGGCTGATCGACGCGCTTCAGCTGATGAGCGCGTTTAATTCCTTGCGCGCTGCTTCAGCCCGAGCATCCAAATACTGAGCGAGATCCACCAGATGTACACCCTTCGCGCATTTCTGGCTGTCTTCCATGCGTACCAGGGGGATTGGAATTTCCCCCGCGCCAATTTTTTGGACGAGCTTTGTGGGGCTGAGATGTGAAAAATAATCTCGGCAGACGTCCTCAATCGGAATGATGGCTTTGGCACCATACTGCGCCATCAGGAGAAATGCGGTGTTCATGACCAGAACCGTTAAATGCGCTCTCGCCACGCGCGGTTGGAGCTGACCTCTGCATCCTGACCGAAGAAATCAGGACAAGGCAGATCCTGGGATCAGGATCGAATATTTGGCTAGCATAGAGGGAGAAAGGCGGGTCGTTTGGTCGACCGGTACAATGGCGCAACCTCTATCGCCCAGGTCGGCTGACTACGGATCTGAGGGGCGGACGTTCGAAGCGTTCCGGGGCGCGCCACTCAAATCAAGCGCTTAGCCAAAATTACCGTTTGAGTTTTGAAAACAAAACCGGCTTTTCAAACAGCTTGTTCTCTTTCAACATCACATCGCTCGTGGAGCCATTTGCTGTGCTTCGGAGGCCATACGTTCGGCGGCAGTGATGCCGAACGTATCAAGATCCGGGACGCCCGCTCGTCTCGGCGGCGCACCCGCGTGGCAAATTTCTCTGGGTCGCCGGTCATGACACGATTAGAGAATTGCAGCAGGCGGGCAGGCCGTCCGAGCGGTTGCTCAGAGCGCTCAGGGAAAAGTTGCCGCGAACTGCTCATTTCTCATGTAGCGCGCCGATCCTTCAACTGGTTCAGCCTTCGGCGTCGTTCCATTCGGCGCCATTGTGCATGGTGGTGGCTTCGTGCGCGGCGCCTGCCGGGCAGGCCCATTGCGCGGGCGTCGCGAATAGCGCCGAGGCCTGTTGCTGATCGGCAGTTTGCGCCGAGGTGCCGGGTTAGTTCTACATCCTGTGCTGGGACGTATTGGCCGCAGTCCTCACCCGCCCGTTCAACCTCACCGCGCCATGATTCGAAGCGGCGGATTACGCCTTCGGCTCCGATCCGTCTTACGCACTACACGCTACGGCGATCATTCCGGCGCTCGAGATGCGCTGCGATTGCCGCCTAGCGCGCCAATTGTTGAATATAACGTGACCCCATTTTTCCGTCACCCAATGACTCATCGAAGTAAAACCCGCCACTGCCTGCTTCGAGTTCTTCATTTTCTGCAAACGCCAGGATCGGTGATCCACCATCGCTGAAGAATACGATCATGTTCGTTTCAGGCCGAAACCTCCAGGCGCTCACCGACTGCACTGCCAATCGCTCACGGCAAGCCGGCGGGATGTCGAGATGATAGTTTTCGCCTTCTTTCTCCAGCGACAACTTGATCTTGCATTTATATTGATGGGCCGCAGATCCGTCGGCGAAAATATAGTTTCCAGCAATGTTTTGGATTTTTATTACCCGCGCGGCGTCCGCCGAAGTGGCGTGAAGAAAAGCGAACGCAATGACAATTGACTTCGCTCTCACATTACGACGAAGCATGGCTAATCTCCGGGGCCATTGGATTTAAACAGCGCTTGCGACACCCATCGTCGCAAGTCATTTGATCCGAATCGATTTATTGTCGATAGGGTAACTGAGCCGGATTGCAACGCGCTCCGTCGCGTCGGCGTTTATTTCACGATTTCATAAACAGCGGAAGAATACGCAGAAGCATAACGCTTGAAATCACACAAAATGGCGAGCGCAGACCACCGTGAATCCAAAATGTAATGGGTGAGCTGCCGCGAAAATACCAGACTTCCTCGCCGTCTTCGGTGTTCGCCGATTGGATTTTTCCGCGAACTAAGGGCCCCCGCGACGACCACCGCGAGCAAAATGGCGAGTACACCAAAAAAGATCGCGGCTGCAACGACGAACAAGAATACCACGTTGATACCCCCCTCGCCCCTTTTACGCCTCGTGTCGGCGGTCACCGGCCGAGAGGCTCGATATGCCGGTCTTCTGGGCAACGATATCGTTTGAAGCGGCCATCGTCGACCGTTTCAGGATGCAATTAGCCCAAAGCCAGAATTTCATCCAGCATACCACCACGCTGGGTATTCATTTCGGCGAAGGCCGACACGGTCGTTGGACCGAGCATGAGGGTAGGGGTGCAGCAGCTGCGGCACCCAGAAAGCAAGGAGGCGAAGATGAAATTACTAACGGCGAACTGCTGAAGCAGTTCGATCTATGTGTGTTGCAGTGTCCGCCTCCAGCTCCTGCGTCCCCTTTGCGGTCCATAGCGCTCGTGCCCGTTCGCCTTGATCGCTCTTGAGCTTGTCAGCCATCCAGCACAGCGCGCCGTAGATCATGGCACGATCATCGCCGGTCAAATCCACGATACCGGCTTTGACGACGAGGCCGCCAAGTTCGATGAGATGCCGTGTGCGCTTGCGGCGCTCGACCTGCCATGTACGCATATCATGTCGCGCTCTTGCGGCTTGATGCCGGTTGCGCGCCGCTCGGTTGCGCAGGAGCGCCGTGACTGTTTTGGTCAGTTGTCGGTGCATTTCGCCGCGCCCGGCCNTGACTGTTTTGGTCAGTTGTCGGTGCATTTCGCCGCGCCCGGCCTTGAAAGAACGCGGCCCCGCGCTTGGCCCATGCCTCCCTCTTTCCGGCCTCTTTCGTCTCAGCCAGCACAATGAGCGCGCCTGCCAGTTCTTCGGCGCTGAGCGTGTCGGCTCCGGTGGCGATGACCAGTTCGCCGAGCTGGCGCACCTTGCGGGTTTTCAGCTCGCGGGCCTTGTCGTCCAGTACCTTTAGGTCCGCATCAAAGTCCCTTGGTTTACGCATCGTCGTCTCCATGAGTGTCTATGGAGAAATGATAGCTGGACACCCGACAGAATGCTGTAAGGTCGTCAGGACGGCTTGAGACGGTGTAATCCCTCCCGAGAATTTTTCGAGGGAGGGCGCGCTTATACGTCGTTCCGACGTACTCTTCGCTGTGCCAGTGATCTGATCGCGATGGCGATCTATCATTTTCATGTCAAGGTCATTGGCCGGAAGGCTGGGAGCAGCGCGGTGGCGTCGGCGGCGTACCGCTCGGCCTCCCGCCTGCGCGACGAGCGGCTCGGCCGTGAGCATGAGTTTTCCGCCAAGCGCGGTGTCGTTCATTCCGAGGTGATGCTGCCCGACAATGCGCCGGTGGCATGGAGCGACCGCGAGCGGCTCTGGAACGATGTCGAGGCGTTCGAAGTCCGGAAGGACGCCCAGTTGGCCCGTGAGGTCGAATTCGCCCTTCCGCGCGAGCTGAGTGAGGCGCAGGGCATCGAGCTATCCCGGGACTTCGTTCGAACCGAGTTCGTGGGTCTGGGCATGGTTGCCGATCTCAATGTACATTGGGACAGGTCCGAGGACGGACTGCCCAAGCCCCACGCTCATGTCATGTTGACGATGCGCTCGGTCGACGAGAACGGCTTTGGCCAGAAGGTGCGGGATTGGAATCGCACGGAGATGGTCGAGCGCTGGCGCGAACGCTGGGCGGAGCTCACCAACGAGCGCTTGGCCGAGCTCGATATCGACGCGAGAATCGATCATCGCAGTCTGGAAGCCCAGGGCTTCGCGCTGGAGCCGCAAAGCCAGATCGGCGCACCGGCCAAACGCATCGAGGGTCGGGACATCGCAGGCAAAGGCGCTGAGGCCGACCGCGCCGAGATGCACCGCGAGATCGCGCGGAACAACGGCGCGCGGATCATCGCTGATCCCTCCCTTGGACTGGACGCCATCACGCAGCAGCAATCGACCTTCACACGCCGGGATTTGGCGAAGTTCGCGCATCGTCACAGTGATGGGCTCGACCAGTTCAACCAGGTGGCGGGCGCAATGCAAGGAGCGCCCGATCTGGTCGAACTCGGCAAGGACGCACGCGGCGAGGATCGATTCACCACCCGTGGAATGGTCGAGGCAGAACAGCGCCTGCATCGCGCTTCCGAGCTGCTGGCGGACCGGCAGCGCCATGAGGTCCGTGACGCGGACCGCCAAGCCGCTTTGGTGCAAGCGGAAGCGCGCGGTCTGGTGCTGTCGTCGGAGCAGACGAAGGCGCTGGCGCATGTCACGGATGGACGCGGTCTCAGCGTCGTGGTCGGCCATGCCGGGACGGGAAAGAGCGCGATGCTGGGGGTGGCGCGGGAGGCCTGGGAGGCAGCCGGCTACGAGGTCCGGGGCGTGGCACTGTCCGGCATTGCCGCGGAAAACCTCGAAGGCGGATCGGGCATTGCGTCGCGCACGATTGCCAGCCTGGAGCATGGCTGGGAACAGGGCCGTGATCTGCTCAAATCGAGCGAGGTGCTCGTCATCGACGAGGCGGGCATGGTCGGCACACGCCAGCTCGAGCGCGTGATGTCCCGTGCTGCCGAGGCGGGCGCCAAGGTCGTGCTGGTCGGCGATCCGCAGCAGCTGCAGGCTATCGAGGCGGGCGCAGCTTTCCGGTCGATCCATGAGCGTCATGGTGGGGCGGAGATCGGCGAAATACGCCGTCAGCGCGAAGACTGGCAGCGCGACGCCACGCGCAATCTGGCGACCGGCAAAGTCAGCCATGCGCTGGAAGCCTATCGGGCCAATGGCATGGTGCATGAGGCGATGACCCGCGAGCAGGCGCGGGGCGATCTGATCGCGCGCTGGGACCGCGACCGGCAGGTCTCGCCGGACCGGAGCCGGATCATCCTGACCCATACCAATGACGAGGTGCGCGCGCTGAACGAGGCGGCGCGCGGACGGATGCGGGCCGCCGGCGATCTGGGTGACGAGGTGGGTGTAACGGTCGAGCGCGGCGCGAGAAGCTTCGCCGGCGGAGACCGCATCATGTTCCTGCAGAACGAGCGTGGGCTTGGCGTCAAGAACGGCACACTCGGGACGATTGAACTGGTCAGCGCGCAATCCATGACCGTGCAGATCGACGATGGCCGGTCCGTGCGCTTTGACCTCAAGGATTACAACCGGATCGACCACGGTTATGCCGCGACGATCCACAAGGCGCAGGGTATGACAGTCGACCAGGTCCATGTACTGGCAACGCCCGGCATGGACGCCCACAGCAGCTATGTCGCCCTGTCGCGGCATCGCCACAGCGTGGACCTGCATTATGGCCGCGACGATTTTACCGATGCCGATCGGCTCAACCGTGCCGTGTCGCGCGACCGGTCGAAGGACATGGCCTCGGATTACGACCGTGCCGATCCCGTCCAGAGCTACGCCGAGCGGCGCGGGATCACGTTCCGCGAGCGCGTGGCCGAGATCGTGCGCAAGGCCGTGCCGGAGAAGCTGCGCGGCATGTTCGACGGCCTTGGCGTTCCTGGAGAGGTGCTCGACCGTGATGGCGGACGACGGCCCGAACGGGGAACCTCCGAAAGAGAAAGCAGCGGCACGACAGGCGACCGACGCGAAGCCGAAGTGCCGGCAAGGACCGTGGCGCAAGATCCCGAAGCGGAAGCCCGTCGCGTGCGGACCCGGGCGCTGGTGCGCCATGCTCGTGCCGTGGATGCGATCTTCGCGGCCCATGAGACGGGCGGCGGAGCGAGCCCCGAACAGGTCAAAGAGCTACAGACCGCCCGGCAGGCCTTCGAAAAGGTGCGTCCCTATGGCTCCCACGACGCTGAGGCCGCCTACAAGAAGAACCCCGAGCTGGCCCGCGAGGCCGCTGGCGGACGCCTCAACCGCGCCATCCGCGCGCTCCAGCTCGAGACCAAACTGCGCATCGATCCGAGCCGCCGCGCCGCGCGTTTCGTGGAGCGCTGGCAGAAGCTCGACCACACCAGCCAGCGACAGTATCAGGCCGGCGACATGTCCGGCTACAGGGCGACGCGCGCGGCGATGGGCGACATGGCCAAAGGCCTCGAACGCGATCCGCAACTGGAGTCCATCCTCACCAGCCGCAGGAAAGACCTCGGCATCGCCTTCGAATCAGGTCGCCGGCTCGGCCAGCAATTGGCCATCGCCCATGGCATAGGCTTTGGAAGAGACAGAGGCCTCGAACGTTGACCCGGCCTGTTTGCCGCCGTCTGCCCGCCACAGTACGACGCCTTGAAAAATGCCCTTGCACGCGCGACTGCTTGCTCTGTGTAGATCAGGAGCAGTCAGCAGGAGGCAGCGCAGCCATGCGCGAACCAGACCGGATCGTCCGCCTGAAAACCGTTGTTGCTCGTACCGGCCTGTCCCGATCCACCATCTACCGCAAGATCGGCGAAGGCACATTCCCGGCCCAACTCAGGATCAGCGTCAACGGCGCAGGCTGGCGGGAATCCGACATCAACCGCTGGATCGCCGATCCCGCGGCGTGGCGTCCGACATGCCTGTCCGTCGCCTGCACGGCCATGTCCGCTCCGGGAGCCAACCGGAAGTAGCGCACGGCAGGACCGAAGGGCGACATCTGACCCGAAGCTGAATCTTCGATCAAGTCAACAGCGTCCCCTTCCAGCCCATTACGGAGGTCGAAGGTCGCTGGTACTCAAGATCGAACCGGGCTGGATCACTATGTCCGGGTTACCTCCGGTCGCGACCGTTAGCGCGGACATCCCGGCTCGGCAGCCATGGACCAATAGCTGTCCTCACATTTCCTTAGTTAAAAATCGTCAGGTTCCGGCGATTGGCAGCGGATGGCGGGGGTCACGCGAGAAGCTCTAGCCTCCATAAGCTGGCCATGCATACATTAGCCAAATGCCCGGCAGCGGCAGAGCAACGATGAAAGTACGATAGAACAACTGAGTTGGAGTTGGCTCGTCACGACCGAACAGCGCACGAAAGAAGACGAAATACAGCAGGACCGCATAGACCGCCAAGTTCAAGAACAGATCCTGCTTCGGAGACAGAGGAGAGTTGAGCAAACGCTGGGCGCCAAGCTCAAGCGCAGCCAGCCCAAACAGCTGAAAAAACGCGGTGAGAGCCCCGAGGATCAGGCCAGCGAGCAGGCCGCACAGCGTGGAAAGTATATGCACGACCTAGGCTCCTTCTTATGCCTTCTATGCTAGTCTAGAATCCTTGTCTGCTCGTCTAGAGAGTTCGCGTGGTCAACTGAGCCGATTTGTGAGCCGATTTGGCTGTCTGCCAAACATTTCCGCTCTGCCAGCGACTCCGGGAAGAGCAGCTCTGCACTTCCGCGGCCGTTAACTTCCGTTTGCACCTTGGCAGCCGGATCGTGCGAGCGCTGAAAGGGATTTCCGAGTTGGGCCAGAAGGCGACGTATCAGACATTTGATGAGGTCGGATTGGAGGGCGTCTTCATGTATGTTGTCGCAGATGGAGTGAAGCAGGACCCCGTTCGCCGTTGGTCATTGCCGGACCGGGTCTTCTTTGCCTGTGGGGCGTGCCATATCCTCGCCTTTGCTTTCCTCAAGGCGTATCCGCAGTCCGGCTTTGCTCCGCTCTGGATCAAGCCGTCAAAGGGCTTCACCGGCAACCACATCGTGGTTGTACGCGATGATATGGCCTTCGACTATCATGGCTTTTCAAGCTGGAGCCATCTGTTCGGCCACATCGAAGCGAAAGCGAACCGCTGGTGGCCAGGATGGTCTGCTCAGTTGATTCCTCTTCCAATGGAGGTGCTGATCTCAGAGTCAAAGTCGCGTGAGTATGATGGTCTCTGGCTTCGAGAGCCCAAGCAATTTCTGCATGATGCCATGCCCAGGGCCGAGCAATGCCTACGTCGATTCCCACGTCCGCCGGAATGACCGCAATGGGTCAAAGACTGAAAATCTCATGCCGAGCAAAGTTTCTTCTGCACAACCTCGAATAACCGACATGGCACGGCCCTGACGGCTCTCACTGCCGGACCATGGGTTGTCCTTCCGAAACGGGTCGGCGCCACGGTCGGTGTATCCCAGATAACTGCCGACTTGCCGCAGTGCCGCAAGTCGGCAGCCATGGGCCAGGAGCTGCCGTCGATGCACTCGGCGGGAAGGCCGGTTATAGCCGAATTGCGGACGTGATCGGGTTGCCCGACCGGGCCATGGATGGCCTGGAGCCTGCTGACTTGCGGCGCTGCATCGAGTCGGCAACTGCCGCTCAGTGTCACAGCTCCTGCAATGCACGATCGGTTTCGGCGGTTGTCCTCGGTCGTGATTGCGTCGCGATCCAGATGCCGATGAAGACTGTCAGGATCCCGGCCGCGAGATTCCAGCACAGCGGCTCGCCCAGCGATGCTGCGCCGACCAGCGAGGCTGCAACCGGATTGACGGTGACGGAGATTACGACACGGGTCGGCGTGGTTCGCTCCAGTGCGAAGGCCCACAGGTAGAAGGTCAGCGCGCTGCCGAAGGCACCGAGATAGAGTGCGCCGAGCCATTGCGGCGGGCCGAAGGCTTCGACGGTTGCAAAGCTGCCGTGGAGCATGGAGAGGCTAACGAGGACGGCAGCACCGGCCGCCATCGCAAGCGTCGTGAAGGGAATGGGGCCCGAGCGGCGAATGATGGGTTTGGACCAGATGCTGTAGAGCGCCATGTAAAGCGCGGCGCCGACCATCAGAAGGTCGCCGCGCCAAGCGCAATCGGGTGCAGTGGCCAGCCACGCGACGGTGTCCACATGGTGAGCACCAGCCATGTTGATCGAGGGCCTCCGCGGTGTCCTGCCGCCCGCAAGCCTTCCGCATGACTGACCATGCCGTCGACGAGGCCTGGTGGCTCGTCGACGACAATTGAAGCAGATGGCAGGCGTGCAGCGGCGTTCGCCGGACGCCTGCGGGTGGTCTCTCTAGTTGGAGACGAAGCAGCCGTGAAACGCGCCGGGCTGATTGAAGGGCAGGCGGACAGTTGCCACCGGACCCTTGTCCATCTTCATCGCATCGAGCACGAGGAGCTCCGCACGGTTCTCGGATTCGATATTGACGAGACAGACGACAAAGCCTTCGCCTTCGGGGGCATCCGGAGCGCGGGGGACGAACACCGGCTCCTGAGCCCCCCATGGAGCGTGTGGCAGGGCACAGACCGTACGATCTCCGCTTTGCCAGTCGACACGCACGATTGCTTCGCGCGCCTTGTGAAAGCCATAACGGTAGCGCTTCGCGGTGAAGCGTTCATCGCATCGCGGCATCTCGCCGATAGAGCCGGGGAAGGGCTTGATCGAGACCTCGCCGCTCTTGAGATCGAACGTCAATCGCGAAATGGTCGGAATGCCCATCGCGGGATCCGTCTCGTGTCCAGACACGTCGCGGAACATGCGGAAGCTGTTACCGCTGGCGATGGGGGCGTCCAGATGCACGATATGCCCCTCCGAGTAGGCATTCATCACGTGCGCCATTAATGCGCCCGGAACCTTGAACCAGCGGATCTGCGAAACGCTGCCACCACGCGGCATGATGCCGTAGACGGGCGCGAGGTCGGGATCATAGGCGTAGAAATCCCCGCCCTGTTTGACGCGTCTCATATCGACCGTCAGCGGCATAATCGGGAAGATGACGTGCTCTTTGGTAATTGCGAAATCGTGGCTGATGCCTGGGTAGGGAGACATGAACTCCTCCTCCAGGATCAGTTTTCCGTTGCGATCGATGACCTGCAGGGTGGTTTCGCCCTCGTAACGCTTATGGGCGAATACGCCGCAACTCCACCATTCGCCCGTGTCTGGATCGACCTTGGGGTGGGCCGTCATTGTTTTCGACTTCAGTCGATTGCCGCAATTCCAGGTGCCGAGCGTTTGCAGCGTCTTTGGATCGATTTCGGTTGGGAAGCTGTCCTCACGCAGGGCGAATAGCCGTCCGTGGTGTGAGAACGCGTGGGTGTTGGCGGTGTTGTCTCGGTCGGTGCCCGTCGTCTGCTCGTCATCGGTATATTCGTTCCGGTACTTACCATACAGACGGCGTCGCGCTTGCCGCTCATGGCGGAGCCGCTCGGTTTCGACGTAGCGACATCGGTAATCCACGCCGCCGTCCTCGAAACGGAACACCGACATCATGCCATCGCCATTGATGGATGTGTCGCCCTCCAGCGTCGGGTAGGCGCGATCGGGGCCGACCCGGAAATAAGATCCTCTCAGCTCCTTGGGCAAATGGCCGTAGACCTCGCAATCGCGTACATCGGCCTCGAACCGAAACGATCGGACGAGTCCGTAAAAGCCCATGGCTTGATGAAGTGGTTCCGGCATATGTCCTCCCTGCAGGTACGAATCTGTCGAGGTTCGGCATGCCGTCTTTGCGAGCCGATCCTGGCCTCTCCGAGCGGCTCTTGAACTATGCCCAAGGCGCCCATTGTTAAAAACATTGTCAACACATCGAATTGAAAGTCAAGTTTGACGTGTTGACATCGAAATGAGCAGGCCGTCATTTTGAGGCATTCGCCTGGTGCCGAAGCTGGGGAAGCGGCGCGTTGAACCATACTGTTGTCTTGACATCAATAATGGAGTGTAGTCTGTTTCAGCCGGAGCGCCATGAGAGTAACCAGATGAACTTCGGGATATACGATCGACGAGCGTTCGAACGTTCAGCGAGGAGATCCGTGACATGAGCCAGCCGACGCAGCGGATCATCAAGGTCAACGGCATCAGCCTCAACGTCGCCGAGCAGGGACAGGGACCGCTGGTTCTGCTCTGCCACGGCTTTCCCGAGAGCTGGCACTCCTGGCGTCATCAGCTTGCAGCGCTCGCAGAGGCCGGCTATCGCGCCGTCGCTCCCGATATGCGGGGCTATGGCAAGAGCGATCGGCCCGAGGCGATCGATCAATACACGATCTTTCATCTCGTCGGCGATCTCATCGGGCTGCTGGATGCGCTCGAGGCACCGAACGCCGTCATCGTCGGCCACGATTGGGGCGCGAGCATTGCCTGGCAGGCGGCGCGACTGCGTCCCGATCGCTTTCATGCGGCGGTCATTCTCAGCGTGCCGTACCGGCCGCGCGGCCCGGCGCCCCCGACCAGCCTGATGCCGCAGACCGCGGAGGCGCAGTTCTATCAACTGTACTTTCAGCAGCCCGGCGTCACCGAAGCCGAGTTCGAGCGGGATCCGCGCCTGACATTGCGCGCCATGCTGTTCGGCGGTTCAGGCGAGGGCATGGCGGCCACCCGCTCCAACGGAACGCCAAGCGAAAGGATGCTCAGCGCGGGCATGGTGCAGCGATCGGGCGGCATGTTGCCGACGGGGACTGTCCCGTCGCCGTCATGGCTCAGCGAGGCCGATCTCGATTTCTACGCCGGCGAGTTCTCCCGCAGCGGTTTCCGCGGCCCTCTCAACTACTATCGCAACGTCGACCGCAATTGGGAGCAGCTGGCTGCCTTCGACGGCGTGAAGGTCACCGTACCCACGCTCTACATCGCCGGCGATCAGGACGTGGTCACAAAATTTCCAGGCGCCGCGGAGCAGATCGCCAACATGAAGCAGTCCGTGCCGCTGCTGCGCAACACCATCATGCTGCCCGGCTGCGGCCACTGGACCCAGCAGGAGCGGCCGGAACAGGTGAATGCGGCGATGCTGGAGTTCTTGCGCGAATTGCCGAGGTGATCGGGAGGGATGCTGGAGCGAAGGGAATCGAACCCTCGTATGCAGCTTGGGAAGCTGCCGTTCTACCATTGACGCCGGCTTGGTGCGCATCCGCCGTCTTCGATTGGCCGAGACACGCCTGGCGGGCCCCGAGCGAACCTGAGTCACACGAGACGTGGTAGGATATGACATGAAGAGCATTCAGACCCAGGTCCTGATCGTCGGCGCGGGGCCGGTCGGCCTGACGGCCGCGATGGATCTCGCCTCCCGCGGCATCGATGTGGTCGTCGCCGAGACCCGCCGCGCCGGCGAGCCGCCGAACGTGAAATGCAACCACGTCTCGGCCCGCTCCATGGAGGTGTTCCGCCGGCTCGGCATCGTGCGTGAGGTGCGCGACGGCGGACTTCCGGCCGAGTTTCCCAACGACTGTGCCTATCGCACGGCCGTCGTCGGGCGCGAGCTGACGCGCATTCCGATCCCCTGCCGTGCGGAGCGCTACACGGCGACCGTCGGCCCCGATACGGATTGGCCGACGCCCGAACCGCCACATCGCATCAACCAGATCTATCTCGAGCCGATCCTGTTCGCCGCTGCCGCGGCGCAGTCCGGTGTCAGGATCATCAACCGTGTCGAGGTCCAACATTTCGAGCAGCATGCCGATGGCGTCATCGCCCGCGCCCGCGATCTCGACACCGAGCAGCCGATCGCGATCTCGGCCGACTATCTGATCGGCTGCGATGGCGGTCGCTCCACGGTGCGTCGCTTGATCGGCGCGCGTCTGTCCGGCACCGACGTGGTGCAGCGGGTCCAGTCCACCTACATCCATGCGCCGGCGCTGAAGGATCTGATCCACCAGAAGCCGGCCTGGATGACGATGTCGCTCAATCCGCGCCGCTGCGGCACCACGGTCGCGATCGACGGCCGCGACAAATGGCTGATCCACAATCACCTCGCCGCGGAGGAGGTCGCGTTCGACAGCGTCGATCGCGACTGGGCGCTGCGCACCATTCTCGGTGTCGATGATCGTTTCCAGTATGAGATCATCAGCAAGGAGGACTGGGTCGGGCGCCGCCTGGTGGCCGACCGCTTCCGTGACCGCCGCGCCTTCATCTGCGGCGACGCCGCGCATCTCTGGATCCCCTATGCCGGATACGGCATGAATGCCGGAATTGCCGATGCCGTCGACCTCTGCTGGATCCTCGCCGGCGTGCTGCAGGGCTGGGGCAGCCCCGCGCTGCTGGATGCTTATGAGGCCGAGCGGCAGCCGATCACCGAGCAGGTGTCGCATTTCGCGATGAACCACGCCCTCGCCGTGATGGGCCAGCGCCGCGCGGTGCCGCCCGAGGTCGAGCTCGACGGGCCCGCCGGTGAGGCCGCTCGCAGCAGGCTCGGCCAGGCCGCCTACGATCTCAACGTCCAGCAATATTGCTGTGCCGGCCTGAACTTCGGCTACTACTATGACCGCTCGCCGATCATTGCCCATGATGGCGAGGCGCCGCCGCCCTACAGCATGGGTAGCTTCACAGCTTCCACGGTGCCCGGTGCGCGCGTCCCGCATCTGTGGTTGTCCGATGGGCGCTCGCTGCTCGATGCGCTCGGCCCCGCCTATACGCTGCTGCGCTTCGGCCCGGCGGTCGATGTGGCGCCGCTGGTCGAAGCGGCCGCGCGGTCGAAAGTTCCCCTGACGCTGCTCGATGTCGATCGCACCAAGGCCTGCTACGGCTTCGGCGAGCCGCTGCTGATGGTGCGTCCGGACTCGCATATTGCCTGGCGCGGACAGGCTGCGCCGCGCGAGCCCGACTGGCTGTTTGATCGCCTGCGCGGCGCCGCTTCTCGTCCCGGCATCGCGTAGCCGGCTTCCGCTATGGTAGACGGCGCGCTGACGAGTGCCCTCCGCCGTCACGCCTCCGCGCGAACGTGGCCGGACCAGAACGGATCGCGCAGCTTGCGCTTGAAGATCTTTCCGGTCGCCTCGCGCGGCAGCGCGTCGTGGAAATGGACCTCCTTCGGCACCTTGAAGTTCGCGAGTCGGCTGCGCAGATAGGTGCGAACCGCCTCGGCCGAGAGAGTCACATTGGCCTCCGGCTCGACGCAGGCGCACAGGCGCTCGCCATATTCGGCGTCGGGGATGCCGAAGACCGCGCAGTCGCGCACCCCCTCCATCGTGATCAGCGCCTTCTCGATTTCCGCCGGGTAGATGTTGACTCCGCCCGAGATCACCATGTCGCGCTTGCGGTCGCACAGGAACAGATAGCCGTCCTCGTCGAGATAGCCGACGTCGCCGACGCTGACGAGGCCTTCGCGACCGGCCTCCGCACGCGCCTCGGCCTTGCCGTGATAGTCGAAGTCGGGCAGCGCCGTCTGGCGCATGTAGATCTCACCGACCTCATTTGCGCCGCAGACGCTGCCGTCCGGACGAAACACCTTGACGATGCCGCCATCGATGACGCGCCCGACCGTGCCAGGCTTCCGCAGCGCCTCCTCGGCCGAATGCCACACCGGAATGCCAGTCTCGGTGGCGCCGAAATATTCGTGAACGACCGGCCCCCACCAGTCGATCATCGCACGCTTGACATCCGGCGCGCAGGGCGCGGCGCCATGCACGACGAAGCGCAACGACGACAGATCGTGGCGGCGCTTGATCTCCTCCGGCAGCCGGAGCAGGCGGACGAACATGGTCGGCACCATGTGCATGTGGGTGACGCGATGCCGCTCGATCAGCTCCAGCAGCTCCGCGGCATCGAAGCGCGATTGAATGACGATGGTGCAGCCGCTGCGGAAGGCCAGCGTGCCATAGGAATGCGGCGCCGAGTGATACATCGGACCGTTGATGAGCACGACCTGATCCTCCTGCGGCCTGATCCCGTAGGTGATCCGGCCGACACGCGCGACGGCCTCCGCCTGCGACGGCAGCATCGGCGTGCGCCGCACGCCCTTCGGCATGCCGGTGGTCCCGGAGGTGTAGATCATCGGTGCGCCGTGCCGCGGCGGCTCCTGAGATTCGCCGTGACCGTCGCGCCAACGATCCCAGTCGCGCAGTCCGGCCGGAACGCGCGTAAGCTCCGGCGCGATGCCGAAGGCCGCGGCGATCTCCGGCGGGGTTTCGACCACCAGGACGAGGACATCGTCGGGCACGCCGGCGCGGATCTGCGGCAGCAGGTCGGCATGGCAGACCAGGATCTTGGCGCCGCTGTCGGTCAGGATGTATTGGACCTCCTCGGCCTTCAGGTGCCAATTGAGGGGCACGATCGACGAGCCGAGATCCGAAGAGGCCGCAGCGACCTCGAAGAACGCGAAATCGTTGCGTAGCATGGTTGCGATCGGAGTGCCCTCGGGAAGGCCGAGCGCACGAAAACCGCTCGTCGCCTTTCGGATGCGGGTCTGAATCTCGCCATGGGTGATCCGGCGCTCGCCGCTGATGATCATCTCGTCTCCTCGATCTTTTCTTCTGGGTCTTCGTTCAGCGATCGTCCATGATGCCGCCGAACGCGACCCAGCTCTTGCCGTTGAAGCGCCGCAGCTGCAGCTGCTGGTAGGGCAGGTAGTCGTCGGGGCCGGTCGTCGCCGACATACCCGGCAGCAACAGCGGCAGCTTGACGTCGTTCAGCGACGCCGCTTGGCGCATCACGTTCTCGCGGCTGAAATCGTCCTTGCAGGCCCGCAGCACGGTCATCAGCAGCGTGGCATGGTGATAGCCCGTTGCATGGTTCGCATTCCCCGCGTCGGCATTCGGCATGTGCTGCTTCATGAACGCGAAATACTCCTTCACGCCGGGATCATCGGCCCATTGCGGATCCATCGGATCCTTCTGGTTGCTCGACGAGATCAGGCCCGTGGCATTGTCGAGGCCGGCCGGTTCGAGAAAGGAGATCGAGGAGGCGGAGGTCGGGACGAAGAACAGATCCGGCTTCCATCCGATCTCGGCGGCGCCCTTGATCGCCTGCGAGGTGAACTTGCCGAGCACCACGCCGTACAGCACGTTGGCGCCGGACGCCTTCAACGTCGACAGCTGCGAGCTGATCGTCGGCGCGGTGGTCTCATAGCTCTGCTCGGCGACGATCATTGTCGCCGCCCGGTCCCCCAGCGCGCGCTTGAATCCCGCGACGTAGTCGCGCCCGAAATCATCATTCTGCGACAGGATGGCGATCCTGGCGTCGGGCTTCGTCGCGAGCACGTATTTGGCGTAGATCACGCCTTCGGAATCGTAGGATGTCGAGCCCGGCATGGTCCACGGATAGCGCTTCGGGTCGGCCCATTTGGTGGCGCCTGACAGCACGAACAGCTGCGGCACCTTCTTGAGGTTTAGGTAGCGATGGACGGCGCCGTTGGTCGCGGTGCCGAGCGAGCCGAACATCATTAGCACCTCGTCCTGCTCGACCAGTCTGCGCGTCTGCTCGACCGTCTTTGGCGGCGAATAGGCATCATCGAGACTGATGAACTTCACCTTGTGACCGTTGATGCCGCCCTCGGCATTGACCTTGTCGAAGAAGGCTTCTTGCACGCGGCCGATCGCACCAAAGCCGGACGCAGGGCCGCTATAGGGCAGGGTCTGGCCGATCCGGATCTCCTCCGGCCCGGCAGCGACGACGAGGTTCGTCCCGGTCAGCATCAGCCATGCGGCGCCGATCAGGGCGAGATGACCCTTCATGTTGCGCGCTCCCTGGTGGATGTCGCGAGGGTGGCTCATGCGGCGCCGGTGCGCAGCAGGAAATCATGCCGCGCCTGGTCGAATTCGAGCTTCAGCCGCTCGACCAGCTCGGCGACCGGCGGCGCATCGCTGATCTGCCCGATGCCCTGTCCCGAGCCCCAGATGTCGCGCCAGGCCTTCGGTCCCATGTTGCCGCCGGAGGCGAAGTTCATCTTGGATTTGTCGGCGGTCGGAAGATTGTCGGGATCGAGCCCGGCCGCCGCGATCGAGGGGCCGAGATAGTTGCCGTGCACCCCGGTGAACAGGTTGGTATAGACGACGTCGTGGGCCGCGTGCCGGATCAGCGCTTGCTTGTACGCGTCGTTGGCATTCGCTTCCACGCTCGCGATGAAGCGCGTGCCCATATAGGCGAGGTCGGCTCCGAGCGCGATCGCGGCTGCGATGCTGAAGCCGTCGCTGATCGCGCCGGACAGCAGGATCGCGCCCTCGAACCATTGCTTGACCTCGCGCACGAGCGCGAAGGGCGACAGCGTGCCGGCGTGGCCGCCGGCGCCGGCGCAGACCAGGATCAATCCGTCCACACCTTGCTCGGCCGCCTTGTGCGCATGCTTGGCGTTGATCACGTCGTGGAAAACGAGGCCGCCGTAGGAATGCGCGGCCGCGACGATCTCGGCAGGAGGCCTCAGCGAGGTGATGATGATCGGCACCCGATGCTTCACGCAGGTCTCCATGTCCTGCATCAGCCGGCCGTTGGAGGCGTGACAGATCTGGTTCACGGCATAGGGCGCGACCTTGCGGCCCGGATGGCGCGATTTGTGCTCGCCGAGCTCGTCATTGATCCGGGCCAGCCACTCGTCGAGCACGCCGGCCGGCCGGGCATTGAGCGCGGGGAATGAGCCGACCACGCCCGCCTTGCACTGGGCGATGACGAGCTCCGGTCCGGACACGATGAACAGCGGCGATCCGACCACCGGCAGTTCGAGACTCTCACGCAGCAATGCCGGCAACCCCATCGCGTCCTCCCGGAAGCATCCGGCGACGGCGCTCCCCATTGATCATGAACGTGCATTCGAACGACGTTCGATTTTGCGGCGATCATAAGCTTGGACATCGGCCGACGGGACGTTCAATATTGAACATAGCTAAGACCAGAATTGAACGGTTGGATGATGATGGATTGGGACCTGTGCAAGACGTTCATGGCAGTCGCGGAGACCGGCAGCTTCATGGCGGCGGCCCGTCGCCTGAGCACCAGTCACCCGACGGTGAGCCGCGACATCGCGGCGCTCGAGGCCCAGCTCGGCACCAAATTGCTGCTGCGCACGGCCGGTGGGCTCGCCCTCACCGCTCAGGGACACAGCTTCCGCCCGCATGCCGAGGCGATGGCGGCGGCGGCGCTGCAGGCGGAGATCGCGGTCGCCGCCGACGCGCGCAAGGCGCGCGGCACCGTCAGGCTGTCGATCGGCGCGACGCTCGCCTCGCACTGGCTGATGCCGCATCTGCCGGATTTCCTGCTGGCGCATGACCACGTGCAGCTCGACATCGTCACCTATCCCTATCCGGCGAGCGTGCGGAAGCGCGAGGCGGATATCGTTCTGCGTCCCACCGACAGCGGCGAGGAGAATCTGATCGGGCGCCGGATCGGCCGGCTCGGCGCCGGCTTCTACGCTTCGCGGCGCTACGCGGCGGAGCGGCGGCTGCCGGAGCGGGCCGGCGAGTGGAAGGGGCATCGCGTCATCGGCTTTGCTGATCCGGCGGCTCATGCGCAGCTGGCGCGCTGGAGCGATTCCGTCACCCGGCAGGGGACGGTGGTGATGCGCTGCTCGTCGCAAGGCGACATGCTGGCGGCGGCCTGCGCCGGTGTCGGCATCTGTCCGCTCGCCTGCTTCGTTGCGGAGAGCCATCCGGAGCTGGTGCGCGTCGCCCCGCAGAAGCTCGGCAGTCTCACCGAGCTCTGGCTGCTGGCGCATCCCGACCTGGTCGAGCTGCCTGCCGTGCGCGCCGTCATCGACTTCGTCGCCGCCCGCGCGCGCCTCGATCGCGTCCGGCTGCGGGGGTAGGGGCGCGTTGCGGCAGCAATGCCTGCTACGTCGTTGCGGCCCGTGGAGCTGCTCCGCTGTCGAGGTGCCCGATCGCGCGTCGCAGCACGCGGGCCGGTTCGGCGGGGGCCGACAGGCGATCCGCTGCCCAGGCGACGAACTGGTCCGGCCGCACCAGGATCAATCGCGCCTGGTATTTCTCGCGCCCCTGTGCCGCCGTGTCGTTGATGATCTCGAGCGGCACGCCGAGCTCCTTGGCTGCGGCCGCGAAGGCGTCCGCGGCCTCGCCGGCGCCGAGCGCGATGAGCGTGAAGCCGCGGCCGAGCCGCTCGAACACGTAGCCACCGGCGGACAAGGGCTGCGGCGCGAGATGGTGGCCGGCCCGCGCTGCAAATGCGTGTCCGCCGATCGCGCTGCAGGCTGAGCCCGGCGGTCCGAACACGATGGGGGAGCCCTCGTAATGCGGCTCGAACGCGTTCACCTCGGCCCGGGCGCCGGACCGGCGCTCCTCCCAGGCGGCCTCGAAATCGGCGCGATCGCGGGCCGGATCATGCCGGCGCAGGAAGTCGCGGTCGATGAGGATCGACTGCTCGATGAAGTCGCGCGCCGTCGAGGCGAATACCGGCTGCCGCTCGGCGCCGTAGCTGTCGAGCAGGCCCGGGCCTGCCCAACCTTGCAGCGTCGCCGCGAGCTTCCAGGACAGGTTGACCGCATCCTCGAAGCCGCTGTTGACGCCGTAGCCGCCATAGGGCGGATGGCTATGCGCGGCATCGCCGGCGATGAACAGCCGGCCGGCGCGATAGTTGTCGGCCACTGCGAAGCGGAGATCCCAGAAGCCGATATGGTCGAACGAAATGTCGAACTTGGCGCCGGCGGCCTCGTGCAGGAAACGCGCGAAATCGAAATTGTCGCGCGTGGTATCGGCCGGCACCGGCGCGTGAAAGAACCAGGTGCTGCCGAGATCGACGCGTCCGAAGAACTTCCAATAGCCGTCGAGCGCCGGATGCAGCACGTTGAAGAACGACTTGCCCGGATAGCGTTCGAGCAGCTGGTGCAGCTCGGTCGAGCGGAACACCAGCAGCACCATCAGCCGGTCGTGATCGGATCGGGTCTGGGTGAGGCCGGCCTGCTCGCGCACCAGCGAGCGGCTGCCATCGCAGCCGACCACGAAGTCCGAGCGCAGCGTGCGCTTGCGCCCCGCCGCATCGACGATGTCGGTCTCGGCGCCGGAGGCGTCCTGGCGCACCGCGGTGCAGGTCCAGCCGATCAGCGTCTCGATCGCGCCGAGCTCGGCGGCGCGCTGCCGCAGCACCGCCTCGGTGGCATATTGCGGCAGCCGCTCATTGTCGGCGGCGTAGAACGGCCGCACCAACTCGCGCTGCAGCCAGTCATGGCTGATGCCGCTGAGCAAGGTGCCATAGGTCGTGATGCCACCGATGCCGTAGTCGCGCGGAATCGTGCGGGCGGCGCGCAGCGCATCCTCGGCGCCCCAGACATGGAAATGCTCCATCGTGCGCTGGGTGAGATTCTGCCCCTTGGGGATCGGCTGCGGCGTCGCGTGGCGCTCGACCACGACGGATCGGATGCCGCGCGTTGCGAGATCGATGGCGAGGCCGAAGCCGACCGGCCCTCCGCCGACGATCACCACCGGTGCCTGCGTGCTGGTTTCCACGGCCATGCCTCCGTCGCTCCGCAGTCCACCGGCTGGGACGCCCGGGAGCGGTTGCTCCTCACTTGCCGTCTGGCATGAATGTCGTCAATATAAATCTCACATTATGAGATTAGCGAGTTCCGTCGCGGCAATCCGACGGGCGGCCTCGCGCACCTCGCCGCCGATCCGGTCGATCAGCTCACCCGTCGTCTGCCGCCCGGCGACGGTGACGCAGAGGCTCGCCACCGGATGGCCGTCATCGAGGATCGGCGCGGCGATGCCGACGGCGCCGGGGGTGACCTCGCCGAACGCGATCGCCACCCCGGCGCGCCGGATCTGCCGCAGCGTCGCGATGATCTCGTCCGCCGTGGCGCCGACGCCGACCGCGCGCAGGTCGGCGGCATAGCGTGCGATCAGCGGCTGCAATTGCGGCTTCGGCAGGAACGCCATGATGGAGCGGGCGATCGCGCCGCGGCCCATCGGCATCGGGCGCCCGCGCGGATAGCTGCTGACCGGATGCGGTGCCGAGGATTGCGAGGCGACGCACAGCATCTTGTCGCCGTACCAGCGCACGAGCAGCGCCGTGCAGGGATGAGCGGCCGTCAGTTGCGCGAGCTCCGGGGCCGCTGCCGCCACCAGCGGATCGGCGTGCCGGCTGAGATAGTCCATCTCGACGACGCGCGGACCCAGCGTCAGCTGGCCGGCGCGGGTGGTCATCAGCAACCCGCTCTGCTTCAGGCTCTTCAGATAGCGGTAGAGCGTCGGCCGGGTGTAGCCGAGCTCGCGCATCAGCTCGTCCGGCGTCCAATGCGGCCGCTGCTCGCTGAACAGGTCCAGCACCGCGAGCAGCCGATCCTGGCTCTTCGCCTTCTTCACCGGCCGCTCCAATCCATCCGCTCCGTCGTGACGGGCGCAGAACCCGGGTCCGAGGCCCGGAAAGCGCCACTTGAACTCGCAAAAATCTCATAATAAGAGATTTATAAGAAGCAATATAAAGCGGCCAACGGCCTCGGGGAAGGACACGCGGATGCAGATCGTCCACACGGACGGGCCGTCGACGGCCGAGGTCGACCTCCCTGAGCTGATCGACCGGCTTCCGATCGGCTCCTTCCAGATCCGGGTCCTGCTGATCTGCGCGGCAGTGCTGTTCGTCGACGGCTTCGACACCCAGGCCATCGGCTATGTCGCGCCGGCCTTGGCGCAGGAGTGGAAGCTCGCGCGTGGCGCGCTCGGGCCGGTGTTCAGCGCCGGCCTGTTCGGTCTGATGCTCGGAGCGATCATATTCGGGACCTTGGCCGACAGGATCGGCCGCAAGCGCATCATCGTGATCGCGACCACCGCCTTCGGCGTTGGCACGCTGGCGACGATGCTGGCGCAGGACGCGACCGTGCTGATCGTGCTGCGTTTCCTCACCGGCCTCGGATTGGGCGGCGCGATGCCGAACGCGGTGGCGCTGACCGCCGAACTGGCGCCGCATCGGCGCCGCGCCACCATGGTGATGGCGATGTTCGCGGGCTTCTCGATCGGTGCGGCGCTCGGCGGGCTGCTCGCTGCCGCGCTGATCCCTGCGTTCGGCTGGCGCTCGGTGTTCCTGGTCGGCGGCCTGGTGCCGCTGGCCTTGGCGCCGGTGCTCGCTGCCGCGCTGCCGGAATCGATCCGCTATCTCGCGCTGCTGCGCGGTCGCGACTGCGACGTCGCCGTGCTGCTGCGGCGGGTCGATCCGGAGCTGCGCATTGCAGAGGACGCGCGCTTCGTAGTGCCGGAGCCTCGCCTCACCGGCCTGCCGGTCGCGCATCTGTTCGCAGAGCGCCGCGGCGGCATCACGCTGCTGCTCTGGGTGGTGTTCTTCATGAGCCTGCTCGATCTCTATCTGCTGTCCAACTGGCTGCCGACGGTGCTCAACGATCTCGGCGTCTCGGTGTCGGCCGCCGCGATCATCGGCGCCATGCTGCAGGTCGGCGGCGTGGCCGGCACCTTCGCGCTCGGCCGCGTCATCGACCGGTTCTCGTTTCGTGCGCTCGCCGTCACCTATCTCTGTGCGGCCACCGCCGTCGGCGCCATCGGCCTCAGCAGTCACGCGATCGCGCTGGTGACCATCGCGATCTTCGCCGCGGGATTCTGCATCGTCGGCGGACAGATCGCCTCGAACGCCCTGGCGGCGACCTATTATCCGACCGCCATCCGGGCCACCGGCATGGGCTGGGCGCTCGGCATCGGCCGGATCGGCTCGATCGTCGGCCCGCTGATCGGCGGCGCCATGCTGGCGAGCCATGTCGAGGTCGAGACGTTGTTTCTCGTCGCCGCCATCCCGGCGCTGCTGGCCGCTGCAACAGCGCTGCTGCTGGCCAGGATCGTGTAGCTCGCGGCCATACCGACGATCACATCGGTTGTGCCGAGGTGACGTGCTGCGCGTGGTGCTTGCCGGCGTCCTGGGGACCTGTCGGCTCTCATGCCGCCGCAGCGAATGATAGATGTCAGAACATCAAAATGTCGAGGGCAAAAAGGTGTGTTGACATCGATAGTCCCCGTTGTAGGTTTTGGTTCCGGGGTGTCGCGATGCGACATCCCAGACTGCCTGAAGATGCTGCGAGCAAGCAGCGCCCGGCGATGGGAGGATGTCATGAGGATGCAACGCCCAAGGGGCTGGCCGTCGGTTGTCCGGCGGATCACTCGTCCCGATGTGGGATGCGATAGGCATCCCCTGCAGCTCTGCCGCTGGTCAGACCTGTCCCTCGTTCTGCGATCGCGGCGACACCACGAGGCTTGATCCCGTTCGACACTGCCATCCTCAACACAAGGAGTTCATCGTCCATGGCGACAGGGTACTCGCTGAATGGCTACGTTCGTCACGCATGGTACATGGCCGGCTGGGACCGGGACTTTACCCAGGCGCCTCAAGCTCGCGTGATGCTCGGCGAGCCGCTCGTCGTCTATCGGACCGAGGAGGGCAGGATCGTCGTGCTCGCCGATCGTTGTGCACATCGTCTCGCGCCGCTGTCGCATGGGCGTTGCGAGGGACAGAAGCTGCGCTGCCTCTATCACGGTGTCCTGTTCAATCCCGACGGCAGTTGCGCCGAGGTGCCCGGCCAGGAGATCGTGCCGCCGTCGGTGCGCGTGCGCGCCTATCCGGCGGTCGAGAAGGACAACGCGGTGTGGGTCTGGATGGGACCGGCGGACAAGGCCGACGAAGCGCTGATCCCGGATTTCAAGGGCTATGCGCATCCTGACTGGGCGCTCGAGCCCGGCCACATGGAGATGGACGCGCCGGCAAAGCTCATTCACGACAATCTGCTGGATCTGTCGCATGTCGGCTGGGTTCACAAGAACAGCTTCGCAGGCGGAAGCGATCGCGCGACGAGAGGCTGGATCTACGGTAAGACCGAGGTCGACAAGCTGCCGCGCGGCGTTCGCGTGACGCGCAGGATGGAGAACGTTCCGCCGGTTCCGGCAGGCGGGCTGCGCGTCCTGAAGGACAAGGGACCCGGCGACTTCTATTCCTGGTACGAGTTCCTCTCGCCCGGGATCTTCATCCAGTTTGCCGCGCGTTACCCGCAAGGCACGCTGGCGCGCTGCGGCGAAAATCCTCCGGATGTCGAGCCGCTGTTCTCGTCCTACACCTGCCAGGCGGTGACGCCGGTCACGGAAGGCAAAGCGCGCTACTACTTCGCCTTCGGACCGGATTCGCGTTTTCCCGGCGAGAAGCAGTTCTTCTTCGAGCTGAGCGAGCAGGCGTTCGGCGAGGACAAGACGATGATCGAGGCGCAGTACAAGATCATGAAGATGTCGCCCGAGGTCCGGACGATGCGTCTCGCGATGGACAAGGTCCTGTCGACCTACGAAGGCATCGAGAAGGATCTTCTGGCGGCAGAGGCGTAGCCTCTCTCGTCGTCCGCTGCTGCAATCCGCCGCCGTTTGCCATAACAGCCAAAGGAGCCGGAAGCTCACGCTTCTGGCGTGAGGCGCGCGATGGTCCTGCGTGGCGCGCCTCCCGGCCGCCCTCATGGTCCCATTCGGCTATTCGGCTGAGCAATGAAACGGCGCGCGTGCTCACCAATTGATGTGTTGACAACAATAGGCTCCGAGCTATTCTGCCGCTCGTGCACATGCCGCCGTCGAGCCGGCGAGCCGCCATACAGAGACAGTGAATGACGAGTCCGGACCAAGTCAACGTGTTGGAATTTCGCAAGGCGATGGGGCGCTTCATGACGGGCGTCACCATCGTATCAACAGTGGCGCCGGACGGCACCCTGCGCGGATTCACGGCCAACTCTTTCACGTCCGTCTCGCTGGATCCTCCGCTGGTCCTCGTCTGCGTCGCCAACGCATCCAGCAGCACGGCCGACTTCGTCGCTGCGCCGAGCTTCGGCGTCAGCATTCTGAGCCAGCATCAGGTCGACATCTCGGCGCGCTTCGCGCGGCCCGGCGACAACAAGTTCGAGGGCGTGGCGTGGAAGCTGTCGGAGCGCGGAAGTCCGATCATTCACGGCGCCATCGCCTGGCTCGATTGTGCCAGGCACGAAGCGATCAGCGCCGGCGACCACACCATCCTGATCGGGCGGGTCGCGGAGTTCGGCCATGAGAACGGGATGCCGCTCGGATATTTCGGCGGGCGCTATGTCGGGCTCGGGCGGGACATCGCGCCGAAGGTCTCGCGGTCACACTGACGTTGCCGGAAGCCAGGGTAATGCGTGCGGCTTGGATCAAGGCTCTTATTCTGACCGGGAGGCTCGGATGATCATCGAGGTCACGGACGGACGTTGCCGGCTGGTCGATGCCGGCAATTTTCGCGCGTTGAAGATCACGTCGCCGCGGAGCCTGTCGCAGGCGGCGCTCGTCTCGGCGCTCGCTGGCGTCGGATCGCTGGTGTCGCAGACCGATGCGCTGATCAATCCCGATGCGCTGCGGCGGCTCGCAGGGCCCGGCGTCGGTGCCGATTGGAACGTCAAGTTCGACACCATGCTGCGGCAGGCGGGGACAAGCGGCTGGATCGACGAAGCAAGCGGGGCGATCAAGGTCCACGTCGAGCTGGTCTGAACGCTGCAGGCAGCGACCTCTCCACCGCACTCGGGATCAGCTGTCCTGATCTGGGACCGCGCCCGAGTTTTCCAGCAGCACCAGCAGGTTCTGATCGAGCTTGGTGAGCAGCGCTACCAGCTTCTGGCGGTCGAGGCCCTGCAACAGGAAGCGATCGCAGGCGATCGACTGCGGCAGCATCTTGCTCTGCAGCTCGCGGCCCTTGCGGGTGAGCGACACGAGCATCGCCCGGGAATCCTGCGGATCCGGCACCCTTGCGACCAGTCCCTTGTCCTCCAGCTCGCGCGACAGGCGGCTGATCCAGGCCTTGTCGACCCTAGCCAGCCGGCTGATCTCGCCGACCGACATCTGGTCGGCATCGCGCAGCAGCGACAGGATCCGCATGTCGGTCATCCGGATGCCGAAGCGATCCTCGATGTTGACGGCGGTCAGGCGCGCGATCGCCTCCGACATGCGCGCGATCCGCACGACGATGAGATCGTCGAGGTACTGGACCTGGTCCTGAGGGGCGGCGGTCTTGTCCGCGGGCCGACGACGGTCGGAGCGGGCCTTGGTGGTCTTCTTCATTCGCTGCAGGCTGGTGGTGTTTTTCGGCGTCAACTCGAACGCGGGCGAAGGTGGGACGATAGCCATGCCCCGGACCGGGGAAGGCCGATGGCGACATCGCTTGCAGCTGGCGCCGGAGCAGGGCGCTGATCCGTTGCATACGATGACGCTTGGATGCCACACTACGCGGCCGAGGCCACTTCCTTCAACCCAGCATTTCGAATGACCGGGTCCGCACCATGGGGCGGCGCGGCCCACGACAGCTCCAGGACGAAAAAGGCCGGTGCGGGGAGAGCCATCAGGCCCTGGATCTGCGTGGGGAGCCATGCCCATCACACGCAAAGGCCTCGCCGGTCACGGCGAGGCCCGATGGTGGCGCCGGCGCGTCCCGCGCGGCGGTGTCCAGCACGTCTGACCTAGAGCATGATCCGGAAAAGTGGAAACCGGTTTTCCGAAAAGATCATGCTCAAACAAAGAGGTAAGATCATGATGCGTTTCTGTAGAAGCGCATCATGATCTAGGTCATCTGACGGACGAACCTCTCCAACAGCTCGCTGAAGGCGCTGTCGGCGCCGCCCAGGCTGTAGCCGGGTGTCAGGTGATTGTGCCCGCTCAGATAGATCAGGCGGGGGAGCCGGTCGTGCACGGCGATGCAATGCTCGACCAGATGGGCGGCCTGGCGCTGGAACGTCGGCGGGTCCAATTCGGAGACGGTGAACAGGCACGGCACGCGCTGCTGGAACAGCCCGGCCAGCGTCGACTGCTCGGCCCGGCGCGCTGGGTCATCGCCGTAATAGAGGACCTCGGAGGGCAGGCCGCCCTGGTGCCGCTCGAGATCAAAGATGCCCGACAGCAGAATCGCGGCCGCCAGGGGGGCGCGGCCGTCATGCTTGGCGAGCGTGAGATAGCCGGCCACGTGAACGGCGCCGGCCGACTGCCCGACCAGGACGATCTTGTCAGCATCGCCGCCGAACTGCGCCGCATGGTCGCGCAGCCAGGTGACGGCGGCATCGAGATCCTCCGGCCCGGCCGGCCATTGATGCGAAGGCGCGAGGCGATAATTGAGGGTGGCGCCGACGAAGCCTGCGCGCGCCGCCCAGGCGCCGAAATTGTTGAAGAACGGATCGTCAGGACCGCCCTTGCTGCCCATCGTGAAGCCGCCGCCATGGACATAGACCAGGATCGGACGGGACTGGCCGGCGGCGACCGGGACGAACACGTCGAGCCGGTGTCGCTCGTGCGGGCCATAAGCGAGATCGCGCTCCACGCTGCAGAACGACGGGGCGGGACGCGCCGCGGTCGGAGCCAGCAGCAACGATGTCTGCTGGATCAGCTGTGGCGTGATTGCCGTGCCGAGTTCTGACAGGGCCTCGCACAAGGCGATCGGAAGATTGGACATCAACGGTTCCTCAGCGTGAGCGACATTGACGGTTTCTGCGGCCTCTGCTCTCGCGGGCGGTGATGACGTCGCTCCTATCGTAAATGATGTCAAAACAACATAATGGATGTCAAGACATTTAAACCTCGTGAGAGAGGTCATAGCAAATGGAGCAAGACGGCAGACCACCCCTTTGACGTGAGGGTCGAGGGCTCGTGCCGCCGGATATGAAGGCCAGCCTGATCTCAGTCAGGCCGATCGATGGGATCAATCTTGCCCTGACTGATCGAGCATGAGTCCGGCCTCGCCCAGTAGAGCCCCGAGATTCTGATCGAGCTTCGCGAGCACGGTGACGAGCTTGCGACGGTCGATTCCCCGCAGCAGGAATTGCTCGCGCTTCGTCGCTTCGGGCAGCAGCCTGCGCTGGATGTCGCGGCCCTTGCGGGTGAGCGAGAGCAGCATGGCGCGGGAGTCCTCGGGGTCGGGAACGCGCTCGATCAGCCCCTTGTCCTCGAGCTCGCGAGAGAGGCGGCTGATCCAGGCCTTGTCCACCCGTGCCTGACGGCTGATCTCGGCCACCGACATCCTGTCGGCATCGTGCAGCAGCGCCAGGATCCGCATGTCGGTCATCCGGATGCCGTAGCGCGCTTCGAGGTTGATGGCTGACAGACGCGCGACCATTTCCGCCATGCGCATGATCCGGACCAGGACGAGATCATCGAGATGTCCGACCTCGTCGGAGCCGGTCCCGCGCGCGCCGCTGACTGGACGATGATCGTGTCCCGATCTGCTGGTCTGTGTCATCTGCGATGGGCTTGCTGGCAAATATCTGCGTCTGTCGGACGTATCAAGGCAATCTCGTCAGCCCCTTCTCGGACGTTGAGGCCGAGATCAGTGGCTCATCGCTGCACCTTGTCCGGGCAGATGCCCGGAATCACTGTCCGAGGTGAAGCTCGCGAACACTACGCGCGCAGAACGGTTTCCATCAACCCGGCATTTCAGGGGCTTGGACCGCACGGGATCGGTCGGCCCGCCCTGAACGGTGGCGCGAGCTCCACCCCAGCCGGACGACGACCGCCCGCGCAGGGCTGGACGCGCGCCCGCTGGGCGGCCCGCCGCGAGGAGAGGGGCCCTCGTCGGGGGACTGCTCGAAGCCTGCCCTCAGTCAAGAACCGGTGTGACGCCGATGCGCGTCTCAGCGGTGTCGAGAACGCTGCTGCAGCTCGCAGGCTGCAGCGGCGTGCGGCAGTGGTGCCGCACGCCGGCGCATCAATGTTGCCAGTCGGAGACGAAGCATCCGTGGAACGCCGCGGGCTGGTTGAACGGCAGACGAACGGTCGCCACCGGGCCCTGTTCCATCTTCATCGCGTCAGCCACGATGAGCTCGGCGCGGTTTTCCGACGCGACGTTGGCGAGGCAGACGACATAGCCCTCGCCCTCCGGAGCGTCCGGCGCGCGCGGCACGAACACCGGCTCCTGCGTTCCGCCGGGCGCGTGCGGCGTGGCGCAAATCGAGCGCTCGCCGGTCTGCCAGTCGATTCGCGTGATGCCCTCGAGCGATCGGTGGAAGCCATAGCGGTAGCGCTTCGACGCGAAGCGCTCATCGCAGCGCGGCATCTCGCCGATCGAGCCGGGAAACTGCTTGATGGAGACTTCGCCGCTCTTCAGATCGAAGGTCAGCCGCGAAATCATCGGAATGCCGAGCGCCGGATCGGTCTTGTTGCCGGACACGTCGCGGAACATGGCGAAGCTGTTGCCACGTGCGAGCGGCGCATCGATGTGCACGAGATGCCCTTCGGAATAGGCGTTCATCACATGCGCCAGGAACGCGCCGGGGACCTTGAACCATTTGATCTGCGAGACGCTGCCGCCGCGCGGCATGATGCCGTAGACCGGCGTGAGGTCGGGATCGTAGGCGTAGAAATCGCCACCCTGCCGGACCCGCCTCAGGTCGACCGTCAGCGGCATGATCGGGAAGATGATGTGCTCGGTCGTAAGCGCGAAATCGTGGCCGATGCCGGGGAAGGGCGACATGAACTCCTCTTCCCGGATCAGCTTGCCGTTGCGGTCGATGACCTGCAGCGTCATCTCGCCCTCGTAGCGCTTATGCGCGAAGATGCCATAGCCCCACCATTCCCCGGTGTCCGGATCGATCTTGGGGTGGGCGGTCATGGTCTTCGACTTGAGGCGGTTGCCGCAGGTCCAGGTGCCGAGCGTCTCCAGCGTCTTCGGATCGATCTCGGTCGGGTAGCTGTCCTCGCGCAGGGCGAACAGCTTGCCGTGATGCGAGAACGCGTGCGTGTTTGCGGTGTTGTCGCGATCGGTGCCCGCCGTCGACGGGTCATCGGTGAATTCGTTGCGATAGATGCCGTAGAGGCGGCGGCGCGCCTTGCGCTCGTGGCGCAGGCGCTCGGTCTCGACATAGCGGCAGCGGAAGTCCACTCCGCCATCCTCGATCCGGAACACCGAAATCACGCCGTCGCCGTTGATCAGCGCGTCGCCCTCCAGCGTCGGATAGGCGCGGTCGGGCCCGACCCGGAAATAGGATCCGCGCAGGTCCTTCGGAATCTCGCCGATGACCTCGCAGTCGCGCACGTCGGCCTCGAAACGCATGGGCCGCGAAAGACCCCAAAATCCGACGGATGGGTAAAGTGGCTCTGGCATGTTTCCTCTCTTGGTCTGTGGCACCACGCCCGTTGTTCGGGCGTGTCTCCTCGGGTGCGCTGAGCCGGGCTGGCCGTTGCCTCGCTCGGCTCGCCGGACGGCTCAGGACGACGTCCCTGCCGCTCGTTGCAAGAATGATGTCAACACAACGATATCGATGTCAAGCCGGTTCTCGCAGCCTGCCAGCAGGCCGGTTCGCGCCTCGCCGTGGCCTCCGATGGCGTGCCGCACTGCGGCAATCTGCTCACCTCGTTGGATGCAATGGGAAAAGCGTCGCGACTGTGGCCGCCAAGGGCGCTGCCGCGAGCGCATAACGTTGTTTGGACATCGTTGCGTTGACAACTGTTATCTGTTCTGTAGTGTCGCGCCGGGATGAGAGACATCGAAGGAAGGCAAATGAAGTTTGGAGTATTCGACCAGAACGATTCGTCCGGCCGGTCGGCTGCGCTGCAATATGAGGAGCGGCTGAAGCTTGCGGCCCTATACGAGAGCCTGGGCTTCTCGCATTACCAGATGAGCGAGCACCATGGCACGCCGCTGAGCACGACGCCGTCGCCGAGCGTGTTTCTCGCTGCGATGTCGCAGCGCACCAAGACTTTGCGCTTCGGTCCGCTGGTGTATCTGCTGCCGGTCTACAATCCGATGCGTCTGACCGAGGAGATCTGCATGCTGGACAATCTGTCCGGCGGCCGCTTCGAGTTCGGCGTCGGGCGTGGCGCGTCGGGCTTCGAGCTTGGCTATCTCGGCGTGAACCCGTCCGAGGCGCTCGAAAGGTACCAGGAGGCGTTCGAGATCATTCGCCAGGGGCTGGCGACCGGGCGGCTGGACTATCAGGGCAAGCACTGGTCCTACGCCGACGTGAATCTCTCGATCCGTCCGGTGCAGTCGCCGCCGCCGATCTGGTATGCGGCGGGTGGCCCCGACTCCGCGGCCTGGCCGGCGCGCAACTTCTTCAACATGGTCTGTGCCGGCCCGGTCGAGCGTGTGCGTGAGGTCGTGCTGCGCTATCGCTCGGAGCAGGCCTCCGTGCTCGACGGACGGGCGTCGGCCAATCTGTTCGGCGTCAATCGCTACATCGTGGTGGCGAAGACCGATGCGCTGGCCCGGGAGATTGCCGACCGCGCCTGGCAGGTCCATCACAAGAGCTTCTGGACGTTGTGGCACCGCTATGACAGCGAGCCGCGCGGCTGGAAGCTGCCGCCAACGCTCGATCCGCTGATCGAAAGCGGGTTTGTCGTGATCGGATCGCCGACGACAGTGCGCGCCGAGATCGAGCGCCAGGTCGAGATCAGCGGCGTCAACTATCTCAGCGGCAACTTCGCCTTCGGCGATCTCAGCTTCGACGAGGTCGTGGACTCCGTGAGCCTGTTCGCGGAAGCCGTGATTCCGGCGCTGTCGAAGCGCTAGGCGCGCCGCAGCGCCGGCCGGCAACGGCCGGCCGATCAGGTTGACCCATCACGAGCAGCGCTCGTCGAACGACGATGCGAGGCGCCGCGCAGCGGGGCCTCGCGCCATCAATCCAGAAAGGCTGCGGTCAAGCGGCTTCGGATTCATCAGGGGAGGGACCATGACGATCCTGTCGGCATCATTGGGCGCGGCCGACGCTGCGCAGAGTCAATTGTTACGGCGATCGTACCGGGCGCGGCTGCTGACGATCCTGCTGTTGGCCAACACGCTGAGCTTCGCTGACCGTGCGATTCTCTCGGCGGTGGTCGAGCCGATCCGGCACGAGCTCGGCGTGTCGGATCTGCAGATCGGCATGCTGCAGGGGCTGGCCTTTGCGGTGATGTATTCGCTGACCGGCATTCCGATCGGCTACCTGGCCGAGCGCCGCAGCCGCATCGGCATCCTCACGGTCTGCATCATGGTGTTCTCGGTCGCCACCGGTCTGTGCGGTCTGGCGGCCGGGTTCGTTCAACTGTTCCTGCTCCGTGTCCTGGTCGGGGTCGGCGAGGGCGGCTACATGCCGCCGGCAACGTCGCTCGTGGCGGATCACTACAAGCCGGAGCGGCGTGCCTCGGCGTTGGCCATCTTCCTGCTCGGAATTCCTCTTGGCTTCTTTCTCGGCTCGCTGCTGGCGGGCATCGTCGCCCAGCACTGGGGCTGGCGCATGGTGTTCTTCGTGATGAGCGTGCCCGGGGTCGTGGTCTCGCTCCTGATGATCCTGCTGCTGCGGGAGCCGCCGCGCGGCCTCGCCGAAGGGGCGATCGTCCGCGATGCTGCGCCGAGCTTCGGTGCCGTGCTGCGCGAGCTCTTGCGGCTGAGCGCCTTCCGCCGGCTCGTCGTGGCGGGGACCGTCTGCACCTGTGCGCTCAACGCCATCGGACAATTCCAGATGGTCTATCTGCTTCGTGTGCACCAGATGAGTCTTGGTCAGGCCGGCTTGGTCAACGGCCTGATCGCCTTCGTCTCGATCGGGACGGGCATGCTGATCGGCGGCAATCTGACGGACTGGCTCGCGCGCCGCGATCGACGCTGGTCGATGTGGTTGCCGGCGATCGGATGCACGGCAGGCGCCGCCTGCTTCGCGGCCGGCTTCGCCCAGACGGCGCTGCAGCCGGCCGTCGCGCTGATCACGCTCGGCGGGATCCTCGCCTTCTTCTATTCCGCCCCGTCCTATGCCACCGTACAGGCGATCGCGGGCGTCAGGATGCGCTCGACCGCCGTCGCCGTATTCGGTGTTTTCACGGGACTCTTCGGCGCTGGCCTCGGCCCGCTGTTCGTGGGCATCGTCAGCGACGCTCTTGCGCGGCGGAGCTTCACCGCCGGCGACTTCAGCGCCCTGTGCAATCGCGGCCAGGCGGTGTCACCCGATGCGGCGATCGATGCGGCCTGCCGCGCGGCCGCGGCCTCCGGGATCATGGGAGCCTTGATCGGCGCATCCGTGCTGATCGTGGTCGCGGCCGGATTCTTCTTGTTGTCCTCGCGCGCACTGAGAGAGACGGTCGGGGGATTTTCGACGCGGTGATCCATCGGAGCAGCGGCCGGTGAAGCCGCTCGAGAACTAATCTGCGTGCGGCCGGTTGGCTGGCGGCGTCATCTTCGACGCCGTCGATCATCTGACAGAATGACCGGTCGCGCCGCTCCGTCATTGTGCAGCGTATGACGTCGGCGACAACCTCAGCTGCCTAATCAAGCCTGACCGTTAGCGGATCATCTGATTGGGCACGATGAAATGAGCTAAGCACTGCGGGATCATGTCCGGGAATGATGAGCTCGGACGATGTCGCGAGCCTGCGCAACTTGCCATATCCTTCCAGCAGATCGGGCACGCTGGTGACGAGAGGAAACACTTCGTTTCGTTCCAAATGGCGGCGGTAGTGGCACGCGTCGGACGCAAGTACCATCCAACCGCGGTGCGTCGCCACGCGGACGAATTGCAGGCCGGCTGTATGACCGGGCGCGAGGTGGACGGAGATCCCCGGCGCAATGTCCTCGTCGCCGTCGTGAAACTCGACCCTGCCGGCAAATACGTTTCTCACGATCGCGCAGACATCCTCTGGCTCGTAGGCCATGCACAGACAGCGATGGCGCATCATGCGTCCCGTTGCGAACGCCATCTCGCGATCCTGAAGGTGAAACCGGGCCTTCGGAAACAGCGCATAGTTGCCGACATGATCGTAATGGAGATGCGTCACGATCACGTCCTCGATCTCCGCTGGATCGACGGAGAGCGCCCTGAGGCCGTCGCCCGGGCAACGGATGAACCGTCGTCCGCGCTTGGCCGCAACGTTGCGGTTAAATCCCATGTCGACGAGAACAGACCGTTCCGGCGACCGGATCAGCCAGACGAAATAGTCCATGTCGACGGGAGCGTCGTGCGGATCGGCTCCCAGGAAGATGTCGGAGGCGGGGCGCTGCTTCAACTCCGCATATTTGATCGCGTAGACCTCGTAGAGAGGTGTTGCAGGGGGGATCTGGGCAAGCGACATGGCACGCTCCTATTCGGCCGCAGTCGGAGCCGTTGCGGTCTCGTCCTCGCCCCCCAAGCGGGCCGGGCTGCGCCGCGCGCCGTATCTGTCGAGCGCGAGGTTCGAGGGCACCTCCAACGCGACATAGGTCAGAAAGAACAGCACTGCACCCAGGCCGGAGACGGATGCCGAGAACGTCAGGTCGGCATTCATCGTCAGGGCGGCAAAGCCGATATTGACGCGGTCGAGGAAGGCGATGACAAAGCAGGCTAACAGCAGCGGAAGATGACGCCAGCCGATCTTCGATATTGCTCGTGCGGCGATCGTCGAGTCCAAGGTCAACCTCCCCGTTGCCGCTGTGCTTGTTTTGCGTTACGGCATTCAAACCATCTGGCCGATGGTCCCGGCTTCAGGATAGTTTTGCCCATTCAGAGCCAGAACCATCCGGTCGATATGCCTCGCATCGCCAGACGCGATGCCTGTGGGCGTCGTGTGTGCGACGATGGGCGTCAGCGGTTGTTGTGCTCCGCTGGCGGATTGAGGGTGGCCCCGAGACTTGCTATCCCGCTGCAGCGGGCTTCGTCGAAGAAAGGAGCAAGATGCGCACGCTGGACTTCGTTTCGCTGCGTCTGTTTGCCGTGGTGATCGAGCACGGCAACATCGCGCAGGCCTCTCGCGTCAACGGCATTGCTGCCTCCGCGATCAGCAAGCGGATCTCCGATCTCGAAGACCAGATCGGCGTAGCGCTGATTCACCGGCTGCGGGATGGCATCCGGCCGACGGCTGCAGGGCAGGTGCTCTATGAGCATGTCCGCGGCATCAATTCCGCCGTCGACCGGCTCCAGGCCGATCTCAGCGAGTTCACCACCGGTGAGCGCGGGCGCATCCGGCTCTGGGCCAATACCTCGGCGGTGACGCAATTCCTTCCTGAAGACCTGAAGGTCTATGTCGATCAGCGTCCCGCCGTCCGGATCGAGCTGCGCGAGGATACCAGCGCGCGGATCATCGAAGCGGTGAGGGACGGGACGGCCGACATCGGCATATTTTCCGGCCATATCGGCCAGACCGATCTGGAACAGCGCATCTATCGCCGCGATACGCTGATGGTGATCGTGCCGTCCGGCCATGCGCTGGCGGATGCGAAGGCGGTCACCATTCGTGACCTGGAAAACTACGATCACGTCGGCTTGCAGGTCGGCAGCTCGCTTCAGGCCAAGGTCCTCGAAGCGGCACGCGAGGCGGGCGTCGAGATCAACTTGCGCGTCCATGTCTTCGGCTTCGATGGAATCCGACGCATGGTGGAGGCAGGCCTCGGCATCGCCATCCTGCCGCAGGGCGCCGTGCTGCCTTACCTGGACAGCCGCAGCCTTCGCGCGGTGCCGCTCGACGAGCCCTGGGCCAACCGGACCCTCTATGTGGCCTATCGCGACTACCGCGCGCTTCCATTGGTCGCCCGCTATCTGGTCGAGACGCTCGCCCCGCTCGCCTGAACGCGGCCGATGCCACGCCGGAGGAGAGCGCTCGATCGGGGCTAATTCGAGTTCAATTTCAGCTCCGTGAAGATCAGGTCGATGACCTCCTGGCCGACCCGGCCGACGGCCCATCGATAGGTCGGGCGCATGGCCTGCGCCCATCTGGCCCGCTGCGCGTCGGAGAGGTCGTGGAACGTGCTCTTGCCGGATGCCTTAAGCTCGGCGAGAGCGTCGTCGTTCTCCTTCTTGGCGATCGAATTGGTGTAGTCCGTCGCTTCGTCCATGGCCTTCTCCAGCTGAGCGCGGATGTCGGCGGGAAGCCCGGCCCAGAACTTCGAATTGACGATCACGGCATATTGGAGATGCTCGTGATAGGAGGTGGTGATGTGCTTCTGGACCTCGTGGAACTTCTGCGTGAGGTAGTTCGAGGCCGTGTTTTCGCACCCGTCGACGACCCCGGTCTGCAGCGCCTGATACACCTCCGAGAACGCCATGATCTGAGGAACGGCGCCGACCTCGCGATAATAGCGGTCGGCGACCTTCGAGCCGGAGATGCGGATCTTCAGGCCCTGAAAGTCGCTCGGCTCGATCAGAGGCCGGTTGGATGACGCGAGATAAAATCCATTGTCCCAATAGCCAAGCCCGGTGAGCCCCTTCGCTTCGAGCTTCTTGAACAGATATTTGCCGATCGGCCCCTTCATGGCGGCGGCATAGGTGGCCTCGTCCTTGAACAGCCAGGGCAGGTCGAGCGCCTCGAACTCCTTGACGCCGAGCGGGGCGAACTTCGCCGTCGCGGGCGCCAGCATCTGCACCGAACCCAGTTGCAAGGCTTCGATCTCCTCCTTGTCCTTGTACAGGCTGGAGTTCGGATAGACTTCGACCGAGACCCTGCCACCCGTATACGTCTCGGCCAGCTCCTTGAACTTCAGCGCGCCCTTGCCCTTCGGCGTATCGGGGGCGACGACATGGCTGAATTTGATCACGATCGGCGCCTGGGCGAGGGCGGCCTCGGCGCTGGAGATGAAGGCCGCAGCCATGATCAACAGAAGGCTTCGTTTCATTGGCGTTTCCTTTCTTGGGCCTGAGAGGCAGCCGCCGCAGCTTTACGGCGTCCGGAGGCCGGCTGGCGGAGAGACATTCGACGTCACAGTGGAGCGATCGTCGGGCGCGGGCGAGCTCAGCAGCACGCGGGATCCGGTCGAGCCGGGCGCGAGGAGGCGCATGTCAGAGCATCCCTAACATCCGCGGCAGCCACAATGTCAGGCCTGGCCAATAGGTGACGATGACGAGGAAGCCGAGCATGGTGATCAGCCAGGGCAGGACAGCGACCGCGAGGTCGGTGATGCGCATCCTTGCGATCATCGAGGCGACGTAGAGGTTCAGGCCGACCGGCGGGTGGCAGAGCCCAACCTCCATGTTGACGTCGATGACGATGCCGAAATGGACGAGATCGATGCCGAGCTTCTTGGCGGCGGGCGCGAGGATCGGGGCCATGATCAGGATGATCGAGTTCGGCTCCATGAAGTTGCCGGCGAGCAGCAGGAGCACGTTGACCACCGCGAGGAAGCCGATCCAGCCGAGATTCTGTGCGGCGATCCAGTCGGCGAGCGTCGACGGCAGGTTCTCGTTCGACAGCACGAACGAGAACAGCACCGCGTTGGTGACGATGTAGAGCAGCATCGCGCTGGTGTTGGCGGCGCGCAGCAGCACCCGCGGCACGTCCTTCATGCCGATCGCCTTGTAGACGAAGACCGAGATGAAGAAGGAGTAGACCGCGGCCATCGCGGCGGCTTCGGTGGCGGTGAACAGGCCGGAGTAGATGCCGCCGATGATGATGACGACCAGCATCAATCCCCAGATGCTCTCGCGGAACGTCCGCAGCGTCTCGCCCCAGCTCGCCTTGGGCAGGCGCGGGTAGTCGCGCTTGCGAGCCAGCCACCAGGTCACGACGCAGAGCATGGCGGTGAGCAGAAGGCCGGGCAGGAGACCTGCGACGAACAGCGCGCCGATCGAGGTGTTGGTCCCGACGGCGTAGACGATCTTGGGGATCGAGGGCAGCATCAGGATGCCGAGCGAGCCCGCCACCGTGATGATGCCGGCACCGAAGCGCATCGGGTAGCCGTGCCGGACCATTTCGGGCAGCACGATGGCGCCGATCGCCGCGACGGTCGCAACGCTCGATCCGCACACCAGCGCGAACATCGCGCAGGCGACGATGCCCGCGAGGCCGAGACCGCCATGCCAGTGCCCTATCAGGGAGGTGGCGAAACCGATCATGCGGCGCGCGACCCCGCCATGGGTGAGGAAGTTGCCGGCGAGGATGAAGAACGGAATCGCCATGATCTCGAAGCTCTCGATGCCCGTGAAGAGCTTCATGGAGACCGCTTCGATCGGCACCGCCGTCAGCGTGAACAGGAAGGTCATCACGGTCAGGCCGAGCGCGATGGAGACGGGCACGCCGGTCAGCATGAGCGAGATCAGCAGCGCAAAGATGGTTGCGGCCCGCAGCGCCTGCGGCAGGATGAACAGCTCGGCCTTGCCCGCGATGCAGATCGCAAAGATCAGGATCGGCGCCAGGATCAGGATGAAGCCGAGCGGCGAGAGCTTGCGCGCGGCCGCCTTCGTCGCCGCTCCCGCTGGCTGCGGATGCAGCGCCGGCGAAGCGTTGGCCTGCACCCCCTCGACATGGGCCTCGTCGTGATGCGGCAGCGTCCCCGTCCAGAAGTAGGACCAGGCGACCTGCAGGAAGCGGAAGCACATCAGGCCCGATCCCAGCGGGATGGCGAGGTAGACGATCCACATCGGCACCTCGAGATCGTTCGACTGCTGGCCGGTGTGGAACATGGCGCGGACGAACGAGGCGCCGAAGGTCGCGATCATGCCGGTGAAGACCGCACCGCATAGCAGAGCGAACAGGATCACCTGCTTGCGCGAATGTTCGGGGAGGCGGTTGACGAGCAGGTCGACGCCGACATGGATGCCGGTGCGGACGCCATAGGCGGCGCCGAACTTCGCCATCCAGACGAACATGTAGATGCAGAGCTCCTGGGCCCAGGACAGGTCGAGCTCCGAGGCAAAGGTAAACACCGCTTGGGCAGCGGCGGCGAGCCGCGGCAGACCGTGTGCCGTTGCCCATCTCGCGAGCGCGATGGACTCGCCCGCGCCATAGCGATGCAGCACGGCGATGAAGATCAGGCCGGTCGCCGCCGCAATGAGGGTCGCGATCAGCCATTCCTCGATATGGTCGAGTGCGCCGTTGAAGAGCCGCGCGATGGTCGGCGGTTGAAACGGGGCGCGCGTATTCGTTCGCACGGGGACGGTCTCAAGCATGCGAGGCGGGCCGGTTCGAAGGGGCGGGGGGCGGACACAGCCGCGCGGCGGCACGGGGCGCTCGGCGAGCGAGCGTCGCAGCGTCATGGCGGAGGCGTGCCGGGAACGCGACAGGCCAGATGCTCCCGCCTGACGGCGGGCCGGAATGCTGATCCAAATGTGCCTCCCTCGTGCGGCGATGTGCTTCTTGATTGCTCCCAGCGCGCGAAGCCCGCCCTGCTGGGTTGCCGCGAGAATAGATTTGGCAGGACAGCGCGAAAACCATCGACTCGGCACGGGCGCCATCGCGGCTTGCGATGGCAGGGGGCGCGCGGCGCGGCCATCGTGAGCTGCGAGGTCGGCCGTCGCCAATGAACGATGGCCCTCGCGATTGGCTTGCCCGATGGTCGCTCGCAAATCGAGAGGGAGAGGAACGTGACGATCGGATTTGTCGGGCTCGGACAGATGGGCAGGCCGATGGCCCATAATCTCACGAGGCCGCCCGGCAACTACATCGTCTGCAGCCGGCGCGCCGAACATTTCGCCGAGTTCGCCGATCGGGGCGTACAGGCAACGACCCGCGTTGCCGATCTCGCGGGCGCGGAGGTGCTGGTCCTGAGCCTCCCCGGGACTTCAGCAGTGAACGAGGTCCTGTTCGGCGTCGATGGGGTCGCGAAGCGGCTTCAGCCGGGAGCGCTGGTCATCGATACCAGCACCATCAGCTACGGCGCGACGGTGGAGATCGGCAGGACGCTCCGCGACATGCAGCTGTCGTTCGTCGATGCGCCGGTGTCGGGCATGCAGGCCCGGGCGGAGGACGGGACGCTGACCATCATGTGCGGCGGCGATGCCGCCGCGTTCGAGGCTGCCCGGCCATGGCTCCAGCGCATGGGCCGCGACATCCTCTACATGGGCGCCGCCGGCGCGGGCCAGCTGACCAAGCTGATCAATCAGCTGCTGTTCGACATCAACGCTGCGGCTCTCGCCGAGGTGCTGCCCATGGCGGCGAGGATGGGGCTCGATCCCGAGAAGGTCGGCGCCGTCGTGAACGGCGGCACCGGCCGCAGCTACGCCTCCGAATTCTTCGTCCCGCGCATCCTGCAGAATCGGTTCAGTGACGGCTATCCGATGAAGCACGCCTACAAGGATCTGGTGAGCGCAGCCGAGCTGTCGGCAGCACGGGGCATTCCGATGCCCGTGCTGGCCGCGGCCACCGCCACGTATCAGCAGGCGCTGCTGCGCGGCCATGGCGACCACGACAAGGGCGGCATGATCCGGGTGTTCGAGGATCTCCTCGGCGTCCGGTTCCGCAGAGACCTCTCCACAGACGCGCGCAAGGACAATTAGGATGAGCAGGAGCCATGGCATCGCCCGCGGCCTGACGAACTATGGCGATCAGGATTTCGCACGCTATCTTCGCCGCTCGTTCGCGCGCTCGATGGGTCTGTCCACCGAGATGCTGGGCAAGCCCATCGTCGGCATTGCGGTGACGCCGTCCGGCTTCAACAATTGCCACCGCGCGATGCCGGAGCTGGTCGAGGCCGTCTCCCGCGGCGTGCTGGCGGCTGGTGCGCTGCCGCGAACCTTTCCGACGATCTCGCTCGGTGAAGTGTTCCTGAACCCGACCAGCATGATGTTCCGCAACCTCATGGCCATGGATACGGAAGAGATGATCCGGGCGCAGCCGATGGATGCGGTCGTGCTGATCGGCGGCTGCGACAAGACGGTGCCGGCGCAGTTGATGGGGGCGGCCTCGGCCAACATCCCGGCGGTCCAGCTCGTGACCGGTCCGATGTCGACCGGGCGCCATCGCGGCGAGAGGCTGGGCGCATGCACCGATTGCCGGCGCTTCTGGGGCAAGTATCGCGGCGGCGAGATTTCGCGCGACGAGATCGACACGATCGAAGGCCGGCTGTCGGTCACCAGCGGCACCTGCGCCGTGATGGGAACGGCGAGCACGATGGCCTGCATCGCCGAAACGCTCGGCATGTCGCTGCCGGGAACGGCGACCATTCCGGCCACTCATTCCGACCGTCTGGTTGCGGCGGAGGAAACGGGCAGGGCGGCGGTCGCGTTGATCAACACGCCGATCACGCCGAGCCAGGTCATCACGCATGAATCGGTCGAGAACGCGTTCCGCGTTCTGATGGCGCTGGGCGGCTCGACCAATGCCGTGATTCACCTGACCGCCGTCGCCGGACGGCTCGGCATCCGCATCCCGCTGTCGCGGCTGAACGAGATCTCCGACGAGACGCCGGTGCTGGTCGATCTGAAGCCGGTCGGCGAGGGCTACATGGAGGATCTGCACGCCGCTGGCGGCATGGGAGCGGTGCTGCGCGAGCTGCGTCCGCTGCTGAACCTGGACACCCTCAACGTCGAGGGGCGCAGCCTGGCGCAGCGGCTCGACGAGCCGCTCGATTGGGTCGACCGCAGCGTGGTGCGTCCGCTCTCCGATCCGGTGTCGCGCCAGGGCGGGTTGATCGCGCTGCATGGCAACCTTGCCCCCGACGGGGCGATCTTCAAGCGCGCGGCGGCGACAGAGGCCTTGTTCGAGACGGAGGGCCGCGCCGTCGTGTTCAGCAGCCTGGAGGATCTCGCCCGGCGCATCGATGATCCCGACCTCGATGTCCATCCCGAGGACGTCCTGGTGCTGCAGAATGCCGGCCCCGTCGCGGCGGCGATGCCGGAGGCGGGGTATCTGCCGATCCCGAAGAAGCTGGCGCAACGCGGCGTGAAGGACATGCTGCGCATCTCCGACGCCCGCATGTCGGGCACGGCATTCGGCACGATCGCGCTGCACGTGTCGCCGGAGGCCGCGGTCGGCGGCGCGCTCGCGGCCGTCAGAAATGGCGACCGGATCCGCTTGTCGGTGCGCGACAAGCGCCTCGACGTTCTGGTCGACGACGACGAGCTTGCGCGCCGGCTCCGCGATCATGTGCCGCCGCCTCAGCCTGAGCGGGGCTACGAGGCATTGTATCGACAGAACGTGACGCAGGCGCCGGAGGGATGCGACTTCGCCTTCCTCGTCCCATCGTCGCTGCGTCAGCATCGCAACGCGACCTAGCCCAAGGGAGATCCATCCATGAACCTCTATGCCAAGCTCATGGGGCGCGCCGTGGCCCGTCGGCCGATCAAGGTCGGGCTGATCGGCGCCGGCAAGTTCGGTGCGATGTATCTGCACCAGGTGCTGCGCACGCCCGGCATCCATCTGGTCGGCATTGCCGATCTGTCGCCGGCCCGCGCCATCGAGAACCTCAAGCGCGTCGGCTGGACTGAGGAGCGCTATGCCGCCACGTCGCTGGATGATGCCCTGCGCCATGGCACGACGTTCGTCACCGACGACTGGCAGGCGCTGATTGCGTGCGGCGCGATCGACGTTGTCGCGGAATGCACCGGCAACCCGGTCGCCGCCGTCGAGCATTGTCTCGCGGCCTTTGCTGCCGGCAAGCCGATCATCAACGTCACGGTCGAGGCCGATGCGTTCTGCGGACCCATCCTGGCGCACAAGGCGCGGCAGGCGGGCGTCATCTACAGCCTCGCCTATGGCGACCAGCCGGCGCTGGCCTGCGATCTCGTCGACTGGGCGCGTGCCTGCGGCTTCCCCGTGGTGGCGGCCGGACGCGGCCACAAATGGCTGCCGCAATATCGGGAATCGACGCCGGAGACGGTGTGGGATCATTGGGGCCTCACCGCGGAGCAGGCCGCGCGCGGCGGCATGAATCCGAAAATGTTCAACGCCTTTCTGGATGGATCCAAGCCGGCGATCGAATCGGCGGCGATCGCCAATGCCACCGGGCTCGCTGCACCGTCTGAGGGGCTGGCCTTTCCGCCGGGATCGGTCGACGACATTCCGACCTTGATGCGGCCGCGCGCGGAGGGCGGCGTGCTCGAGGCCAAGGGCCAGGTCGAGGTGGTGTCCTGCCTCACCACGGACGGGCGTCCGATCGCCAACGACATCCGCAAGGGCGTCTGGGTGTGCTTCGAGGGTGACAGCGAGTACATCCGCAACTGCTTCGAGGAGTACAACGTCGTCACCGATCCGAGCGGCCGCTACATGAGCGCCTACAAGAAATGGCATCTGATCGGCCTCGAGCTCGGCATCTCCGTGGCCTCGATCGCGCTGCGCGGCGAGCCGACCGGCGTCGCCACCTGCTTCAACGCCGACGTTGCCGCCACCGCGAAGCGCGACCTGAAGCCCGGCGACGTGCTCGATGGCGAGGGCGGCTATACCGTGTTCGGCAAGCTGACGCCGGCGGAGACCTCGCTCGATCATGGCTATCTTCCGCTCGGCCTCGCGCACCAGGTGCGGCTGGTCCGTCCGGTGGCGAAGGACGCCTGCATCACCTGGTCGGATGTCGCGATCGACGAGACCCTGCCGGCGGTGCGGCTGCGTCGCGAGCAGGAGGCGCTGCATATGCCGGCCGCCCGCCGGCATGCGTAACAAGGCAGACGATGATGAGTGCGTCGCGACGAAGGGAGAAACGAGATGGTGCGGATCGATCGTCTTGATCATCTGGTGCTGACCGTCGCCGACATCGAGGCGACCTGTCGCTTCTATGTCGCGGCCTGCGGCATGACGGTCGACACGTTTGCCGGCGGCCGCAAGGCTCTGAAGTTCGGGCGGCAGAAGATCAACCTGCATCAGGTCGGCAAGGAGTTCGAGCCGAAGGCGCTGCGGCCGACCAGCGGGTCCGCCGACTTCTGCCTGATCACCGCGACGCCGCTCGAGGATGTCGTCCGGCACCTGCAGGCCAACGGCATCGCCATCGAGGAGGGCATCGTCGATCGCACCGGCGCGTGCGGACCGATCCGCTCGGTCTACATCCGCGATCCCGACCGCAACCTCGTCGAGATTTCCAACGAAGTGTCCTGACACCGAAAGGTCCGGCGGCGCCGGCGCATCGGCTTGCTGCCGATCGAGGCCTCGTCGTACTCTTCCATAAGGCAGCGAGAGAACGAGACATGGCTGACGGCAGCAGACTTCCCTTGTCCGGCCTCGTGGTCGTCTCGGTCGAGCAGGCGATTGCTGCGCCGCTCGCCTCCCGGCATCTCGCCGATTGGGGCGCCCGTGTCATCAAGATCGAGCGGCCCGGAGTCGGAGACTTCTGCCGGGACTACGACCATGTGATGAACGGGATGTCGAGCCAGTTCGTCTGGACCAACAGGTCGAAGGAGAGTCTGGCGATCGACATCAAGAGCGCCGAAGGACGCAAGGTGCTCGACGCGCTGCTGGCGCAGGCCGACGTGTTCGTCCAAAACCTCGCGCCGGGCGCGGCCGAGCGGCTCGGTCTCGACGCGACGGCCCTGGTGGCGAGATTCCCGCGGCTGATCGCCTGCGACGTGTCCGGCTATGGCCCTGGCGGGCCCTACAGCAACAAAAAGGCCTATGATCTGCTGGTGCAATGCGAGGGCAGCGTGCTGGCGGTCAATGGCACCGAGGCCGAGCCGGCGAAAGTTGGACTCTCGATCGTCGATATCGCCACCGGCATGTACATCCTGAACGGCGTGCTGATGGCGCTCTATCACCGGGAGCGGACGGGCACAGGCCTCGCCTTCCAGGTCTCGCTGTTCGATTCGATCACCGAATGGATGAGCTACCCGGCGTATTATGCCCATGGCAGCGGCCGTCCGCTTCCTCGCACCGGCGCCAAGCATGCGACCATCGCGCCCTACGGGCCGTTCCGCGTCGGCGACGGCCGCACGGTGTTTTTCGGCATCCAGAACGACCGCGAATGGCGCTCCTTCTGCGCCGTCGTGCTCGGCGATGCGGAGTTCGCCGACGATCCGCGCTTCAGCACCAATCCGTTGCGGATGCAGCATCGAGAGGCGCTCGAGGCGCATATCGAGGCCCGCTTCGCCGCGCTGACCAGTGCCGAGGCGCTGGCCCTGCTCGACCGTGCATCGATCGCCAATGCGGAGATGAATTCGGTCGAGCGCTTCCTGAGCCATGAGCAGCTTCGCGCGCGATCACGGATCACGAGCGTGGACTCACCCGGTGGACCTCTGATGAGCTTCCTGCCGCCGCTGACCATTCCGGGTATGTCGCCGCGCATGGGGCCGGTGCCGGCTCTCGGCGAGCACAACGCGGCCATCCTCGCCGAATTGCAGCGGCCGGAGGACGCCCAGTGAGCGCGCGACCGACACGGACCTACCTGGCGGTGCCCGGACATCGGCCGCGCATGGTCGCGGGGGCTGCGCGATCGCCGGCCGATGCCGTGTTCATCGATCTGGAGGATGCGGTTCCGCCCGCGGAGAAGGCTGCGGCGCTTGCGGGGGCGGTGACGGCGCTCGCCGAGCTGGACTGGGGCCACAAACTGGTCTCCGTTCGCGTCAACGCGGCTGATAGTCCGTCCGTCGCAGAGGAGCTGCGCGCGCTCGCCTTGTGTCCGCGGCTCGATGCGGTGATCCTACCGAAGGCGGAGCAGGTCGGCACGGTCGCCGCAACGGCGCAGGCGCTGAGCGCAGCCGCACCGGCGCGGGCGCGGCCGGTCGCGATCGAATTGCTGATCGAGACGGCGAGGGGGCTCGTCAATGTGGAGGCCCTGGCGGCGGCTCACCCCGATGTCGGCGCGCTGCATCTCGGGGTCGGCGATCTCGCGGCCTCGATCGGCGCGCGCTCCTCGACCATCGGCGCCTCGCCGTCGAGCTACCGTCACGTCGGCGGCCCGGATGCCAGCTACGAGAGCGTGCCGCTGGATCTGTTCGCCTATCCGATGATGCGTCTGCTGGTCGCCGCCCGCGCCTTCGGCCTGCGCGCGATCGATGGGCCGTGCGGCGATTTCAAGGACGCCAGGTTGACCGAGGCTAGCGCGGTGAAGGCCGCCGCGATGGGCTTCGACGGCAAGCAGGTGATCCATCCCGACCAGATCGCCGTGACGAAGCGCGCCTTCCTCCCCTCCGAGCAGGAGGTCGCGACGGCGCGCCGCATCGTCGAGGCCATGGAGCAGGCCGAGGCGCACGGCCATGGCGCGGTGACGCTCGACGGCAAGATGATCGACTACGCCAATGTCAGGATGGCACAACGCGTGGTTCTGCTCGCAACCTGAAGGACGCCCTACGGCTGGAGGTCAGAGAGCGCCGCCCATGGCGCCATGATGGGGGGGAGGCAGCTTTCACACCCGCTTTCAGCCATCTCGACCCCGGGGACGGTGTGTGCCGTCGGAGTTGAGCGTTTGGCACCAAGACGCCTGCGCCCTGCGCCCCTGCACGCCCGCATTCATTGGAAGGACGACCTTCGGGCGAAGCGTGACAACTCGACTACCGACGTCATTCGCTCGCTGGTCAGAAGACAAGGTCGTGGATTACCCGATGTAGGGACCCGAGACCCGAACCGCCTAACGAGATGGTCTATTCCCCGGTGCATGAGCCGAAGTCGCATACAAACAAGCACCGACTTGGGCCATGTTCCGGGTGGAAAGTCGGATACTAGCAAACAGTTTCGTCAGAAAGATCGGTCGAAGTTCCGACGATCGCGCGCAAGGTAGAGCGTACACTGCCGGCCAGCTTTCAAAAATGCGCACTCGATTGAATGAGAGGATATCGTCGATCACTCCCTGGGCACCTACGGCTTCTCATAGGACACCGGTCAACGAAGCTCATCCGGGAGCTGTCTTCACTGTAACGACCTCCAGCCACTTCCAGCCTTCATACTTGTTCCCCGTCTGCCGGAGATGCGTGTATCGCTTCAGGCTCGACCAGGAACGATGGCCTGAGACGGCTGCGACTTGGGGAACGTTGTGGCCCATTTCAAATAGCCTGGAAACGCCGTCGTGGCGGAGATCGTGGAAATGCAGATCCACGATGCCGAGCAGTTGGCATGCGCGCGTGAATCCCATGCCGATTGCGTCGGTCGTGTAGGGAAAGATCTCATCGGTATCCGAAGGCATGGATTGTGCGACGTGGAGAGCCTCAGCGGGGAGATCGCACCAGACGTCGTTCCCGAGCTTCTCGCCAGGGTTTTTCATGTCACGCACCAGAATCTTGCTTCCGACCTCATCGAGGTCGGCTCGCCTCAGCCGCGTGATTTCCTCGAGACGTCGCGTTGAGAAGATTGCGAATGCAATGACCTTCTGCATCGGCACAGACGAGGGCCGCCTTTGCTGCCGTTCGCCGAAATGCTGCATCAGCAGATCGAGTTCCGCCAAGCTCGGGCGCCGCTCCCGTGTCCGGCTCTTGCTCGTGATCCCCAGCCTCTTGGCGACGACGAAGGCGTCCTTCATGGCAGCCTGGTCGAGCGGATATCCCCAAGCCGGGCGTGCGATCGCGAAGATGGCCGCGAGGTGTGAGAGATAGTTGCTGACGGTCTGGGGTTGGACTTTGCTTACCAGCTGGTTGGCGAATTCCACGAGGTCGGTGCTATCGATCGTTGAGCACCTTCGCTGCGCAATCTCGTAGCCTTTGATTGCGTTCAGGACCTGCGCCTTGGTGCGCCCGACCTCCTTCTTGGACTCGGAAACGTAGCGCTCGATGACGTCGGAGAGGACGGGGTCGAGACCTTTTTCCTGATCGAGCCCTCCTGGTGCCGCCAGCTCCTTTTCCCGTCTCTCCAGCCAGGCTGCGGCCGCCTGCCTCCGGTCGAATGTTCGAGCCTCCCGGTGCAGAATGGCGCCGCCGCGCTTGATGAGGACCTGGGCCAGATGGGCGGTGGTCCCGTCTTTGCGCTTGCGAGCGGTGATCGTTCCCATTAGGTGCCTCTAGGGGTGCCGGATTCCGGTACAACATCAATCTCTCCGGTACAACATTGTTGTACCGAGGGGCGCAAAATGGGTGAAAATCGGTGGAGATCGGCGTCAACAGGCGGATATCGGATGCTCCCGGTACGACTTGTAAATGACTGAAAATACGAATAAATCTACGATATCAACGCGTTGGCGCTTCGCCGTGGCGCCGATGATGGATTGGACCGACCGGCACTGCCGGGTGTTTCACCGCCTGCTGTCGCGGCGGGCGCTGCTCTATACCGAGATGGTCACCACCGGCGCCGTCATTCATGGCGATCGGAAGCGGCTGCTCGGCTTCGATGCGAGCGAGCATCCGGTGGCGCTGCAGCTTGGCGGGTCCGATCCGGCCGATCTCGCGACCTCGGCGCGGATCGGCGAAGACTTCGGTTATGACGAAATCAATCTCAATGTCGGCTGTCCTTCCGACCGGGTCAAGGATGGCCGCTTCGGCGCCTGCCTGATGGCGGAGCCTGAGCTCGTCGCCGCCTGCGTCGCGGCGATGAAGCGCGCGGTGCGCATTCCCGTCACGGTGAAATGCCGCATCGGGATCGATGACCAGGATCCGGAGCTCGCGCTCGATACGCTGGCGGATGCGGTGGTCGATGCGGGCGCCGACGCGCTGATCGTGCATGCGCGCAAGGCCTGGCTGAACGGCCTGTCGCCCAAGGAGAACCGCGACATCCCGCCGCTCGATTACGACCGGGTCTATCGGCTGAAGGCGAGGCTGCCGAACGTGCCGGTCATCATCAATGGCGGCATCACCAGCATCGCGGCGGCGCAAGCGCATCTGGCTCACGTCGATGGCGTGATGCTCGGGCGCGCCGCCTATCAGGAACCGTGGCAGTTGCTCGACGTCGATCCCATGCTGTTCGGCGACGCCGCGCCGCATCGGAGCATGAAAGACGCGTTGGCGGCGCTCGAGCCCTATATTGAACGCCAACTCCGGGAGGGCTCGCGGCTGCACGCGATCACGCGGCATCTGGTCGGCGCCTATCACGCGGTGCCGGGCGCGCGCGCCTTTCGCCGTCATCTCGCCGAGCGCGGCGTCAAGCCGGATGCCGGGATCGAGGTGCTGCGCGAGGCGGTGGCGATGGTCGAGGAGCGTGCGCCGGCGGCCGCGTTCGCCTGACTCATCCGCTGGCCGGCAGCAGTTCTGCCACGGCCTGGCGCGCAATCGCATTTTCGACCGGCAGTCCGATCGAGATGCGCAGCCAAGCGTCAAATTGTGGCTGTGCACGGCCGATGATGATGCCGCGGGCGGCGAGCGCCGCCGCAGCCTCGGCATGCGGCCGGCCGCAATCGAAGAACACGAAGTTGGCCTGTGAGGCGCTGAAGCGGCGCCCGCGAGCGCGCAGCAGCGCATGCCAGGCCTCGCGCTCGGCCGCGACCTTGGTACGAACCGAAGCGACGTAGTCGTGATCACCGAGGCTCGCGGTGGCGGCGACCAGGCTCAGCCGGCTCAGTCCGAAAAACGCGCCGATGCCCATCTGCTTCAGCGCAGCGGCCAGCGGCTTCGGAGCCAGCGTGTAGCCGATCGCGAGACTTGCGAGTCCGAAGATCTTGGAGAATGTCCGGAACACGGCGACATTGCCGCCCTCGCGCACCAGCGGCGCAACGCTGCGGGCGGCAAAGTCCGGCATGAATTCGAGATAGGCCTCGTCGACGATCACGAGCGTGCGTGCCGACAAGTCGCGCACCGCCGCGATGAAGGCGGCGGTGTCGCTGACCGTGCCCGAGGGGTTGTGCGGATTGACGAGATACACCGCGCGCGTGGTGCCGTCGACCACCGCCGCGATGGCCGGCAGGTCGTTCTCCAGCGCGGCATTCAGCGGCACGCCGACCACGCGGCCGCCGGCCGGTGTCACCGCATCGACCAGCGCCGTGTAGCCCGGCTCGGAGTAGACGAATGTGCCGCCGCGTCCGCCGCGCGCGGACAGATATAGTCCGAGCACGTTGAGGTTCTCGCCGAGCACGATCTGCTCCGGCGCGATGTTTTCACGCGCGGCAATGGCCGCCGTGAGATCGTCGAGCTCCCGGCCGGTGTAGCGGGCAAGGCCGGACAGATCGGCCTTGATGGCGTCGATCGCCGCAGGCGATGGCCCGAGCGGAGTCTCGTTGAGGGCCAGTCGGATCGATGGTGGGGGCAGGGCATCGGCCATGGCTGGAATCTAGGCCGGGACCTGCCGCCCGCGCAAGCGAACGGACCGCCGCCGCGGCGGCCTCAGCTGCGCTCTGGATAGCCGTGCAGCATCAGCCGGTCGGAGCGCACCTCCCAGCGTTCGAGCCGGTCGAGGAAGCTCATGCCGAGCAGATTCGTTTTCATCTGGCCGTGCGGCACCACCAGCGCCGGCACGGAGCGCTCCACCAGCCGGCCGATCGCGAGCCGATCGAGCGTCAGCCGCGCCGCCTTGGTGTGGCCGCCGGCGGTCTCGACATCGACATCGTAGTTGAGCAGCTCGAGCGGCAGGCCTGCCGCCTTGGCGGTCTCATAGGTCAGCACCACCGATGTCGCGCCGGTGTCGACGACCATCGGCGCGGTGACGCCGTTGATCTTGGCGCGCAGCGCAAACTCGCCGCCGCGGGTGCGCTCGATCTCGACCGCGTTGGTCGGTGGGCTTGCCTTGGCGCGGAAGGCGCGGCTGCGCAGCATCTCCGAAACGGTGTCGCTCGCCAGCGCAGCCTGTTCGGGATCCTTGTAGACGATCACGGCACTTGCGGTGGTCACCATGGTGACCAGGACGAGCACGACCTTGTTCATGCCAGGCCTCCCGTCGATGCCGCCGCGCTCAGTCGCGCCGGCGTCCCATCGCGGCGAGGCCGGCGTCGTGCATCCGCGCGGCCAGCCCGTCCATCAGGGCCAGACGCTCGTCGGCTGACATGCGCCCCCAGCGGGCGATCTCCGGCAAGGTGCGGCCGCAGCCGAAGCAGAGCTTGGTCTTGGGATCGATCATGCAGACAGCGATGCATGGTGTATCTTGGCTCATCATGCGAGTGTGAAAGCTTCTGGCACTGTTTTGCAAGTGCAATCATCTCACAGTCCCGTTCCGGCATTCATGATCGGTTTGCGGAGCAGCCGGCGTTTCTCCTGGGCAGGTGCGGCGACCGTCTCGGGCTGCAGCGGCGGCGCCTCGTCCGACAACGGGGCGAGCGCCGACATTACCCGCTCGGGCGGGAACGTGACGATCACCTCGGTGCCGATGCGGACCTTCGACTTCAACGTGAAGGTGCCGCCATGCATCTCGATGAGGTTCTTGGCGATGGGGAGGCCGAGGCCCGCGCCCTGTTCGGCCGATTTGATCGAGTTCGAGCCCTGGCCGAACGAGGCGAGCACGATCGGGATCTCGTTCTCGGGAATCCCGGAGCCGGTGTCCTTGACGCTGAGATACTGGCCGCCCGATGCGGTCCATCCGGCCTTCAGCCAGATCTCGCCACCTTGCGGCGTGAACTTGATGGCGTTGGAGAGCAGGTTGAGCACGACCTGGCGGATCGCCCGCTCGTCGGCCCACAAGCGCGGCATGTTCTGCTCGAACACTTCATGGATGGTCAGGCCACGGCTGGACGCCCGCAGCTTCAACAGATGATGGCAGTCGGCCACCACATGCACCAGTGCCACGGCTTCCTCATTAAGCTCGTAGCGGCCGGCCTCGATGCGCGAAAGGTCGAGGATCTCGTTGATCAGGTTCAGCAGGTGGACGCCGGAATTGTGGATGTCGGCGGAATACTCCTTGTACACCGGCACCGCATGCGCGCCGAAGATCTCGCTCTTCATCACCTCGGAGAAGCCGAGAATGGCGTTCAGCGGCGTGCGCAGCTCATGGCTCATCTGGGCGAGAAAGCGCGACTTCGCCACGTTGGCGGCTTCGGCGCGATAGCGCGCCTCGTCGGAGATCGCCTTGGCCTGTTCGAGCTCGCCGATCAGCGCATCCTTCTCGGCGCGCGCCTCGAGGGTCGCGAGCGTGGTCGAATGCAGCTGATGGGCGAGCAGAACGAAATAGCCTTCGGCCGCGACCGCGAACGCGGCGAGCAGGTAATTGTCGAACGTGCCCGACAGCGCCAGGCTCAGCGTGATCGCGACCGTCACCGGCGCGGTGACGGCGACGGCGGCGACGGGCAGGTTGGCGGCGAGCATGCTGGAGACGGCGATCACCAGCAGCATCAGGAACATCATCAGCGTGCCCGACACCTCCGCGAGCGCGGGATGGATCAGGATCGCCATCCAGCACACGCCGTAGAGCAGGTCGAGCAGCACGAAGCGCGTGCGCCAGCGCCGGGTCGCCGCCATCGACGGCTGGTCGGCGAGGAAGTTCGAGCAGTTGCGCACGATCGCGGCGTGGATGCAGAGCACGCCGCAGGTCCAGGCGCCGGCCGCCAGCGCATGCAGCCAGACGCTGAGCATCAGCCCGGTCGCCACGACCAGCAGCATCACGATGTAGGATGCGGAGATGCGAGTCTGCGCATATTGGCGCAGCAATTCGCGATCGAAGGCTGGCCGCGTTCCCGATGTCGATGTCAATCGATCGCGCGCCTCGCGCACCCGCTGCTGCGCGGCCCGACGCTGGCTTGCCGGTGCAAGCGCCGGCGTATCGGCCGGAAGCTCGACGACTTCGGGCTTTTCAGCGGGTCTACTCATCAACAACACGAATCCTGCCCGTGGCCATACGGGCTGCTTTCTGCATCTTCTATAACTGGCTCTAAATCCTTAAGACGGATTATAGACAACGAAAAATTTGCGTTAACGCCGCGTTAAGAGGCCGGCTTCCGCCGCGCGGCGATGCCGAGAAAACGCAGCCTCCGCCAGCCGATCACGACGCCGGTGATGCTGAAGGCGAAGCCGCAGGCGCAGAGGCCGACGATGACAAGCGTGCGCAGCGTCGGGTGGGCCAGCAGGCTGGGGAAGTCCAGCGTGTGCAGCGCCTGATAAAGCCAGCGATAAGCGCGCCGGGAGGAGTCGAGCTTCTCGAGCAGGGCGCCCGAGGCGGCGTCGACATGATACCAGGCGTCACCGCAGACGATGCGATAGACCGGCGCTCCCGGGACGTCGGAGACGAAAGGATAATCGTCGCCCGCTTCGACCTCGGTCGCGCGCCCGCAATGGCCGCCCAGGTGATCCGCCGTGGCATTGATATCGGCGGGCTGCAGGAAGCGGCCGACCGGTCGCCAGGTCGCGCGGTCGCGCACCGAGATCTGCTGCTGGCCGAGGGCCCGCCGTGCGCGCTGATACAGGCGGCCGCCGAACGCAAACCATTCGATCTCGCGGACGTCGCCAGACAGGCCCGTCGGAGGGATGGTGGTCAGGGCGCTCCAGTCGGGGACGCCGATGAGGACGGCGTCCTCCGAAGCCGTGAGCTGGCCGGTCGCGAACAATCGACCATGGTCCATCGACAGCCAGCCGCTGACGATCCAGGTCAGGACGAACTGCATGCAGATCAGGCCGGCCCAGTGATGCCACAGGTGCCAGCTGCGGTAGCGCGACGACAGGCGTGCTTTGCGCAACCGCAGCCGGAGCGGACCGAGCAGGGCACCGGTGACGGCGGCAATCGCCGCCGCGAGCGAGAGCCACCAGACCGTGACGTTCCAGGCCGCCCAATCTCTGCGCAGCACAGTCGGGTAGATCCAGTGCACGACGCTGCCGACATAGTTCCAGCCGCGTTCGAAGCGTGTCGTGTCGAGCACGACCTCTCCGGTGCGCGAGGAGACGTAAAACTCGGTGCCGTCGGCATCGTTCAGCGCGATGCGATGCAGCGGGCGGTGCGCATCGAACCGGTTCGGCACCGTCCATTGATCGTAATCGCCGAGCGCCGCGATCGCGGCGCCCGCGGCGTCGAGCCCGCGCCGCTGTGCGGCGGCGCGGGCGATCGCCAAAGCGAGGTCGGGATCGGTGACGTCGGCCGCGGCAAGGCTGTCGGCATGGATCGCCACCTCGCGACCCGGCGTGGCAATGACGTAGACCGCGCCATCGACGCGCTGCATCAGCCGCATGCGGCGGGCAGGTTGGCTGCCCAGGCTGGCGAGCGCCTCTGCCGGGGCGTGCAGCGGCACAGCGAGATCGAGCGGCGCCAGTCCTGCGAAGCGCTCGCCCTCCGTCTGTGCCGGGAACGGCACGAAGTGCATCACGATGCCGGTCGCGAACCACAGCATGAACAGCGGACCGAGCAGAATGCTGAGCCAGCGATGCGTGAGGATCAGCGCCCGGATCATGCGGCCCTAGAACTTGAACGAGGCTTCGACCTCGTAGGTGCGGGGCGCGCCGAGGAAGATCTGGTCGGGATAGAACGGATCGCTCCAGGCCGCATAGCGCTTGTCGGTGACGTTGCGGACGCGGAAGGCGAGGCGCGTGCTGGTCGCGGTGGCGAACAGCGGCACCTTCGGCAGGTCGATGAAGGCGAACAGGTCGGCCGTGGTATAGGCGAGCAGCTTCACCGTGTTGGCATCGGTGCTCCAGCGGTCGCCGACATGGCGCACGGAGAAACCGAGTTCGACCGGCCACCAGCCCGGATTGAGGAAGCGGTAGGAGCCGCCGCCATTGACGATGACAGCCGGAATGTTCGGCGGCGTGTTGCCGGAGAACGAGCCGCCATTGGCAAGATCGTAGTCGGCGTAGCGTGCGCGCACATAGGCGACGTTGCCCCAGAGCCTGGTCTCCGTCGTCGGCCGCACGGCGGCGGCCAGCTCGATGCCCTGGGACTTCACCTTGCCGGCGAGGTTGAGCTGCTGGCCGGCCTGGGCGCTGTAGACATTGTTGCGCTCGATGTCGAACGCCGAGAAGGTCCACTCTGCGCGGCCGTTCCACACGAGCTGCTTGACGCCGGTCTCGTAGCTGCGGGAGTCCGACAGCGTAAGGTTCTGCGTCGGGCTGAGCAGGAAGATGCTGTCGGCCGAGATGTCGCTCGCGGTCGCATATTGGCTGTAGAAGGTCGTCCCCGGCAGCGCTTCCCACGTATAGCCGATGCGGCCGGTGACCGGCTGCCAGCTCTTGGAATAGGGGAAGCCCGGCCGCTCGGCGCCATTCCGGATCCAGTTGCGGTCGAGCGTGAACGGATTGTAGCGCAGGCCGCCGACTAGCGCGAAGCTGTCCGTCAGCTTCAGCCGGTCCTCGAGATTGATCGCGACGCTGTCGATGGCGGCAGTCTGTAATTGTGTCGTCAGCAGGCCATAGGTACCGCGGTCGAAGCCGACCAGCGGGACCGACTCGCCGGGAAAGTTCGCCGCGCCGGGCCGCGTGAAGTCGGTGTGCGAGCTCTCGACCGACGCGACCATGCGATTGGACAGGCCGAAGATACTGCCGTTCCAGGTGACGTCGGTGACGTTGCCGACGATGTTGTGGTTGTGGTGGACGAAGAAGCGCTCGCGGTCGACCAGGTTGGTCCCGGCGTTGAACGCCGACACCTCGTTGTTGTACCAGTCGCGGCTGGCATTGTAGTTGTAGATCTGGCTCCGCAGCGTGACGGCGTTGTTGAGGTCCCATTCGAAGCCGCTGCGCACCCATGACTCCTTGATGGTTTTGTGGCCGTCGATCACATTGTAGTTGGTCGACAGCGTGCGGCCATCGATCGTGACGGCGCCGAGATTGGTGCCGTTGTAGTCGGAGACCTTGGTGCCCGAAACGATGCCGCTGGTCGCATTCGCGCCACTGAAGGCCACCGGCACCAGCGGTGTGCCTTCATAGGGCTTGGCCTTGTAGTCCTTGAACTCGGCCGCGACGAAGGTCCTGAAGCTGTCGGACAGGCGATAGTTCAATTGGCCCGAGACGTGGACGTTCTTGAACTCGGTGTCGTCGATGAAGCCGACTTCCCTGGTGCGGCTGATGTCGAAGCGGTAGTCGAGCCCCCGGACGGTCGTGCTGCCGCCCGAGCCGAAGCCGCTGCGGAACGTGCCGCGCTGGTCGAAGCCGATGAAGGCCTCGCTCTCGACCGGGCCGGTGTGCGGCGCCTTGGTCACGAAGTTGATGGTGCCGCCGACCGCGCCCTGGCCTGAGCTCAGCGAGGAGGGGCCTTTCAGAAACTCGACGCGATCGAGGTTGAAGGTCTCCATCGTCAGCGCGGTGAATCCGGTCGGCCCGATGTTGATGCCGTTGTAGAGCACATTGATCTGGTTGCCCTGGAAGCCGCGCATCGCGAAGCCGACATCGTTCGGCGCATCGCCCGCGCTGACGCCGGTGGCACCCTTCACCGCATCGACAGTCGTGTGATAGCCCTGCTCGCGCAGCGTCTCGGCGCCGATCACTTCAACTGTTGCCGGGATCTCCCGCGCCGTCAGTCCGAGCCGGCTGCCGCTGGCCGGCGTCGCATTGCCATTGAGCGGGGTGGTGGCCGTGGGGCCGGTGGTGGCGGACGACAAGGCTGCTGCCGGGGAGGACGCCGGCGGACGTCGCGGCGCAGAACTCGCGGTCTGCGCGGCGGTCGGTCGCGCGGAGGGGGCGCGGCCGTCGACCGGTCGCGGGCGTGGTGCATCGACCGTGACGCCGGGCAGAACGGTTTCCGCCGCCGGCTTTCCCGACGAATTGGCGGCCTGCTGCGCATGTGCCATGGGCGCGGGCGCCCAGCCCCAGCCTGCCGCAACCAGCCCCGCCAGCGATATCGAACCCCAGACGTCCCGCGCGCTCATTCCAATCCCCACCGCGGGTCGGCTGTGCCGGCGTCCCGCGTCCCCAAGCCATGCGTTCATGATGACGGAGACGAGTTAGCCGAAAATCGGAAGAATGTAATGTTATAACATTACATTTCCTTCTTTCCGCCACGGGCTGTCTCGTTTCGGCAACAGTTGCGAACGACTAGCGATTGCAATCGGTAACAGCGAGTCGTGATGCGCACAATGGCGATGCGACCTGCCATCGCGCGTGGCTCGGTGCACTGGGGGGAGCGAGAGAGAGGGGACTCGCCGCCAAGCGAGGCGAGCGCTCTGCCGCGCACGCAAGGCGGCGGCAGAGCCGGATCGATATTCGTCTTGTTACTTCTCCAGCCGGGCCAGCAGACTGGACGTATCCCAACGCTTGCCGCCAAGCTTCTCGACCTCGGAGTAGAACTGGTCGACCAGCGCGGTCACCGGCAGATGGGCGCCGTTGCGGCGCGCTTCGTTGAGGCAGATCGACAGGTCCTTGCGCATCCATTCCACTGCAAAACCAAAATCATATTTGCCGTCGTTCATGGTCTTGTAGCGGTTCTCCATCTGCCAGGACTGGGCAGCGCCCTTGGAGATGGTCTCGATCACGGCTGCGACGTCGAGGCCCGACTTCTTCGCGAAATGGATGCCTTCGGACAGGCCCTGAACGAGGCCGGCGATGCAGATTTGGTTGACCATCTTGGTCAGTTGGCCGCTGCCGGCCGGTCCGAGCAGCTTGCACATCCTTGCATAGGCCGCGATGACCGGCTCGGCGCCGGCATAGGCCTCCGCGGTGCCGCCGCACATCACAGTGAGAACGCCGTTCTCGGCGCCGGCCTGGCCGCCGGACACCGGTGCGTCGATGAATTTGAAGCCGGCCTTGGTGGCTGCCGCGTCCAGCTCACGTGCCACTTCAGCCGAGGCGGTGGTGTGGTCGACGAAGGTCGCGCCCTTGCTCATGCCGGCGAAGGCGCCGTCGGCGCCGATCGTCACCGAGCGCAGGTCGTTGTCGTTGCCGACGCAGCACATCACGAAGTCCTGGCCCTCGGCGGCCTGCTTCGGCGTTGCGGCGGTCTTGCCGCCGAACTTGTCGGCCCATTCCTTCGCCTTGGCCGCGGTGCGGTTATAGACCGTGACCTCGTGACCACCCTTCTTCACGAGATGTCCTGCCATGGGGAAACCCATGACGCCGAGACCGATGAAAGCGACTTTAGCCATATGAGCTACCTTGACCTTGGGTTCTGCCGACAGCCTTGAGAGGGCCGGGCTGTTCTTGGAAGGAACACATCAGCACCCCGCGCGGCTCGCGGCGGCGTGCTGGACGCCGCACCATAACGGCTTGCGAGGCGGGGGCAACGGCTTCGTGACGGATGCGAAAGCGGGACTGTGTGCTAAACAGGCCTGATCATGACGGCTTGCAAAGCCGTCATCCGGCTACGAAATCCGAATAACCAACGAACCAGCCAGGGAGTGTCCCGCATGGGCGTCAGCGTCGGCGTGCTCGATCATTTCAACATCCGGACCCGCAACCTTGCCGAGACGGTCCGCTTCTATGAGGACGTGCTCGGGCTGGAAAACGGCGCCCGGCCGAACTTCGCGTTTCCGGGCGCCTGGATGTACAGCGAGGGCCGGGCGGTGGTGCATCTGGTCGATATCTCGCCGACGTCAGAGGCACAAAAGCCTGATTCCGGCGTCGTCCATCACGTCGCCTTCGTCAGCCGTGGCTTCGCCGCCATGAAGGCGCGGCTCGCGGCCAAGGGCATGCCGTTCGAAGCCCGCCAGGTTCCGGGGGGTGAGCTGTGGCAGATCTTCGTGCGCGATCCGAACGGCGTGATGATCGAGCTCAATTACGAGGCAGCCAAGGAGCAGGCCGGGGATGCGCCGGTGGAGACCGCATCCGACATCGGAACCATGGTGGCGTTTTGAGCCGACCGGCATTATGAAGCAGCCCAACAGGAGGCCGGGCGGATGCTGTCGGCAACGACGGAAGATCATGTCCGGCCAAGACGATAGGGCGCGACGATGTGGCGCGTTCTGAACTTCTTCAGGAGACGCGCCGTGAGCGTGACGCAGCAGCAGGTTCTCGAGGCACTCAAGCGGGTCCGCTCGCCACGCGGCGTGGCGCTGACCGACGCCGGGGTGCTGTCGCCGATCACGGCCAATGACGGCAAGGTGTTCTTCTCCATCAATGTCGAGGCCAGCGAGGCGCGCGGCTGGGAGGACACCCGCGCCCAGGCGGAGGCGGCCGTGCGCGCCATTCCCGGCGTGACCATGGCCATGATCGCCCTGACCGCCGAGCGCAAGCCGGGCGCCGCGCCGCCGCCGCCACGGAGCTCCGGCGTGCAGCCGGTCTCGGCGCATCGTCCCCACCAGCATCAGCATCCGGCGGACTCGCCGATGTCGCGGCAGGCTGCGATTCCCGGCATCGGCGCGGTGATCGCGGTTGCCTCCGGCAAGGGCGGCGTCGGCAAGTCGACCACCGCGATCAACCTTGCGCTCGGTCTGCGCGACCTTGGGCTCAAGGTCGGGCTGCTCGATGCCGACATCTACGGACCGTCGGTGCCCAAGCTGACCGGCCTGCACGAGAAGCCGCAGCTCACGCCGGACAAGAAGATGATCCCGCTGTCGCGCTTCGGCCTTGCGATCATGTCGATCGGCTTCCTGGTCGAGGAGGACAGCCCGATGATCTGGCGCGGCCCGATGGTGATGTCGGCGATCAACCAGATGCTGCGCGAGGTCGCCTGGGGCACGCTCGACGTTCTGGTGGTCGACATGCCGCCGGGCACCGGCGATGCGCAGCTGACCCTGGCGCAGAACGTGCCGTTGAAGGGTGCGGTGATCGTATCGACGCCGCAGGATCTGTCGCTGATCGACGCCCGCCGGGGTCTTGCGATGTTCCGCAAGGTCAACGTGCCCGTGCTCGGGATCATCGAGAACATGAGCTACTTCCAGTGCCCGCAATGCGGCACGCGCTCGGACATTTTCGGCCATGGCGGCGCCCGCCACGAGGCCGAGCGGCTCGGCGTGCCCTTCCTCGGCGAGATCCCGCTGCACATGGATATCCGCTCGACCTCCGACGCCGGCACCCCGGTGGTGGAGAGCGACCCCAGCGGGCCGCATGCGGCGATCTACCGGACTATCGCTGCGTCGGTTCGGGATCAGATCAAGGGCGCCATCGCCGCGGCGTGACGCGCTGCAGCAATTTGCGTGCGACTATTGGACGGCCTGTCATTCCAACGTCGCGTTTTCGCTGACCCGGTTCCGTGCTAAAGCCCCGGCCGGATCGTACTCGACTCGATGCGGCCAATCGCATCGGCGGACAAATAGTTTTCACGGGAAACGCCCCCAACAAGGAGATGCCTTAATATGAAGCGTCGTGATTTTCTGAAGGTTTCGGCCGCTGGCGCCGCGGCGACGGGCGCCATTGCCTCGCCGGCGATTGCGCAGTCCTCGCCCGAGATCAAGTGGCGGTTGACCTCCAGCTTCCCGAAGTCGCTCGATACGATCTATGGCGGCGCGACCGAGCTGGCGAAATACGTCGCCGAGATGACCGACAACAAGTTCCAGATCCAGGTGTTCGCGGCCGGCGAAATCGTCCCCGGCCTGCAGGCGCTGGACGCGACCGCCAACGGCACCGTCGAGATGTGCCACACGGTGTCTTATTATTATGTCGGCAAGGACCCGACGTTTGCGATCTTCGCCTCGGTGCCGTTCGGCCTCAATGCCCGGCAGCAGAACTCCTGGCTGTATCAGGGCGGCGGCAATGAGCTCGCCAACGAATTCTACAAGAAGTTCGGCGTGATCGGCTTCCCCTGCGGCAACACCGGCACCCAGATGGGCGGCTGGTTCCGCAAGGAGATCAAGACGGTCGCCGACCTCTCGGGCCTCAAATTCCGCATCGGCGGCATCGCCGGCCAGGTGCTGCAGAAGCTCGGCGTCGTGCCGCAGCAGCTCGCGGGCGGCGACATCTACCCGGCGCTGGAGAAGGGCACCATCGACGCCGCCGAGTGGGTCGGCCCCTATGACGACGAGAAGCTCGGCTTCCAGAAGGTGGCCAAGTACTACTATTATCCGGGCTTCTGGGAGGGTGGTCCGACCGTCCACGCCTACACCAACCTGGAGAAGTGGAATTCGCTGCCGAAGAACTACCAGGCCATTCTGACCAACGCGACGATGGCGGCGAACACCTGGATGGCGGCGCGCTACGACATGCAGAACCCCTCGGCGCTGAAGCGCCTGGTCGCCGGCGGCACGCAGCTGCGCCCGTTCACCAACGAGGTGCTGGAAGCCTGCCTCAAGGCCACCAACGAGCTGTGGGGCGAGATCTCGGCGAAGAACCCCGACTTCAAGAAGTCGATCGACGCCATGCAGGCCTACCGCTCGGATGAGTATCTGTGGTGGCAGGTCGCTGAATACACCTATGACAGCTTCATGATCCGCTCGCGCACCCGCGGCTGATCTCAACCATTCGATCGGCGGACAATTGAGCCCGGCCTCGTAAGAGGCCGGGCTTTTTGCGCTGCGTTGCGACAACGTTTCGCAATGGCACTCCGTCGCGGTTTGATCCAGAGTGGTTGCAAAGGCCTCGTAAGAAGGCCGCCCAACACCAGGCACATCATCATCATGAGGGAGGGAAAGACTATGAAGCGGAGAGATTTCATCAAGGTCACGGGGCTCGGCGCGGCCGGCGCCGCCGCAATCGCATCGCCCGCGATCGCGCAATCATTGCCCGAGATCAAATGGCGCATGACCACGAGCTGGCCGAAATCGCTCGACACCCTGCATGGTGGCGCCGAGATGATGGCCAAGATGGTCAGCGAGGCCACCGACAACAAATTCCAGATCCAGACTTTCGCCGCCGGCGAAATCGTGCCCGGCCTGCAGGTGCTCGACGCCGTGCAGAACGGCACGGTCGAGATGGGGCACACGGCGTCGTACTACTACTTCGGCAAGGACCCGACCTTCACCTTCGGCTCCTCGGTGCCGTTCGGCCCGAACATGCGCATCAACCAGGCCTGGTACCTGATGGGCGGGGGCAAGGAGATCCTCAACGAGTTCTACAAGAGCTACAACGTCACCTCGCTGCTTGCCGGCAACACCGGCTGCCAGATGGGCGGCTGGTTCCGCAAGGAAATCAACTCGGTCGACGATCTCAACGGCCTGAAATTCCGCATCGGCGGCTTTGCCGGCCGGGTCATGCAGAAGCTCGGCTGCGTGCCGCAGCAGCTCGCCGGCGGCGACATCTATCCGGCGCTGGAGAAGGGCACGATCGATGCCGCTGAATGGGTCGGTCCCTATGACGACGAGAAGCTCGGCCTGTTCAAGGTCGCGCCGCATTACTACTTCCCCGGCTGGTGGGAGGGCGGGCCGATGCTGCTCGCGATGATCAACCTCGAGAAGTGGAATGCTCTGCCCAAGCATTATCAGAAGCTCCTGGAGCAGGCCGGCCACTTCGCCAACAACTGGATGATGGCGAAATACGATTCCGCCAATCCGCTGGCGCTGCGCAAGCTGATCGCCGGCGGCGCCAAGCTGCATCCTTTCCCGGCGCCGGTCATGGAAGCCTCGTTCAAGGCCGCCAAGGAGCTGCATGCCGAGGTCGCAGCCAGCAATCCCAACTTCAAGAAGGCGCTGGAGTCGCTGACGGCCTATTCGGGCGCCGGCTATTCCTGGTTCCAGGTCGCCGAGGTCGGCTACGACAACTTCATGGCCCGGCGTTCCCAGAGCTGACACAACGGCCGGCGTGCGAAGCAGGCCGGCCAATCACTTCGGTGCGGCGTCGGCCGTTCGCAGGACATCGACCCGGCCCTCGCTCATGATGCAGTCGCGCCACACATGCGTGGTGCAGGCGGCAGGCCAGCCGCCGCCGAGCGCCATGAACAAGGCGGCGGTATCAGCAAGCCGGGTCGCCTCCGCCTGGACGCGTGCGATGGCCGTGTTGAGGTAGGCCTGCTGGGCGTTGAGGACGGTGACCTGGCTGATCTGGCCCAGGGTCAGCTGCTTCTGAATGATGTCGAGGGTCGCGCGGGCGCTGTCTTCGGCCTTGATCGCCGCCTGCACCGCGCGGGCGTCGGCCTGCAGGCTGCGCAGGCTGTCGGCGACGTTCTGCAGCGCGGTGATCACGGCCTGGCGGTACAGCGCGCCGGCCTGGTCGAGGGCTGCCTCCGCGGATTTCTGCCGGTGATAGAGCGTGAGGCCGTCGAACACGGTCGCGGTGGCGCTGCCGGCGACGGTGTAGAACAGCGTGCCCGGCGTGAGCAACTCGGCGGGCCTGAAGGCGCTGCTGCCGGGATTGGCTGAGAGCGTGATGTTGGGCAGCCGGGCGGCGATGGCCACGCCAACCAGCGCGCTGGCCGCATGCAAATTAGCTTGGGCGGCGCGGATGTCGGGCCGCTGCGCCACCAGCGCAGCCGGCAGGCTGATCGGCAGGTTGCGCGGCAAAGCGAGATGCTGCAGGTCGAATGTCTCAGTGATCTCGTCAGCCGAGAATTGACCGGCGAGCGCGGTCAGCAGGTCGCGCTGGATCGCGATCTGCTTCTGCAGTGGCGGCAGCGTCTGCTCGACTTGGGCCAGCGCGGTCTGTTGCGTCAGCACGTCGACCTGCGCGGCCTGACCGGCCTGCAATTGGCTGTTGAGAATGCCGAGAATGTCACGCTCGATCTTGATGATGCGCTCGGTCGCTGCGATCTGGCCGCGCAGCGAGGCCTCCTGGATGGCGGCCGTGACGACGTTCGTCGTCAGCGTCAGATAGGCCGCCTCGAGCTGGAAGCGCGCCTGCTCGGTCTGCGCCTCCAGGCTTTCGACGCTGCGCGCGTTCTGTCCCCAAAGGTCCGGCACGAAGCTGATGGTCAGCTGCGCCGTGTGGAGAGAGTAGCGCGACTGTGGCGGATCACCCGGCCCCTGCTGCCTCGCCATGTTCGAGCTCTGCTGGTCCGCGGCCGTATAGTTCGCGCCGAACTGCGGATAGAACAGCCCGCGCTGTGCCTGCGCATTCTCGTTGGCGATGCGGATCGCGGCGTCGGCGGCGTCGAGAGTCGGGTTGCGCGCGACTGATCTGCGGATCAACTCGTTCAGCGGGACCGAGCGGAACGCCGCCCACCAGCGCGCCGGCACGCCAGCGCCAATCTGGAATTGTTGCGGCGCAACCTGCGGACCGGTGCGGTCCGCCGCAGGCGAGGCCAATGGCTTTCGTGTATAGCCTGCGACTGCAGGCGGCTCGGGCCTATCGAAGTCAGGACCGACGGCGCAGCCGCTTGTCGCGATCAAGAGCGCCAGGGCAAGCCAAGCCCTTGAGGCACGCCGGACAGACCGCGAGAGTGGATGAAGCTGACGCATCGGGCCGGCTCCTATTCAGCAGGTTCTGGAGAGGCCGCGGTGCCGTCGTCGATCGGGGCCGTCGTGGGATCGTGCGCCAGGAAGATGCGGCGCAGCGCCGGCGCGACGATCAGCAGCAGCAGCGGGCCGATGAACATGCCGCCGACGACGACGGTGGCGAGCGGCCGCTGGACCTGGCTGCCGATGCCATGGGAGAGGGCGGCCGGAAACAGACCGACGCCCGCGGACAGCGCGGTCATCAGCATCGGCCGCATGCGTTGCTCGGAGCTGCGGAACACGGCCTCGGCGACACTGCGGCCGGTGGCGCGGAGCTCGCGGAAATAGGTGATGTTCAGAATGCCGTCCATGACGGCCACGCCGAACAGCGAGATGAATCCGATCGCAGCCGAGATCGAGAAGGCGAGCCCGGCGATCCACAGCGCGATCAGGCCGCCGCCGATCGCGAAGGGAATGCCGGCCAGCGCCAGCAGGCTGTCGCGCAGCGAGTTGAACAGGCTGTAGAGCAGCACGAAGATCAGCAGCAGCGTGATCGGTACCACGACCAGAAGGCGCGCCTTCGCAGCTTCGAGATTGTCGAACTCCCCCGACCAGACGATGCGGTAGCCGGCCGGCAGCGGGACGGCCCGCGCGATCCGCTCCTGCGCCTCCTTGACCGTGCCGCCGAGATCGCGGCCGCGCACCGAGAACTTGATCGGGATGTAGCGCTGGCTGAGTTCGCGATAGATGAAAAGTGCGCCGGTATCGAGCGAGATGTCTGCAAGCTCCGACAACGGAATATAGGCGTTGGTGCCGGACGGTGTCACATAGGCGACCTTGATGTCCTTCACCGCATCGATGCTGCTGCGGAAGCGCGCATCGAGCCGGACGGCGACGGCGAAGCTTCGGTCACCTTCGAGCACGGTCGTCGCGTTGGTGCCGCCGAGCGCGGCCTGGATCACCGTGGTGACATCTCCGGTATTCAGCCCGTAGCGCGCCGCCTTCTCGCGGTTGACCTTGATGTCCAGGTTGGGCTGCCCCACCAGGTGGAAGACGCCGAGATCGGCGACGCCGTTCACCTTCGCCATTTCCTCCATCACGTGGGTCGCAATCTGCTCCAGCACCTCGAGATTGGAACCGATCACCTTGACCGAATTGGCGCCCTTCACGCCGGAGAGCGCCTCTTCGACATTGTCCTGGATGTATTGCGAGAAGTTGAAGCTGATGCCGGGCAGCTCGGCTGCGAATTCCTGCTGCAACTGTTCGGTCAGCTTCTCCTTGGTCAGGCCGGCCGGCCATTCGTCGAACGGCTTGATCGGGGCGAACAGTTCGACATTGGAGAAGGGCGAGGCGTCGCTGCCATTGTCGGGACGGCCGTGCTGCGACACCACGGTGATGATCTCGGGGTGGCGCAGAAGAATCTCGCGCATTTTACGGGTGGCGGCGGTGCCGGCATCGAGCGAGATGGTCGGCGGCATGGACGCGCGGATCCAGAAATTGCCCTCTTCGAGCGCTGGCAGGAATTCGCTGCCCAGCTGGCTTGCGGCCAGCAGGCTGAGCATGAGGAAGGCCAAGCCGGCCGCGACCGCGAGCCTGACATGCGCCTGCGACCAGGCGAGCACAGGCGTGTAGACGCGGCGGAGGGCACGCACGATCACCGTCTCGACCTCCTCGACGTGCCGCGGCAACAGCAGCGCGGCGAGAACAGGCGTGACGGTAAAGGTTGCGAGCAGCGCGCCGGCCAGCGCATAGCCATAGGTCCGCGCCATCGGGCCGAAAATCTGGCCCTCGACACCCTGCATCGTGAACAGCGGCACGAACGCGGTCACCGTGATCGCTGCGGTGAAGAACACGGCCTTGTCGACCTGCAGCGCGCTGACATAGATCATGCGCAGCCGCTCGCTCCAACGGACCGCCGCCGGATGACCATGCGTGGCGACGGTGGGATCGACACCCCAATAACCCTCGGACAGCCTCTGCAGCGTCAGCTGCCGCGCCTCCGGTGGCGACTGCAGATTGCGGAACACGTTCTCCATCATGATGACCGCGGAGTCGACGATGATGCCGAAATCGACCGCGCCGAGCGAGAGCAGGTTGGCATCCTCGTCGCGCAGCACCAGGATGATGATGGCGAAGAACAGCGCGAACGGAATGTTGGCGCTGACGATCAGCGCGCTGCGGAGATCGCCGAGGAAGATCCACTGGATCGCAAACACCAGCAGGCAGCCGAACACGAGATTGTGCAGCACCGTATGCGTGGTGACGCCGACCAGCGCGCTGCGGTCGTAATACGGCACAATGCGCACGCCGGCCGGCAGCGTGCCGTCGGAATTGATCCGGGCGACCTCGGCCTGCACTTTCGGGATGATGTCGTTGGTGTGCTGGGTGCGCCCCATCACGACGATGGCGGCCGCGATATCGTCATCCTTGTCCTTGCCGGCGATGCCGAGTCGGGGAACGTAGCCGACCGAGACCCTGGCCACGTCCTTGATCTGGATCGGCAGTCCCGCGGACTGCGTCAGCACGATGTTCTCGATATCCGCGACGCGATTCCCCTTGGTGATGTCGTCGGTGCCGCCCGAATCGATCAGCCCGATGCCGCGAATATTGACCGATTGCTGGCCGATGGTGATCTCGCGGCCGCCGACATTGACGTTGGCGTTGCCGAGCGCAGCCACCAGCTGCGGCACTGTGATGTTGTAGGATTCGAGCTTCTGCAGATCGGCGTCGACATTGAATTGCTTGGTGGTGCCGCCCCAGGCGTTGACCTGCACCACGCCGGGAATGGTCATCAGCCGCCGCGTCACGACATAGTCCTGCAGCGTGCGCAGATTGGTCAGCCCGAAATTGGGCGGCCCGACCAGCCGATAACGGTAGATCTCGCCGATCAGGCTCGATTGCTGAATGGTGGGGACGAGATTGCCGGGCAGCTGGATATTCTGCTGGATGCTGTTGGCGGCCTGCGTCAGAGCGAAATAATAGTCGACGCCGTATTTGAACGTGACGCGAACGAAAGCGAGGCCGTAGAACGAGGTCGAGCGGATGTTGACGACGCCCGGGGTCGGATAGAGCCCGACCTCCATCGGGATCGTATAGTACTTCTCCATCTCCTCTGCCGACAGGCCCGACGCCTGCGCCGTGATCTCCAGGATCACCGGTGCAGGATTGGGGTAGGCTTCGATGTTCAATCTGAGGAACGCGGCGATGCCGGCTGCGCAGAACACGAGCAGGCCCAGCACGACGATGGCGCTGCGGGTGAGGCCGAACTGGATGAGGCTTTTGACCAAGGCGATTCTACCGAACTCGCAGCGACGCGGGTGGGCCCTGCTGTGGAGAGGAGTTCACGACCCACCCGAGACCGCATTGGCGAAGCTGTTGCTGAGGAAGATCGCGCCGGTTGTCGCAACCTGCTCGCCGGCGGCGAGCCCGCCGACGATCTGCCGCCAGCCGTCCTGCATCAGGCCGGTCGTCACGGTGCGGCGGACGAAGCGTTTGCGGTCGGTGGTGACCCAGACCGTCATCGTGCCGTCGCCCTCGCGGACGATGGCCTCGGCCGGAACGGCCGGCGAGTCGCGCGGAGGCTCGGTCTCGATGGTGAAGCTTGCCAGCATGCCGGCGCGCAGCTTGTGCTCGGGGTCGTCGATCACCGAGCGGACGAGTTGGCGATGGCTCGTCGGATCGATGTTGAGGCCGAGCGTCGTGATCCGCCCGCGAAAGATCTCGCCCGGATAGGCCGGCACCGAGACCTCGACCGGCTGGCCCAGCCGGTAGGCTGGCGCGTCGGTCTCGATCACATTGGCAACCATCCACATGGTCGAGAGATCGGCGAGCGTGTAGGGTGCGGGCGACGCGCCGGGCTGGGTGTAGATGCCGGGCGCGGCGTTGCGGGCGATGATGCGGCCCGAGATCGGCGAGCGCACGATCAGGATCGAGTCGACCTTGCGCTGAGCCAGGATGCGCTCGATCTCCGCGTCGGTCTTGCCGAAAATCCGTACGGCGTCATGGGCCGCCTTGTAGTTGCCCTCGGCCGTCTGCTGATCGGACGTGGCCTGATCGACGTCCTTCTGCGCGCCGCCGCCTGCCTTCAACAGCTGTTGCACGCGCGCCAGTGTGCGCGTCTGCAGCTCCAGCACGCCCGCGGCCGCGAGCAGGCTGGATTCCGCCTGCAGCAGATCGGGGCTGTCGATGGTGAACAGCGCTTCGCCCTTCCTGACCTCGTCGCCGATGTTGAAGAACGTATCAACGATCCTGCCGGAATTCGACGTGAAGGCCTGCACCAGCATGTTCTGATTGAAGTCGATCGATCCGACGGCATTCCGGGTCACCCGAAACGCGCGCGTTTCGACCGGACGAACCTCAAAGGCTTCGGCCTGCCGCTCGGTCAGTTCGACCCATTGCTCGGCGGCGTTGATCGCGGGCGAGGCGGAGGACTCAGCGGCTTTGGTCGCGGTCGCCACTTCGGGGCGCATTGCCATCCACGCGCCACTGAGGAGAGCGCCCGCGGCCACAATGAGCACCGCGAATTTGAAGAGAGACGAAGTCACGGCCATGTCCGAAACTGATTAGCAACTGACGGAGTGAGGTCCTGGAGGCGGTCCGCGCCTGAGCGGGCAATAGCAGAGCAGGCTGACACTGGCCTTACAGGCCCGCCGCTTTGGTCATTCCGTCGGGCTTGCCATGCACCGGGGCGGTCGGGCATCGTGCGCGCGCGATGGCGCCTCATCGCGCCCTGGTTCATCCGAGCCCTGGTCTATCGAGCTTGCTCCAGCCGAGCATTGCCTGCGTGAGCCCGCATGCGTCTTTTGATCGTCGAAGACAATGTCGAACTGTCCAAGCTGTTGTCCCAAGGGCTCGGCAGGGCCGGCTATGAGGTGGATGCGGTGAGCTCCGCGGCCGATGCCCGCGATGCGCTCAGCGGCATCAGATACGCTGCCATGATTCTCGATCTCGGATTGCCTGATGAGGATGGCTTGGCGGTGCTGACGGCGCTGCGCCGCGGCTCTGATCCGCTGCCGGTCATCGTGCTCACGGCGCGGGGCGGATTGCAGGACCGCGTCGGCGGCCTGCGCAGCGGTGCCGACGATTACCTCGTCAAGCCGTTCGCGCTCGAAGAACTCGTGGCGCGGTTGGAGGCCATCCTGCGCCGTCCGGGACAGCTGCTCGGCCGGTCGCTCGAACTCGGCAATCTGGTCTACGACACCGAGAGCCGGCAGACCTTCGTCGCCGGCACGCCTCGCACCTTCTCGGCCCGCGAGCTCTCGGTGCTGGAGATTCTGTTGCGGCGGCAGGGCCGGGTGGTGCCGAAGAAGGCCGTCGAGGATCACATCTTCGGCCTGACCGGCGAGGTCGGCTCGAACGCCGTCGAGGTCTATGTGTCGCGGCTGCGCAAGCAGCTTTCGGAATACGGGGCGACCGTCGTGATCCACACCATCCGCGGGGTCGGCTACATGATGGCGGCGGAGAAATAGCGTGCGCTTCAGATCGCTGCTCTCGCGGATCGTGCTGCTGCACATCGTGGCGGTGGCGATCGCCGCAGTCTTCCTGCCGCTGGTGCTGTTCTGGCTGCTCACCTCCGAGATCGACCATCTGCATCGCGAGTCGATGCAGGAGCAGGCCGATGCGCTAGGCGATCGCCTCGTGCAGGCGGCCGACGGCACGCTGCAGCTCAACCTCACCCAGAGCCAGCGTGATCTCTACTCGGCAGCCTATGGCCGCTACACCTACGACGTTCGCGATCCTGAGGGACAGGTGCTGTTCTCCTCGCGCGCGGACGGCCGGGCCATACTGCCCGCCGGCGCATCATCCTCCGGAAGCATCTCGGGCGCGCGCGTCACCCGGACGGTGGGCGATCGGGTGCTGCGCATCGAGGTTGCCGAGGATCTCGCCCATCGTGACGTCATCACCGACGACATCGCCGCCAATTTCTTCCGCCGGGTCGGCTGGATCACGATCCCGATTCTGCTGGTCCTGCTGGCCATCGATATCATGATCTTCCGCCGTGCCCTCGCGCCGCTCTTGCGCGCGTCGGAGGAGGCGAGCCGCATCGGTCCGGCGCGGACCGACATCCGTCTGCCGGGGGACGGGATGCCGGCCGAGATCCGCCCCCTGGTGCTCGCGGTGAACCAGGCGTTGGACCGTCTGGAGGACGGCTTTCGCATGCAGCGCCAGTTCACGGCGGATGCCGCCCATCAGCTGCGCACGCCGCTCGCCGTGCTGCGCACCCGGATCGAGACCACCGGCCCGTCCGCGGGGAGCGCCGAACTGCTCGACGACATCGCGCGGATGAGCCGGATCGTACACCAGCTGCTCGAGATCGCCGAGCTCGACACGCTGGCGCTCGATCCCGAGGAGATCGCCGACCTCCAGGCGGTCTGTGCCGAGGTCGTCGCCGCCATCGCGCCGTTCGCGCTGGCGCACGGCAAGGACATCGCACTGAAGGGCCCCGATACGCCGGTCTACATCTATGGCAATGCCGGCATGCTGGAGCGGGCGATCTTCAATCTGGCCGAGAACGCGATCAAATACACCGCGCCGCGGACGTCGGTCGAGGTCGAGATCGGCTCAGGCGGCGCAGTTTGGGTCCGCGATCGCGGGCCCGGCATCCGCCCGTCGGAGCGCGGGTTCATCTTCCAGCGGTTCTGGCGCGGCGACAACCGCGATACCGAGGGCGCCGGGCTTGGTCTGTCGATCGTGCGCGCCGTGATCGAGGATCACGGCGCCAGCATCATGGTCGGAGACCTTGCAGCCGGCGGCACCGAGTTCTCGCTGCGCTTCCGGCCCGCTCCGGCACCCTCGGCCGCGGCCTAATTAGTGGCCGCGGCTACTGCTTCGGCTGGCCGAAATCGAGCGGCGGCAGGTCGATCTGCGGCACCTCGATCTTGACCTTGTCGAGGTCGACCTGGACCGGCTTGTCCAGCAGGCCGGTAACGGTGATCGGGAAAGCGATCACCAGCAGCACCATGATCGCCTGCAGGCCGATCCAGGGCATCGCGCCCCAATAGATGTCCGAGCTCTTTACTTCCTTCGGCGCGACGCCGCGCAGGTAGAACAGCGCGAAGCCGAACGGCGGATGCAGGAACGAGGTCTGCATGTTCACGCACAGCATCACGCCGAACCAGATCAGCGCGGCCTCCGGGCCCACCACGGGGGCCAGGATCTTCTGCGCGATCGGCGCGATCATCGGCAGGATGATGAAGGCGATCTCGAAGAAGTCGAGGAAGAAGGCCAGGAAGAAGATGAAGACGTTGATGAAGATCAGGAAGCCCCAGACGCCGCCGGGCAGGGACGTCAGCAGGTGCTCCAGCCACTCGCCGCCGGACACGCCCTGGAACACCACCGAAAAGCAGGTCGAGCCGATCAGGATGAACGTGACCATGCAGGTGATGCGCATGGTGGTCTCGTAGCCCTGCTTGATCAGGTCGCGCAGGTCCGGGATAGCCACCGCACGGATGCCGAGCCAGGCCACTGCGAGATAGGTGATCGCGAACGACAGCTTGAACACCAGGTTCTCGGTGAACAGCATCGCCACGATGGTGCCGATGCCCGCCGCCACCACGCCGACGATCAGGATGCTGCGATCCTTCTTGGTGAACTCCTTATGGTGGATCACCGCCAGAACGATGGCGCCGACCGCGCCCATGGCGCCGGCCTCCGTCGGGGTGGCCAGGCCCATCATCATGGTGCCGAGCACGACGAAGATCAGCACCGCCGAGGGAATGATGCCCATCAGGCACTTCTTCCACAGCGCCCAGCCGGTCAGCGTGCGCGCCTCCTTTGGCACCGGCGGTACATGGCTCGGCTTGATCAGGCCGAGCACGAAGGTGTAGCCGGCGAACAGGATGACCTGGAAGATCGACGGGCCCCAGGCGCCGAGATACATGTCACCGACCGACTTGCCGAGTTGGTCGGCGAGCACGATCAGCACCAGCGACGGCGGCACCAGCTGAGTGATGGTGCCGGAGGCCGCCAGCACGCCGGTGATGTAGCGCATGTTGTAGCCATAGCGCATCATGACCGGCATCGAGATCATCGCCATCGCGATCACCTGCGCCGCCACCGTGCCGGTGATGGCGCCGAGGATGAAGCCGACGATGATGACCGAATAGCCGAGGCCGCCGCGGATCGGCCCGAACAGCTGGCCCATCGAATCCAGCATGTCCTCGGCGAGCCCGCATCTTTCCAGGATTGCGCCCATGAAGGTGAAGAAGGGGATCGCGAGCAGCAGGTCGTTGGCGAGCACGCTGCCGAAGATGCGCCCCGGGATCGCCTGCAGGAAGTTCAGGTCGAAGAAGCCCAGATGGATGGCGAGAAAGCCGAACGACAGGCCGACGGCGGCGAGCGTGAACGCCACCGGGAAGCCGATCAGCATCGCCAGGACCAGGCCGCCGAACATCAGCGGCGGCATCATCTCCAGCGTAATCATTGCGTCGGCCTCTCGTATTTCGCGTCGATCGTCACGTAGCCCTGCAGCGCCGCCGCACGCTTGATCACCTCGGAGAGGCCCTGCAGGGCCAACATCACGAAGCCCGCTGGGATGGCGAACTTGACCGGCCAGCGCAGCAGGCCGCCCGCATTGGCCGACATCTCGTTGACCGAATAGGACTGCATGAAGAACGGCCAGGACAGATAGGCAAGCAGCAGGCAGGTGGGGATCAGGAAGAACAGGGTGCCGATCAGATCGAGCCAGAGCTGGCCGCGCTCGGACAGATACAGATAGAGCAGCTCGACCCGGACGTGCTCGTTGCGCCGGAATGTATAGGAGGCGCCGAACATCACCAGCAATGCGAACATGTACCACTGCAGCTCCAGCCATCCATTCGACGAATAGCTGAAGGCGTAGCGGATCATGGCGTTGATCGCGCTGACCAGGCAGGCCAGCAGCACCAGCAGATTGCAGATGTAACCGATCTTTTCGTTGAGCTGATCGATGGCATTACTGATTGCCAACAAGGGGCGCATCATGGTCTCCGCTGCGGGCGCTGGTCAGAACAGCGCGCCTGAGCTCACGGGAGGCATGGTTTCGCGATCACGCTGAGCGTGCGGGTCTTGTCGACGACGCGCTTGGAGCGAATGCAACGAAACGTCCTCCCCCTCGATGCTTCCGGCTCTTGTTCGGCGCTTGTGTGAGGGCGAACGCCCGTCGGCCGCGCGGGCCCGAAAGCGAGGGCACCATTTCAGCGTGTCATCCTGCCGTCAATCGGAAAATGGACACATTGACGCCCCGGCAACAGTCTGGCGCTGTTCGGTAAACTCGGATCCGACAGCTCACGGCGAACGCGCAGTCTTTGTTGCCGAAGGATCAGGCAGTCGGCTGGAGGCGGTTCGCAGCCGCCACAGCGGCGGATCAGAACGGGCTGGTGCCAATTCGGTTCGCGACGCGACCGCGGCCGCCGCCGCAGGCGCGGAGCCGGGGCGTCCATGGCCATGGATGGATCGTCGTTCAGCAGAGACCCTACAGCTCGACCACGCCGGAGCGTTCCAAACAGCGATCCCCAACCTGTCTCGAGATCGCCCATGGGAATGTTGGCGCGGGGCCACAAGCTGGATAGAACGTCATCATGAACGTCTGACCCAGGGATCAACCGGATGAGCAAGCCGAGCAAGACCGAGGCCGAACTGATCGCGATGGCGGTGGCCGAGCTGAAGGTTCATACGGATTATGCTGAGGGCCTTCGCATTTCCGTCGTGCGGGACGGACATTCCTGGGAGTTTCGCGCCAGCGCAGATCAGGAAACGATCAGCAAGCCCGGCTATCCCGAATGGGTCGCCATGCTGGTCCAGATCGGCGATCATTTGTCGAAGCAGTACGCGCTTCAGGAGTGACGCGCTTCGCGCGGGACGCGGTCCGAATGTGAGCGTCGGATCAGGGGCGTTCGCTTGGCGGTCGGCAAGCCTTCGCAGCATTGCGGCCGAACGGCAACCGACATGGGTGCCGCGCTTCACTCAGAGCACGACGACGCCGGAGTGCTTGGCCTTGTTTTCGGGCTCGATGTGAATGGTAATCGAGCTATGCTCGTCGTCCTCACGCAAGGCTTCTTCGATCCGGTCGCAGATGGCGTGGGCCTGGTTGACCGACATCTCGCCGGGAACGACGAGGTGGAACTCGATGAAGGTCATCTTGCCGGCGTGCCGTGTGCGGACGTCGTGCGCCTCGAGCGCGCCGTCGGCATGGCCGCTGATGATCTGGCGGATACGGGCGAGCGTGGCGTCCGGCACCGCTTCATCCATCAGGCCGCCGGTCGATTCCTTCAGCACCTGCCATCCCGACCAAAGGATGTTGACGGCGACCAGCAGAGCCAGGGCCGGGTCGAGGATCGGCAGCTGCAGCATCACCGCGAGGCCAAGGCCGATCACAACGCCGCCCGAGGAGACCACGTCCGTCAGCAGATGTCGCCCGTCGGCCACCAGGGCCGGCGACCGTAGCCGCTTACCGCGCGTGATCAATAGCCAGCACCAGATGCCGTTGATCACGCTTGCGAGCCCATTCACGGCGAGACCCTCAATGGGAGCCGAGAACGGCCGCGGCGCGAACAGATTGCCATAGGCCTCGTGGACGATCAGCAGCGCGGCGACCACGATCATGACGCCTTCGATCACCGCGCTGAAATACTCGACCTTGTGGTGACCGAACGGATGGTTGGCGTCGGCCGGCTTGGCGGCGATGCGCACCGCGAGCAGCGCCACGCCCGCCGTGACCACGTTGACGATGCTCTCAACCGCGTCGGAGTAGAGCGCGACCGATCCCGTGATCCAATAGGCAGCATATTTCAGGGCGAGGACGATCATCCCGACCACGAGGCTGCCGACGGCGAGCTTGAGCGACTGCGAATGCATGATGTCCTGATCCCGACCGAAGCTGGGTACTCAAGGGCGCGAGGGAACGCAATGTCCGTTGCTGCGACTGAGTTTCGGGAGAGCTTGTTGCTGCCTGCAACTGGCGGAGCGATGTCGCATGATCTTGCTGACCCCAGCAAACAGAAAGGTCGCGCCCGGGGATGAGCACGACCTCCTGACGTCGCCATAGCCCGTCGAGGGACGGCCGACTACTTCTCTTTGATGACCGTGGTGGTGCTGGTGGAACTGCCGACGGTGCCTTCGTCCTCGCAGACCTTGGTCTGCTTGATACGGTCCTCGGCTTCGACGCGGCTCGTGAACGCCATCGGTCCGATCTGGGTCACGACCTCCCGGTCGGCGGGACGCGTGGTGGTGATGGTGCAGCGATGGCTCGGGCCCTGCACGACATAGTATTCGTCAGCGAATGACGGGGCCATGGATCCGATGATCACCGCGCCAGCAAGAAGAAGGGGTGCTTTCATTGTCGCCTCTCTTTCCAGTTACTGCCAATGCAGGACGGATGCGCCCGACAGCCTTGCTGGTCGTCGCTCGATCCTCTCCGCGCCTGTGCAACTCGCGCGCAAGGCAGCCGTTCCGGCGACATGTGGCGGACACCCTTGATCGGCGGCGTGGACGAAGCGGCTGCAGCGGCCGCTGTGTCGCCACGGTCTGATGTGTCGGGTCGATCCCAGCCCGAGCGGCCGGGTCGCGCACGGGCGGCCGAGCCATAAGAGACCGGACGACCGCAACGAACCACTCGACATCGCGCGCCTGTGTGGGCCGACAAAAATGTGTCGGTCGGTATCCAAATATTGCCAATGATTGCCGGATATGATTGGCTGACGGTAGCGTTCAACCTTTGCGTTTGTCCATGAAGTATCGACAACTTGGTTCTCTGACCGTCTCCGAAATCGGTCTCGGCTGCTCCGGATTCTGGGGGCATCGGCAATTCGACGACCGGCAGGCCATCCGGATCGTGCATGAAGCGTTCGATCTCGGAATCAATCTGTTCGATACTGGACACAATTATTGCAACTATAATGCCGAGCCGCGGTTGGGCCGCGCGCTGGCAGAGATATTGAAGCGCTCAGATCGCTCGAAGATCGTGGTCTCGACCAAGGCCGGCACGTTGCGTCCGCGGCCTTTGCTGTCGCTCCGTGAGGTCAAGACGCAGGATCACAGCCCCGATTATATTGAGCGCGCCTGCGCGCAGGCGATCAAGAATTTGAACGCCGGTTTCATCGATATTTTCTATCTGCATAATTTCTCGCCGGCCTCGATCACCGATGAGCTGTTGACGAAGCTCGCCGCGATGCGCCGCAATGGCATGTTCCGGTTGCTTGGCATCAACACGCATTCCGAGGCGCATATGCAATATGTCGCCCAGCTGAAGGGCGTGTTCGACGTGGCCCTGATCGATCTGAACGTCGCGCAACTGGACCGGCTGCCGGTGGTCGAGCAACTGCACAAAGCGGGCATTGCCGTCGTGGCGGGCACGGTGCTGGCGCAGGGGCACCTGATCCGTGGCAAGATCGGTCACATCCGCAGCGCGGCCGATCTGTGGTATCTGGCCCGCGCGCTGCTAAAGCCGGACGCCCGCCGCCTGGCCTTGGCCGCGCGTGATGTCCGGCCCGCGCTCGCGGCAGTCGAGGGTCTCTCGGCGGCCCAGGCCGCAATGTCCTATATTCTCGGGCTTCCGCAGGTGTCGGCCTGCATTTTCGGAACCACGAACCTGAAGAACCTCCGGGAGATCGCTGCCGCTCCGGAAAAACGCCTGTCCGAGGCGCACGCCGCTTCGATCTATTCGGCGTTCCGTCAGCAGCGCACCTTCGCCAGCGCCTGATCAAGATCGATGTGGTCGGCCGTCGCTGCGCCAGGCGTCATCGCGCCGGTCGCGTCGCGATCCAGATGACATGGCGGGCGCCACCGCCACCGCCGCGACCGGTGGCGCGGATCTTGATCTCCTCGGTGTCGAAGCCGGCCTTGCGCAAGCGCGGGGCGAAGCGATCGTCGGGGTGCGACGACCACACCGCCAGCACCCCGCCGGGGCGCAACGCGGCGAACGCCGTCCGCAGGCCGGACGAGTCATAAAGCGCGTCGTTCGATTGCCGGGTCAGGCCCTGCGGACCGTTGTCGACGTCGAGCAGGATGGCATCATACGTGCCGCGTCCGCCCGCGATCAGTCGCGCCACGTCGGCTTCGCGGATGTCGACGCGCGGATCGAGCAGGCTTTCGCCCGACAATTCGGCCATCGGGCCGCGTGCCCAGGCGATCACCGCGGGCACCAGCTCTGCCACGGTGATCCGGGCCTGCGGTCCCAGCACCTTCAACGCCGCGCGCAGCGTGAAGCCCATGCCGAGGCCGCCGATCAAAAGATGCGGATCGGGCCGGGCCTTGAGACGGGCGCAGCTCAGGGTCGCCAGCGCCTCCTCGGATCCGTAGAGGCGGCTGCTCATCAGCTCGTTCTGGCCGAGCTTGATGGTGAACTCCTTGCCGCGCTGCATCAGCCGCAGCGGCTCGCCGCCGCCCGGGACGTCTGCGGTGTCGATCAGCTTCCAGGGGATCACGGGTGGTTCACCCGCCCGTCACGCTCATATGCCGGCTGACGCTCGGGCGGTTGTGGCGGCGGTCGATGATGAAGTCGTGACCTTTCGGCTTCAGGCCGATGGCGCGGTCGATCGCGGCGCTGAGCTCCTCGTCGCTGGCGGAGGCCCGCAGCGGCTTGCGCAGATCCGAGGCGTCCTCGTGGCCGAGGCAGGTGTGCAATGTGCCGGTGCAGGTGACGCGCACGCGGTTGCAGCTCTCGCAGAAATTATGCGTCATCGGCGTGATAAAGCCGATCGTGCCGCCGGTCTCGGCGACGCGCACATAGCGGGCAGGGCCGCCGGTGGTCTCGTCGAGATCGGTCATCGTGTATTTCTGCGCGATACGGCCGCGCAGCAGCGAGAGCGGCAGATATTGGTCGATACGGCCTTCGCCGATCTCGCCCATCGGCATCACCTCGATGAGCGTCAGCGCCATGCACTTGCCATGCGCCCAGTCGATCAGGCTGGGGATCTCGTCCTCGTTCATGTTCTTCAGCGCGACCGCATTGATCTTCACCGCAAGGCCAGCGGCGCGCGCGGCCTCGATGCCGGCCAGCACGCGGTCGAGATCGCCCCAGCGGGTGATGGTGCGGAACTTCTCAGGATCGAGCGTGTCGAGCGAGACGTTGATGCGGCGAACGCCGCAATCGGCGAGCTCGGCGGCGTATTTCGCGAGCTGGGTCGCATTGGTCGTCATCGTCAGCTCGTTGAGCGCGCCGCTCTTCAGATGCCGCGACAGCGAGCGCACCAGGCTCATGACGTTGCGCCGGACCAGCGGCTCGCCGCCCGTGAGGCGCAGCTTCTTCACGCCCTTGTGGATGAAGGCGGAGCAGAGGCGGTCGAGCTCCTCCAAAGTCAGGAGGTCGGCCTTCGGCAGGAACGTCATGTCCTCCGCCATGCAATAGAAGCATCTGAGGTCGCAGCGGTCGGTGACCGAAACGCGCAGATAGCTGATCCGGCGTCCGAAGGGGTCGGTCATCGGGCGCGTCAGGGCGGTGTCACTCAACGTCGTCTCAGCGGTCATGGAAAGCCTTGGCAGGTGGCGCCGATGCCACGAGGCGGCCGCGTGGCGCGGCCGAACATCAATTACGAAGCAATCTAATCATGATCAGCGCGGCTCACAATCGTCGAGATGCGCGCCTTCGATGCTGCGATGCAGCGCCGCCGAAGCAGCGATATCGCGGGCGAGCTGCTATTGGCGTGCCGCGGTCGGCGCCGGGAATGCGGAACCGGTGGCCGCCGGAGCAGGGGCTGCTGCGGCCGGCGCAGCGGCGGATTTCTGCGGCTTCGGCTTCTTCGGCCGCATATGCTTGACGGCCTTGGGCGCGGGCGCGGCCGGCTGCAATTCGGCCACGACAGGGCTCGGATCCATCACAACAGGCGGTGAACTGTTGAAATCGCCGCTGTTGCGGATGACCTGCACGGGGATCGTCGCCGGCTGATATTTGTCCATGGTGAAAGTGACGCTGAAGCCCGCATCCGGTGCTGGCACCGAGACGGTGCAGGGCGTTTTGCAGCCCGGTCCGAGCGAGGTCTTGGCCTCGGCCCCTTGCGGCACGGAATCGAGCTGCACCGGCACCTCCGGCGCCGCCATCTTGAAACTGTCCATGGAGAAGGACGAGCAGCCGGCCAACCCAGCTCCCGCGATCGCAATTGCGATGACACGCCACATCATGATGTCCGCCCCACAACCCTGCGGCCATCCGCCGCAATCCCAGGGCGACCATAGGAGCGTCAGAACAGCGGCGCAACTGCGGTCAACCTTATTCTCAACAGAAGGTTAAACCTGGAACCGCCACGAATTCCGGAGATTGGCCAGCGTCTTACGTGTGGTGCTGCGGGAGATTCGCAATTTTGGAGAGCAGCCGGGCCGGGGGCGAGGCTGCGCACTTTTGAACGAGAAGAGATGCAACCGCGCTCTGCGAGGCGCCCGGCTGAGTGCCCGTCAGCCGACCTTGAGCGACGGCCCGAGCGCGGCAACGGCGGCCGGCAGCTCGCGCATATGGTCGATCAGGTGGTCCGGATTCAGCTCCGCGATCGGCACATCCGTATAGCCGAAGGTGCAGCCAATCACGGGGACGCCGGCACGGCGCGCCGCGCCGACATCGGTTCCGGCATCGCCGACCATGATCGCGGCGCCGAGCTCGCCGCCGGCGCGGGCAATGGTCTGGCGCAGGATCGCCGGGTCCGGCTTGGCCACCCCGAACGTGTCCGCGCCGCAGATCGCCGCAAAGCGCGCGGAGAGGCCAAGCTGGTCGAGCAGCCGCTTCGACAGCCATTCCAGCTTGTTGGTGCACACCGCGAATTGGCAGCCGCGGCCGGCGAGTTCGTCCAGCGCGGCCTCGAGCCCGTCGAAGGGGCGCGATTCGACCGCGATATTCTCGGCGTAGAAGTCGATGAAGTCGACGGTCAGGCGCTCGATATCCTCGGTGCTGGCGAAGCGGCCCTCAGCCTCGAGGCCGCGCTCGAGCAGCTTGCGCGCGCCATGCCCGATCATCTTGCGCGCCGAGGCCAGCGGCACGGGCCGCAGACCTTCGCGCTGCAGGATGTGGTTGAGCGCGTTGATGAGGTCCGGCGCCGTGTCGACCAGGGTGCCGTCGAGATCGAAAACGATGGTGCTCGAGATGCGCATGGGTATCCGCTACCGGCAGGCTCGCGCCCTTGCAAGGGCTCGCGACGGCTTTTTGTCCGATTTCGTGGCCGCGGAGAGCTAGGCCCCGCGGCAAAACATCGCTAGATATGCGCCGGTTTTCGGCTCCGGCTTGCGCGGAGCCTCAGGGGTTGCGAGGGGCGGGTTCCTTGGTCGACATGGATGCATTGAAGCGGCAGGCGGCGGCGCACGCGCTGCGCGAGGTCGAAAGCGGCATGAAGCTCGGGCTCGGCACCGGTTCGACCGCCAAGCATTTCGTCGACCTGCTCGGCGAGAAGGTCCGCGCCGGCCTCAAGGTCGTGGGCGTGCCGACGTCGGAGGCGACGCGGGCACAGGCGGAGGCCTGCGGCGTGCCGCTGACCACGCTCGACGAGATCGACCATCTTGACCTGACTGTGGATGGCGCCGACGAGATCAATCCGGCGCTCGATCTGATCAAGGGCGGGGGAGGGGCGCTGCTGCGCGAGAAGATCGTCGCCAGCGCTTCAGATCGCATGATCGTGATCGCCGACGAGAGCAAATGGGTGGCCCGGCTCGGCCGCTTCCCGTTGCCGATCGAGGTGATCCCGTTCGGGCTTGCCGCGACCCGGCATGCCATTGCTGCCGCCTTCGCGAAGGCGGGCGTGTCCGGACAGATGGACCTGCGCAAGTCGGCAGATGGCCACGTTTTCGTCACCGATGGCGGCCACTGGATTGTCGACGTCCGCCTTGGGGAGATCGAGGATCCCCCGCGCCTGGCGGGTCTTTTGAGCGCAATTCCGGGCGTGGTCGAGCACGGGCTGTTCATCGGCCTCGGCAGCACGGCGATCCTGGCGGGCGCACAGGGAATTCGCGTTATCCAGCGGCCTTGAGCGCAGCCCGAAACTGCGCCCAGCGCCGCAATCTCACAGGAGACTTGGAATGAAGAGCGTGTTCAGAATCTTGCCGGCCGCCGGCGTTGTGCTGGCCCTGGCCTCGGCGAGCCCCGCTGCCGCGCAGGCGCAAGCGCAGCCGCCGGCCTTGAAGCCGGCCTCGCCCGCCTGCATGGCCGGTGCGCGCGAGATTCTGGGAATGAAGAATGCGGCTGCGATGTACGCCAATGCCGTCCCCGGCATCGTGCAGCAGACCAAGCAGGCGCTGCTCCAGTCCAACCTCAACTACCAGAAGGATCTCGACGAGGTCGCCGTGGTGGTCGCCCAGACCTATGCCGGCAAGGAGAAGGAGATCGGCGAGAAGATGGCGCAGATCTACTGCAACGAGTTCTCCGACCAGGAGATCGCGAACCTCGTCACATTCTACAAGTCGGCGATCGGCCAGAAGCTGCTTGCGGCCGAGCCGAAGGCGATCCAGATGAGCATGGGCGCAATGAATCAGTGGGCGGCGGAGTTCTCCGACACCGTTGCCGCGCAGTTCCGCGCCGAGATGCGCAAGCGCGGCAAGCAGCTCTGATCAGGTTGTCAAAAGGATAGGTCGAGGACGAAATGGCTGAATTCGACGTCGACCTGTTCGTGATCGGTGGCGGCTCGGGCGGCGTGCGCGCCGCCCGCATCGCCGCCGGCTATGGCGCCCGCGTGATGGTCGCCGAGGAATACCGCATGGGCGGCACCTGCGTGATCCGCGGCTGCGTGCCCAAGAAGCTGTTCGTGATCGGCTCGCATGTCCGCCAGGAGATCGCCGATGCCGCCGGCTTCGGCTGGACGATCCCGACCGCGACCTTCGACTGGAAGACGCTGATCGCCAACAAGGACAAGGAGATCGCGCGGCTCGAGGCGGCCTACACCGCCAATGTCGAGAAGTCGGGCGCGCGCATCGTCAAGACCCGCGCCGTGCTGGAGGACGCCCACACCGTGCGGCTCGCCACCGGCGAGACGATCCGCGCCAAATACATCCTGATCGCGACCGGCGGCGCGCCCAATCACGGTACGCCGATTCCGGGCATCGAGCACGTCATCTCCTCCAACGAGGCGTTTCACCTGGAGGAGCTGCCGCGCCGGATCGTGATCCAGGGCGGTGGCTATATCGCGCTCGAATTCGCCTGCATCTTCGCCAATTTCGGCTCCGACGTCACCGTCGTCTATCGCGGCGACAATATCCTGCGCGGCTTCGACGAGGACGTGCGAAAGCATGTCCGCGCCGAGATGGAGAAGGAAGGCATCACCATCCTGACCGGCTGCACGGTGGCGAGTGTCGACAAGCACGGCAAGGACTACACGACGCATCTGTCGAACGGCTCCAGCATCGCCTCCGACAAGGTGATGTTCGCGATCGGCCGTCATCCTGCGGTCGCCAATCTCGGCCTGGAGAAGGCCGGCGTCGCCATCAATCCGCGCAACGGCGGCATCGCGGTGGACGCGTTCTCGCAGAGCTCGGTGCCGAGCATCTATGCGATCGGCGACGTCACCCATCGCTTCAATCTGACGCCGGTGGCGATCCGCGAGGGCCATGCCTTCGCCGACACTGTGTTCGGCGGCAAGACCGTGCGCGTCGACCACGCCGATATCCCGACCGCGGTGTTCAGCCAGCCTGAGGTGGGCACGGTCGGCCTCACCGAGACCCAGGCGCGCGAACTCTACGACCGCGTCGACATCTACAAGACGAGCTTCCGGCCGATCAAGGCGACGATGTCCGGCCGCGACACCCGCGTGTTGATGAAGCTCGTCGTCGATGGCGCGTCCGACCGCGTGCTCGGCTGCCACATCGTCGGCGACATGGCCGCCGAGATCACCCAGGCTGTCGCGATTGCCGTCAAGATGAAGGCCACCAAGGCCGATTTCGACGCCACCGTCGCGCTGCATCCTTCGGCCGCCGAGGAACTCGTCACGATGCGCACCGTGACCGAGCGCCACGTGCGGCAGGCCGCGGAGTAGGGGCCGCAGCGGCCTCGCCTTGCGCGATCGAGGCGGCGATGTCCGGATGCGTTGACATTGCACCCGAACTGGCGCCACCCAGTGCTGGCTGAGGCGTTGCTTCTCCCGTGTGAGCTGCATTCAGAAAACCATGCTCCGCGTCCCATCTTATCGGGCGGCGGCGCGCGTCCTACACTGGCGGGCACGATCGATGACGAGGCATGTCATCGCGAGCATGAGCAGCAGGACGAGAGACGACATGGACATCAAGCGCAGCGGTTCGCGGCCTTCCGGCGTGGGAGCGCCCGATCATTTCACCGGCGCGGTGCGCAGCGATCCCCTGTTCGACGTGGTGGAGCCGGCGCGGGCGCGGGGCGGGCTGGTCACCTTCGAGCCGGGGGCGCGCACGGCGTGGCACAGCCATCCGCTGGGGCAGGTCCTGATCGTGACCTCCGGCCTAGGCTGGGTGCAGCGCGACGGCGGCCCGATTGAGGAGATCCGCCCCGGCGACGTCGTGAGGTTCGAGCCCGGCGAGCGGCACTGGCATGGCGCGACCGCCACGACCGCAATGTCTCACATCGCGATCACGGAGTCGTTGAACGGCAAGACGGCCGACTGGTTCGAGCATGTGAGCGAGGCACAATATCGCGCGCGTTTGTGACGTTCGGCTCAGGCGCGCGCCCGTCCCGCTCAGGGCTGAGTCTTTGCCGAACTCGCCGACAGATAGGGCCGCGCGAACAGATAGAGCCCCGTCGCCAGCAGCGCGATGAGCGGGACCAGCGCCAGCAGGCCGACCCAGAACGCCGGTTGCGTTTGCGTCATCGCCGCGATGTTGATGATGACCGCGACCGTGAAGGCGATCGACACCCAGCGATGGACCTGCCGGATCGTGTTGCTCCAGTTCATCTGTTCCTCCCGGTGATGACGTTGCTTTTGGTCGGTGCGGCTCAGTCGAGCCGCGCCAGAGTCTGCTCCAGGCCGTCGAAGAATTTCGGCCAGCCGTAGCGCGCGCCCTGATAGGCACGGGTCTGATCGGCGGCGAAGCCGGTCTGCTCCATGCGCAGATGCGTGCCATGGCGCGTCGGCGTCAGCGTCCAGGTCACCACGCTGTCGAGGCCGAGCGCGGCCCAGCTATAGGCCAGCGTCCTGTTCGGCTCGATGGCCAGGACCTGGCAGTCGACGATGCCCCAGTCGGCCTTCAGCTTGAAGCGATGTTCGAGCTCCGGAATGAAATCATTCGCCATCAGCCATTCCGCGATCAGATGCGGCTGCGTCAGCGCGCGCCACAGCTTTTCCGGCGGATGTGCGAACTCGCGTTCGACGACGACGGTGCGGGTTTCAGGCGCAGCAGAGTTCATTGATCCATCCTGTTGAGCAGATTGTCGAGATCGTCGAAGCGGCTCTCCCAGAACGCGGCCATGCGGCTGGTCCAGTCGAGCAGCGGCGCCAGCGCCTTGGGCTGCGCGCGATAATGCGTCAGGCGACCCTCGTGGCGCTCGCGCACCAGGCCGGCCTGCTTGAGCAGTCCGAGATGTTTCGAGACCGCCGGCTGCGACACGCCGGCCTTGGCGGTGAGCGCGCCGACCGTCTGCTCGCCGTTGCGGCACAGGCCTTCGAAGATCGCACGCCGGGTCGGATCGGCGAGCGTTCGGAACAGGAGGTCGGGCGAGCGGGCCATTCAATCTATAACTCGTTGGTTATGGATATATGCATAACCGTATGGTTATGGATTTGTCAATCTGGAACTCTCGCCGAATGAGCAATGCATCGGTGCAATGGCGGATGAGCCGGCTCCAGGCGAGACAGCCAACGCTGCGCGCGCCGGGGAACGAACGTCGCGTGCCATACTCCTATCGGGGGACGCTCAGGGGACGCTGTGATGCTAGCAACCATCAAATCAGTTGCTGGAGATCACGGATATGCAGGCCCATCGGGTTCCGCCGCAGCAGAGACTTTCGGTCACGCCACGCGCGGCGCTGGCGGTGGGCATCGCGATCCTGTTCCTGCTGCTGCACGTTGTTGCCGGCGTCATCGTGCGGGCCTCTGCCACGGTGGATGGTCCTTCTTCTGTTTCGATGCGTCAGACCTACGATTGACCCCAGTTCATTTTCATTCTTCAGCCGGAGATATTTCATGCCCGGGCTCGATTCATTCCTGCTGCTCAGCGTCGCCGTTTTCTTTGGTGCTTTCGTTTCCGGACTGGCAGGATTCGCTTTTTCGGCCGTGGCCGGCGCCATCCTGCTGCATGTGCTGCAGCCGTTGGAGGCTGTCCCCTTGATGATGGCCTGCAGCATCGGCGTGCAGGCGACGAATTTGTGGGCGCTGCGCAACAGCATCCGCTGGAAGGAGAGCGCGGTGCTGATCCTGGGCGGCATCCTCGGCGTGCCCCTGGCGCTTTGGCTGCTGCATAATGCCGATGCCCGCGCCTTTCAGCGCGGGTTCGGCCTGATGATTGCGGCCTATTCCGGCTACATGCTGTTCAAGCCCGGCCTCGGCCGCCTGCAGGAGATGAGCCGAAGCCGCACGGCGATGGTCGGATTCGGCGGCGGTGTGATCGGCGGCCTCACGGCGATGCCCGGTGCGCTGCCGACGATCTGGTGCGAGATGCACGGCCTGCAGAAAGCCGATCAGCGCGGCCTGGTGCAGCCCTTCATCGCGGTGATGCAGGTGTCATCGCTGGCCATGATGCTGGCGCGCCACGAACTGTCGTCCAAGGTGCTCGTCGATCTCGCCATGAGCATTCCCGCTCTCCTTGCCGGCACCGCCCTCGGCATCCTCGCTTTTCGCAGGATCAAGGACGCGGTGTTCAGGAAGATCATCCTGGGCATCCTGCTGCTGTCGGGTCTGCTGCTGGTCGTCTGAAAGGTCATGCCCTTCTGGGCGTGATGCCTGCGCATGCGGCGAACAGGACAGCTGCGTCAGCGGCTCACGCCACCCAGCCGGTCGCGATGGCGTTCGCCCAGTCGTGCATGCCCCCGCTGCGCGCCAACGCCGCCATCGGCGCTGGATCATAGGGCACGTAGTGCAGCGTGACCGACCACTGGCGTAGCCCGCGCTCCAGAACCGCGTAGCAGGCATCGGGAGTGCCGGTCTCCACCCGATAGCTGCTCGGCGGACGGCCGCGATAGCCGGGCAGTCCGACGCTGCCGGGATTGACGATCAGCCGACCATCATGCAGTCGAACGACGCGCGGAACATGGCTGTGTCCGCACAGGATCAGCGAGGCATCGATTCCGTCCGCCCGCGCCGCGATGCGAGCAAGACTGTTCGGGCGCACTGTGCCGTCTGCCATCACCTCCTCGAGCCAGAATGCGGCATCATCGTCCGGCGCCCCATGGCAAAGAAAGACGTCGTCGCGATAGATCAGCGTCGCTGGCTGGGCCGCGAGCCAGTCGATATGCGCCTGTTCGAGCGCTCGGACATCGCGACGCGACGAGTCTCCCGCGCGATGCAAGTCGATCATGTGCCGGTCCTGGTCGCCGCGGATCGACGCGAAGCCGCAGGCCATCAGCATCTCGGCGGTGCGGACAGGTTCGAGCGGGCCGCTCAGATGATCTCCGAGATTGACCACGTCATCAATGCCGCGCGAAGCGATGTCGGCCAACACGGCCGCGAGCGCGTCTGAATTGCCATGAATGTCGGCGATGGCCGCAAAACGCATGAAAGCCTCCGTTCGGGGAACGGCGGGCAGGGCGTGGCCATGCGATGAACCGTTCGCTTTAGCTGCATTTGGAAACGCGCCCGCAAGCTGATGGTCAAATCGGCGCTTGGTCCTCACGCTAGCATGCCGCCCTTGGTGCGGACAATGCGGAAAGGAGAAGGGCCGCCAGTGCTCGGAATCAGAGTGGAGTGATAAGGAGGCGCTGGCGTAGCTTTTTCTTGGTCCGGACAGTAGGAGCAGTTCTGTCGTTGTCGGCTTTGACATCGGAATCGATCTGATGCTCGAACTGCTTGAGATCGGTGAATGAGGCGCCACCCCGTGACGGCCCTGGAGAATTGCAGACCACATCTCGAACGGGTTGAGCAAACGAGGCGGTGGTCGAGAAGATGGCGGAGCCGCTCTGAATGTAGGACGATCGATTCCCGGCAATTGAACCGTACGACAGCGGCATGCTCGACGTCGGTGACGGTCATCAGGTGTATTGGGAGTGCTGCGGGAACCCCGCTGGCAAGCCCGCGCTCTATCTGCACGGCGGCCCGGGTTCAGGCGTCACGCCGGGCCAGCGACGCTTGTTCGATCCAGATGCCTATCGGGTCGTACTCTTCGACCAGCGCGGGTCCGGACGCAGCAGGCCGCTCGCCAGCGCGCCGGATGCCGACCTGAGCACTAACACCACCGCTCATCTCATCGCCGACATCGAAGCGTTGCGCCAGCTACACGGGGTCGAGCGCTGGACCGTCCTGGGCATGTCGTGGGGAACCACCCTTGGCTTGGCCTATGCCCGGACACATGCGCGGCGGGTCGACGCATTGGTGCTGGCACTCGTCACCACCACATCGCGTCGCGAAGTCGAATGGGTCACCCACGACGTCGGCCGCATCTTCCCCCGCGAGTGGAACCGGTTCGCCTCAGCCGTGCCCGACACATTGCGGCACCTGCCTTTGGCCGATGCGTATGCCACGCTGTTGTTTGACGCCGATCCCGCCGTCTGCGACCACGCGGCGCGGGAGTGGTGCGCCTGGGAAGATGCGCACGTCTCGCTTACCCCCGGGCATCTCCCGAATCCGCGCTACGAAGATCCGGAATTTCGCCTCCGGTTCGCACGCCTGGTTACGCACTACTGGCGGCACGCCGCCTTCCTGGGAGAGGACCAACTCCTCCGTGATGCCGCGCTCCTGAACGGCATTCCCGGTGTCCTGATCCACGGCCGGTATGACGTCAGCTGTCCGCTGAATACCGCGTGGAAACTGTCGAAAGGCTGGACGACCAGCGAGCTTCAGGTCCTGGACGATGCCGGCCATGGCGGCGGCGACACATTCATGACCGCCGTTGTTAGTGCCTTAAACCGGTTCGCTGCACTGTAATTATCCGTGGCCTTCTCTCCGGCTTGCTGCCTCAGGAAAGTGAATACTGGCAGGCGTGGCCTCGATCTCGTCGGCTTTGGACCGCGGTTGGTATCGCTGCAAGATTTGTCTTTACGATTTCCAGAAATCATGCTCTACTGCGCGCATCCCGCCTCATTCGGAAGGGGCGTTGCGCGCGATCGTCACGACACGCGGGGCGGGGAGCGATGGCCGTGGTTTTGCCGCAGCGTGTCCTTGGGATGCGCGGACGAACGGCGAGGCTGCGGACGTGAAGTCGCAGCGTGCCGACACCCCGATGCTGGTGTCCAGCGCAATGTGCGAAAGCGCATTGTCGCCATGGTGGCCAACACGCCGGCGCACCAGGCAGACTGCGTATAAGCGTTAAGACTGTCGCGCAGGGAATGCCGGTTGATCGGCTTTGCCTGTGGTGTCTGCCGCCTGCACTTTTTTCCGCAGGCGGGCCATGGGTGGGGCCTTCACCCGGCATTCCCTGCGCCCTCCGACCTGTCGAGAGGGTGAACCGTTCGGCTTCAACCTCGGGCATCCGTGCTGCGGGAACGAGACCACGTGTCAACTGATCCCGTGCTCCCTGGTCATCGTCGGCTGTCGTCCCGGGCAAGCCGCGGCGGCGCGGCGCCGACCCGGGACCCATACGCCCAAGGCGCGGTTGGTTTGCGCAAGTTGATCCACGTGGCGTCACGACGACAGCCGGTGGTGATGGATTGCGGCGATGGCCGGGATGACACTGGTCATTGTCGAGCCTCGCTTGCGCTCGCAAGGACGGCGCAGGGCGTGGGCCCGCCGCCAATCTCCGGAATCTCGGACGAGCCGGAATCCCTTCGCAGCTGCAACGGCTTGGCGGGACGACTTAAATTCCGGATGGCGGTTCGCAGACAGGCTGTGTATAACGCGCGCGCCGCGGCGGGGGAACAAGCGCGCGGTGTTTCGCGAAGGGAGTAGAAGCCATGACCGAGCGCTGGAGCCCGGAGAGCTGGCGTTCCAAGCCGGTGCAGCAGGTGCCTGAATATCCCGACCCGAAGGCGCTGGCCGAGGTCGAGGCGCAGCTCGCGACCTTTCCGCCGCTGGTGTTCGCCGGCGAGGCCCGCAACCTGAAGAAATCGCTGGCGCGGGTGGCAGCCGGCGAGGCCTTCCTGCTGCAGGGCGGCGACTGCGCCGAGAGCTTTGCCGAGCATGGCGCCAACAACATCCGCGACTTCTTCCGCGTGCTGCTGCAGATGGCGGTCGTGATGACCTATGCCGGCGCGGTGCCGGTGGTGAAGGTCGGGCGCATCGCCGGCCAGTTCGCCAAGCCGCGCTCGTCGCCGACCGAGAAGATCAATGGCGTCGAGCTGCCGAGCTATCGCGGCGACATCGTCAACGACACCGCCTTCACGCCCGAGGCGCGTATCCCCAATCCGCAGCGCCAGCTCGATGCCTACCGGCAGTCGGCGGCGACCTTGAACCTGTTGCGTGCGTTTGCCACCGGCGGCTTCGCCAATCTCGGCAGCGTGCATCAATGGATGCTCGGCTTCGTCAAGGATAGCCCGCAGTCGCGGCGCTACAAGGAACTGGCCGACCGCATCTCCGAGGCGCTCAATTTCATGCGCGCCTGCGGCCTCGATCTCGAAAGCCATCCCGAGCTGCGCGCCACCGATTTCTACACCAGCCACGAAGCGCTGCTGCTCGGCTATGAGCAGGCTTTCACCCGCGTCGACTCGACGACGGGCGATTGGTACGCGACCTCGGGTCATTTCATCTGGATCGGCGACCGCACAAGGCAGCTCGACCATGGCCATGTCGAATATTTCCGCGGCATCAAGAACCCGATCGGCCTGAAATGCGGTCCCTCGCTGAAGCCGGATGAGCTCTTGAAGCTGATCGACATCCTCAACCCCGACAACGAGCCGGGCCGGCTGACCCTGATCAGCCGCTTCGGCGCCGACAAGGTCGGCGATCACCTGCCCCACCTGATCCGCGCGGTGCAGCGGGAAGGACGCAAGGTGGTGTGGTCGTGCGATCCGATGCACGGCAACACCATCACCTCGACCTCGGGCTACAAGACCCGGCCGTTCGACCGCATCATTTCGGAGGTGCGCGCCTTCTTCGCCGTGCATGCGGCCGAGGGCACCCATGCCGGCGGCATCCATCTGGAGATGACCGGCAAGGACGTCACCGAATGCATCGGCGGCGCGCGGGCGATCACCGATGAGGATCTCAACGACCGCTATCACACGGTGTGTGATCCCCGGCTCAATGCCGAACAGTCGATCGACATGGCGTTTCTGATCGCCGAGCTGCTGAAGCAGCAGCGCGGCGGCAAGTCCGCCCCGATGCCGGCCGTCGCGGGTTTCTGATGCTGCGTCTGTGGCGCGCGACGGTTAACTCGCGCAATGGCCTGGCCTTCGCGCTTCGCTCCGAGCAGGCGGTGCGTGAGGAGGTGGTCGCCTTCCTGCTGTCGCTGCCGCTCGCTTATGTGATCGGCGCGACGCCGATGCGCAGCGTCGAGCTGGTCTGCGCCGTCGTGCTGGTGCTGGTGGTCGAGCTGCTCAACACCGCGATCGAGAAGCTCGCCGATCGCCTGACCACCGAGCACGATCTGCAGATCGGCCGGGTCAAGGATCTCGGCTCGGCCGCAGTCGGCGTGGCGCTCCTGATGTCCGGCAGCTTCTGGCTGTTCGCGATCGCCGAGCGGCTCGGGCTGTTGTGAACGGGTTGAGCGATGGCCGCTGACGTCTTCCGGATCACGCTGGCCCAACTCAATCCCACGGTCGGCGATGTCGCGGGCAACGCCGCGAGGGCGCGCGAGGCGCGCGCTAAGGCGGCGGCCGATGGTGCCGATCTGGTGGTGCTGCCGGAGCTGTTCATGGCCGGCTATCCGCCGCCCGATCTGGTTCGCGAGCCCGCGTTCCAGTCCACCTGCCGCGCCGCGATCGAGACGTTGGCGGGTGAGACCGCAGATGGCGGGCCGGCCGTGCTGATCGGCACGCCCTGGGCCGAGGACGATAGGCTCTTCAATGCCTGCGCGCTGCTTGACGGCGGCCGCATTGCCGCGCTGCGCTTCAAGGCCAACCTGCCCGATGGCGACCAGAGGCGCCTGTTCGCCCGTGGTCCGGCCGCCGGGCCCGTCAGCGTGCGCGGGGTTCGCATCGGCGTTGCGATTGGCGAGGACATCCGGGTCGAAGCATCGTCGGACGACGAGAGCGTGGTCGAGACCTTGGCGGAAACCGGAGCCGAGATCATCGTGGTCCCGAGCGGTTCGGCCTATGTCCGCGGTGGCGGCGATCGGCGCCTCTCGGCCGCCGTGGCGGTTGTCACCGGGAGCGACCTGCCGCTCGTCTGGCTCAACCAGGTGGGCGGCCAGGATGGAGTGGTGTTCGACGGCGCCTCGTTCGCGCTCAATGCCGATTTGTCGGTGGCCACCCAGTTGAGCGGCTTCGCGGCGGAGGTCGTGACCTTGACCTGGAGCAGGGGCGCCGACGGCTGGCACGGCCACGGCCCGGTGGCGAACGCGATCGACGGTGACGAGGCCGATTACGCCGCGTGCGTGCTCGGCCTGCGCGACCACGCGCTCAAGAACGGGTTCTCTGGCGTGCTGCTCGATTTGGCCGGCGGCATCTCGACGGTCTTATCAGCCGAGATCGCGGTCGATGCGCTCGGGCCGGACAAGGTTCGCGGCGTATTGCTGCCTGGGCGCGATACCGCGCCGGGGGCAAACGATGACGCCAAGGCGCTCGCGGCGAGGCTCGGCATCACCCTCGACATATGGCCGATCGAGGCTGCCGTCGAAGGCTTCGAAAAGATCCTGCCTCGGCCGCTTGCGACCGGCGTTCAGGACGACCTGCTGGCGCATATCCGCGGCACCATGCTGCGGGCGCTGGCGCGCACATCCGGCCTGCTGGTCGTTGCCGCCAGCAACACGTCGGATCTGCCGGGGAGAGGCACGCGTCACGCTGATGATGTGAGCTGCGGCTTCGCTCCGCTCGCCGACATCAGCACGATGCAAGTGATGCGCCTCGCCGCCTTGCGGGGGCGCTGGACGCCTGGCGATGCGCGGGGCCGGGCGGTCGAGGCGACAGCGCCCGACGCGTGCGAGGGATGATGCGGATGACCCGGCGGACTTGCTCAGCGCGCCGGGATGAAGGTCGGGCCGACCGTACGGATCTGCTTGTCGCCGCCGGCGCCGGTGGTGGTGTCGGCGGTCGCGGCCGGCGGCGCCGCATCGGCGGGCGCTGCGCCCTTCTTGGCAGCCGTCGCCGGTGGCTTGCCGGTCTGGCGCTGCTGCATCCGCTTGGCGCTCTCTTCCGTGACGATGATGTCGCCTTGCTCGGCGGCGCTGGCCCGGTCGTCGATCGATTTCAGCGCATCGGCCCAGGTCTGGCCCGGCGCCTTGCACGAGCAGGATGGGTTGAACTCGGTGCGATATTTGAACGCATTCGGCAGTGCGCTGTAGGGCTGGCCGTTGACCGACACCGCCTGGTTCATGTCCTCGCCGGGATTGCGATAGGTGAACAGCGTCGCGTCGGCGGCCGGGCATTGCGCCTTGCAGGCCCGCTCGTCATCGGCGAAGCGGCCGGGAACGGTGGCGAACGAGATCGGGAAATAGGCGCCGTCACAGCTGCGTACGCAGACGGTGCGGTAGGTGCCCTGGGGCGCGGCGAGATCGGCGCTCGGCGGTGGCAGCGACGCGGCCGGGTTGGTGTCGGGGCCGCCGCCGAACAGGCTCGTCAGGAAATTGCCGCCGCCGCCACCGCCGCCGCCGCCGCCGCGGTTGGCATTGGCGTATTGCTGATATTGCGGGCCGCAATTGTTCTGACCGAGCGCCGCAAGCACCGAACGACGCTGATTGTCCCGCTCGCCGCCGAAGCCGCCGCCGCGCAGCCGCTCCAGGCTGCCGGTGATCTGGTCGAGATTGGCGCGCATCTGCTGGATCTGGTTGTTCACGGGGGCGCATTCGGCCGAGCGGCCGTTGAACAGCGAGAAGAAGCCGGAACTGTCGCAGCCCATGCGCTTGGCCTGCATGCTGACGCGATCGAGCTCGCTCTGCTGCTTGGCCGCCGCATCCTGATAGCGCCGGATCTGGTCCTCACGGGCGGGATCGCCGCCACCGCCGCGGTCGATCGAGGCAAGCTGCGCCTCGAGACGCGGGCAGATCGGATTGACCCCGGCCTGCGGCGTCGGCGGGCCCGGCGGCATCTGCGCATAGGAGTCGGAACTGGATTGGGCGAGCGCGTGCGAGCCGGTCAGGATCAGTCCGAGCAATGCGGTGCGGGCCAACAGGCGCGGAGACAGGGAAGCGATCAAGATGCGGTATTCCGGTCCATGGATGCAGCCGCGGGACTAGCACAGAATTCGGAAAAATCGCGGCAGCGGCGAGCTTCCAATAGCCGCTTTGTTCGGCAGCGTCACGTCGTTTCCAGGGCGCCCGGAAGGCGGGAACTGCCGGTGCCGGACGGCTCAGCGCTGGCAGGTGATCGCGACAAAATCGCTGCAGCTGCCGTGCGTGCAGCTTGCGCCGGCCTTCGAGACCGATCCGGTAATCTCATCGGGATCGACCCGGCGGTAGGACGAGGCCTGAGCAAAATCCCGTGATTGGCAGTAGGAGCGCGCGGCCGAGGCACCGCATTTGTCACCCCTGGCCAGGCACTGGTCGACGCCATAGCCGTCGGATTCGTTGGCGATGATGAAGATGCGGCTCTCCGCCGAAGCGGTCGTTGCGGCGGCGAGAAGGACGAAGCAGGCGAGCAGCGCCGAGGAGAATCGCATGGTGCACCGGACGATGAGGGATACAACTCATGGTTAGGCCAAAAAGGTTAATAATGATTAACCTCGCGGCAGGGCGGGTGCATTTGGGCGGCGAAAACGGCCGTTTTGCGACCCTTGACGGCAACACCAGCCTGGATCATGGTGAAACCCATGAACGGTTTCCTCGCCATCTGCTGCATTTGCCGCGAGATTACGCGCTAGCGATTCGCTGGCTGAGGCCGTCTTTTCTCACCCGAGATGATCAGGACGCCCGGCCGGCAGGTCGGAGCGTGATTTTGCCGTGGCCGCCCGCCTGCGGGCCGTCATCTGGCGGAGGACAGCTGTCACGTCTCGCCCGGCGAGGCGGAACGCACAGGCATTCGGGGACGGACCATGGAATTGCGTTTGTACGACACCGCGACGCGGGAGAAGCGCCCCTTCGTGCCGCTCGATCGGAACAATGTCCGCATGTATGTCTGCGGACCGACCGTCTATGACTTCGCCCATATCGGCAACGCGCGCCCGGTCATCGTCTTCGACGTCCTGTTCCGGCTGTTGCGCCATCTCTATGGCGCCGAGCACGTCACCTATGTCCGCAACATCACGGATGTCGACGACAAGATCAACGCGCGCGCGGCGCGCGACTTTCCCGGACTGCCGCTGAACGAGGCCATCCGCAATGTGACGGAGCTGACTGAGCGACAGTTCCATGAGGATGTCGACGCGCTCGGGTGCCTCAGGCCGACGATCGAGCCGCGCGCGACCGAGCATATCGCCGAGATGCGCGACATCATCGAAAGGCTGGTGGCCGGCGGCTTCGCCTATGTCGCAGAGGACCACGTGCTGTTCTCTCCAGCCGCCATGAATGCCGCCAACAAGGTGCTGCCGCGCTATGGCGCGCTCGCCAATCGCTCGCTCGACGAGATGATCGCCGGGGCCCGCGTGGACGTCGCGCCCTACAAGAAGGATGCGACCGATTTCGTGCTGTGGAAGCCGTCGAAACCCGGCGAGCCGTCCTGGCCGTCGCCGGCCGGCATCGCGGCCGAGGGCCGTCCCGGCTGGCACATCGAATGCTCTGCAATGTCCTGGAAGCACCTCGGTGAGACCTTCGACATCCATGGTGGCGGCATCGATCTCGTATTTCCGCATCACGAGAACGAGGTGGCGCAGAGCTGCTGCGCCTTCCACACCGCGCGCATGGCCAATGTGTGGATGCACAACGGCTTCCTGCAGGTCGAGGGCGAGAAGATGTCGAAGAGCCTCGGCAACTTCGTCACCATTCGGGAGGTCCTGGCGGATTGGCCGGGCGAGGTCGTACGCCTGAACATGCTCAAGACGCATTATCGCTCGCCGATCGATTGGACCTTGAGAGGGCTCGAGGAGAGCGCGAAGGCGGTCGATGATTGGTACCGCACGGCGGGCGATCTGCGCGAAGGCAGGCCTGCGGACGCCGTCATCGAAGCGCTGCGTGACGATATCAACACGCCGTTGATGGTCGCCGTGCTTCATGGTCTGCGCAATGAGGCAGCTTCTGGCGGTGTCGACGATGTGGCGCGCTTCGTCGGGTCGCTGCGATTGTTGGGCTTCCTGGCCGAAGATGCCGCGCAATGGCGCGCGCGCAAGCAACAGGCCAGCGGCGTCGATGCGGCGAAGGTCGAGGGCCTGATTGCCGAGCGCACCGCGGCGCGGGCGCGCAAGGATTTCAAGGAATCCGACCGTCTGCGCGACGAGCTCGCGGCCATGGGCGTGGTGCTGAAGGACGGCAAGGGCGCCGACGGCAAGCCGGTCACGACCTGGGAGATGGCGCGATGACGAAGCCCGACACGCCGTTTCCGCGGCACTGGCTGTATTATATCGGACTGAAACTGGTGCTGATCGCGGGCGCAGTGGCGCTGGTCACGAAGCTCTACGGCATGTGGTGAGGACATGGGACAGGCATTTCCGAAAGCCGCGTTGCGGCCGTTTCTCCCCGCAGATGCGCCGCTGCTGGCCGCGATCTTCGTTGCCAGCATCCACGAACTGACGTCAGACGATTACAGCGAGGAGCAGCAGGAGGCTTGGGCGTCCGCCGCCGATGATGAAGCCGGCTTCGGCAAGAGGCTGGCATCCGAGCTCACCTTGATCGCGACGCTGCAAGGGGCGCCCGTCGGCTTTGCCTCCCTGAAGGGCAACGACCAGATCGACATGCTCTATGTGCATCCGAGCGCCGCCGGGCAGGGCGTTGGAGCGACGCTGTGCGACGCGCTGGAGAAGCTCGCGGGCGCGCGTGGCACCACAGGCCTGCGGGTCGACGCCAGCGACAGCGCGGTGGATTTCTTTCGCAAGCGTGGCTACGTCGCTCAGCAGCGCAACAGCGTCTCCATCAATGGCGAGTGGCTCGCGAACACCACGATGAAAAAGACGCTCGGCGCAGGAGCCCAGGCATGAGCAGCACGGGCACAGGCCGGGAACGGCTGTATCTGTTCGATACGACCCTGCGCGACGGCGCGCAGACCAACGGCGTCGATTTCACGCTCGCCGACAAGCGCGTCATCGCGCGCATGCTCGACGAGCTCGGCATCGATTATGTCGAGGGCGGCTATCCCGGCGCCAATCCGCTCGACACCGAGTTCTTCGCCGAGAAGCCGAGGCTCGGCCAGGCCCGTTTCACCGCGTTTGGCATGACGCGGCGTGCCGGCCGCTCGGTGTCGAACGATCCCGGCGTGGCGGCCCTGCTTGAGGCCAAGGCGGATGCGATCTGCTTCGTCGCCAAATCGTCGGCCTATCAGGTGCGGGTCGCGCTCGAGACGACGAACGAGGAGAATCTGGCGTCGATCCGCGACAGCGTGACGGCGGCCAGGGCCGCCGGGCGCGAGGTCATGCTCGATTGCGAGCATTTCTTCGACGGCTACAAGGAGAATGCCGAGTTCGCTCTCGCCTGTGCCAGGACCGCCTATGAGGCCGGGGCGCGCTGGGTGGTGCTGTGCGACACCAATGGCGGCACCATGCCGCACGAGATCGAGACGATCGTCGGTGTGGTCGCGAAGCACGTGCCCGGCGATCATCTCGGTATCCACGCCCATAATGACACTGAGCAGGCGGTGGCGAATTCACTTGCGGCGGTGCGGGCCGGGGTCCGCCAGATCCAGGGCACCTTGAACGGTCTCGGCGAGCGCTGCGGCAACGCCAATCTGTGCTCGCTGATCCCCACATTGAAGCTGAAGGGAGAATTTTCCAGCCGATTCGAGATCGGCGTCTCGGATCAGCAGCTCGGCTCGCTGGTGAAGGTGTCCCGCACGCTCGACGACATGCTCAACCGGGCGCCGAACCGGCATGCGCCCTATGTCGGCGAGAGCGCCTTCGTCACCAAGACCGGCATCCACGCATCGGCCGTGCTCAAGGATCCTCAGACCTATGAGCACGTCGCGCCCGAGAGCGTCGGCAATCATCGTAAGGTGCTGGTCTCCGATCAGGCTGGCCGCTCCAACGTCATCGCCGCGCTGGAGCGCGGCGGCATCCCGTTCAGCAAGAACGATCCGAAGCTGACGCGCCTTGTCGAGGAGCTGAAGGAGCGCGAGGCCGCCGGCTACGCCTATGAATCCGCCAATGCCTCGTTCGAGCTCTTGGCCCGGCGCACCCTCGGCTCGGTGCCGGAGTTTTTCCGTGTCGAGCAGTTCGACGTCAATGTCGAGCAGCGCTACAACGCGGTCGGCGAGCGCATCACCGTGGCGCTCGCGGTCGTCAAGGTCGACGTTGCCGGTGAGCGGCTGATCTCGGCGGCCGAAGGCAACGGCCCCGTCAACGCGCTCGACGTCGCGTTGCGCAAGGACCTCGGCAAGTATCAGGGCTATATCGACGGCCTCAAGCTGATCGACTACCGCGTGCGTATCCTCAACGGCGGCACCGAGGCGGTCACGCGCGTGCTGATCGAGAGCGAGGACGAAACAGGCGAGCGCTGGACCACGGTCGGTGTTTCGCCCAACATCATCGCCGCCTCGTTCCAGGCGCTGATGGATTCGGTATTCTACAAGCTCGTGAAGTCTGGCGCGGCGGGGTGAAATAGGTGGCCGTCATTGCGAGCGCAGCGGCACAGCGAAGCAGTGCAGGAGCGATCGCGCGACTCTGGACTGCTCCGTCGCTGTGCTCCTCGCATTGACGCGGAGGGGCCAGGAGCAAACGCATGATCGACCACATTTCCGTCGGTGTCAGCGATCTCGCTCGCAGCACGCGCTTCTATGAGCAGGCGTTGGCGCCACTTGGCTTGGCGCGTCTGATCGAACGGCCGACGACCATCGGCTTTGGCAAGGCCTATCCGGAGTTCTGGATCAATCTGCGCCCTGGGATGGCCCGCGTGCCGGCTGACACCGGCTCGCATCTCTGCTTCCGCGCCAAGAGCACGGCGGAGGTCGACGGCTTTCACGCCGCGGCGCTGCAGGCCGGCGGGGTCTCGGATGGTCCGCCCGGGCTGCGGCCGCATGACCGCGTACGCTATTACGCGGCCTTCGTGCTCGATCCCGACGGCAACCGGATCGAAGCGGTGACATTTCCGACGGAGTAGGGATGTCAGAGCCGCTTGGCGATCTCCGGCGCCATTTCCGTCTCTTCCTTGGCGACGCGGGCGGCCGCTTCGCGCAAGCGGGGAAGGATGTCCTCGACGCGTTCGGCCTTGAGCAGCTCGATCTGGAAGCCGGGGCGGATGAACTCGGTCTCGCGCATGTGGGCGAGCAGCGCGAACAGCGGTTCCCAGAAGCCGTCGATATTGGCCATCAGCACCGGCTTCGCATGGCGTCCCAGCTGCTTCCAGGTCAGCTGCTCCACCAGCTCCTCGAGCGTGCCGATCCCGCCCGGCAGGGCGACGAACGCGTCGGAGTGCTCGAACATCAGCCGCTTGCGTTCGTGCATGTCGGGCGTGATGATGAGATCCTTCAGCGGCATCATCACTTCCTTCTTCACTAGGAAGTCCGGAATGATGCCGGTCACCTCGCCACCATGATCCAGCACGGCCTTGGCGACGGCGCCCATCATGCCGACGGAGCCGCCACCATAGACGAGCCTGACGCCGCTCTCGGCAAACGCCTTGCCGAGCGCCTTGGCTGATTCGATAAAGCTGGGATTCGTCCCCGGGCCGGAGCCGCAATAGACGCAGACGGTGCGGATTTCAGTCATTGGAGGGATGTGACACTGCAGTTGAAAGGCGTCAAGACGAAGGCGGATGGGCTGGATCTGCGGGCTTTTACGGAGAGTCCCGCACGATCCGGATAAATCTGTCGCAATCGAGGATGCAAATACTGCGCCGCGGCAACGGTTTTGGTCGCCACGCGCGTGCATATGGCGCGGGGACACTCTATATGACGCAGGCTCGCCTCGGCATCACAACATGCCGCGCCCCCTGCTGTTCCAGATTGCTTGATGCCACCTGATTCCGCCTCCGATCCTGCCGCCAACCAGCCGCAAGCGTCCCTCGAGCAGGGAACGCTGGCCGGCACCTTGCGGCGTCTCTGGCCCTTCATCTGGCCGAGCGATCGGGCCGATCTCAAAATGCGCGTGTTGTGGTCGGTCGTGCTGCTACTCGCGGCCAAGGTCGCGACGCTTGTTCTACCCTTCACCTTCAAATGGACCACCGACGCGCTGACCGGCGCCAACACTGCGCCAATTCAACCGGATAACTGGGCCTTCTGGCTGGTTGCCTCGCCCATCGTGATGACAGCGAGCTACGGCGCGATACGCGTGCTGATGGCGGTGTTGACGCAATGGCGCGACGGCATCTTCGCCCGCGTCGCCATGCATGCGGTGCGCAAGCTCGCGACCATCACTTTCGTCCACATGCACGAATTGTCGCTGCGCTTTCATCTGGAGCGCAAGACCGGCGGTCTGACCCGCGTGCTCGAACGCGGCCGCAACGCTATCGAGACGATCGTGCGCATGGTGATCCTGCAGCTGATCCCGACGATCGTCGAGGTCTCACTGCTGACCGCGGTGCTGCTGTGGCAATTCGACTGGCGTTACGTGCTGGTCACTCTGGCCATGGTGGCGGCCTATCTTTACTACACCTACATCGCGACCGAATGGCGCATCGAGATCCGGCGTCGCATGAACGACTCGGATACCGAGGCCAATACCAAAGCGATCGACTCGCTTTTGAACTATGAGACGGTGAAGTATTTCGGCGCCGAGGCGCGCGAGGCCGAGCGCTACGACCGCTCGATGGAGCGCTATGAGCGCGCCAGCGTCAAAACCTATACTTCGCTCGCGGTGCTCAACGCAGGGCAGGCGGTGATCTTCACCATCGGGCTGACTGCGGCGATGCTGATGTGTGCCCAAGGCGTGCGTCAGGGCCATAACACGGTCGGCGACTTCGTCATGATCAACAGCATGATGATACAGCTGTACCAGCCGCTGAACTTCATGGGCATGGTGTACCGCGAGATCAAGCAGGCGATCATCGACATCGAGAAGATGTTCGGCGTGCTCACGCGCGATGCAGAGGTGAAGGATGCGCCGGGGGCGAAGCCGCTGGTGGTGACGAGCGGCCAGCTCCGCTTCGAGGATGTCCGCTTCGCCTATGAGCCGGACCGGCCGATCCTGCAGGGGCTCAGCTTCGAGGTGCCCGCCGGCAAAACGGTTGCGATCGTGGGGCCGTCGGGCGCTGGCAAGTCGACCATCTCGCGGCTGCTGTTCCGGCTGTACGACGTGTCCAGCGGCCGCATCCTGATCGATGGGCAGGATATCCGCGACGTCACCCAGGTGTCGCTGCGCGCCCAGATCGGCATGGTGCCGCAGGATACCGTGCTGTTCAACGACACCATCCGCTACAATATCCGCTACGGGCGGTGGGATGCCGACGATGCCGCGGTCGAGGAGGCCGCCCGGCTGGCCCAGATCGATGGCCTGATCCGGATGGCCCCCAAGGGGTACGAGACGCAGGTGGGTGAGCGCGGTCTGAAGCTCTCCGGCGGTGAAAAGCAGCGCGTCGCGATCGCCCGAACGATCCTCAAGGGTCCGCCGATCCTGGTCCTGGACGAGGCCACCTCGGCACTGGATAGCCATACTGAGCACGAGATTCAGGAGGCGCTCGACCGGGTGTCGCGCAACCGGACCTCGGTGGTGATCGCGCACCGGCTCTCGACGATTGTGGCTGCCGACGAGATCATTGTGCTGGACCGGGGCAGCATCGCGGAGCGGGGCACCCATGCCGAGTTGCTCGCAAAGGGCGGTCTCTATGCCAGCATGTGGAACCGCCAGCGCGAGGCCGAGGCGGCGCGCGAGAAGCTGGCTCAGATCGGCGACGACGTTTCGGCTCCGAACCGCAATCCGCCCGGTCGAAGCGAGCCGGAGGTGACCAGACCCGATCTGGACGGTCCAGTGGCGACGGCTGCCGAATGAGCCCGCGAACCGCCGCGATCCCCAGTTAAGGATTCATTTTGACCTTCGCCGCCCGGCGACCTAGTCAGGGCGGCGCTCAGCTCTGATCTCGGAGCGGCACCATCTCAACGAAGCAGGCCATGTCGATCAGCAATTCCATTCGTGCTCAGATTCCCCCGATTCACCCCGAAGGCTATCCCTTCATCGGAGGATTTGCCCTCGTCAGCCTGATCCTGTTCTGGATCTTCACCCCACTTGGCTGGATCGGAACGCTGCTCACCGTCTGGTGCGCGCTGTTCTTTCGCGATCCGATCCGCGTCACCCCGCAGCGGGAGGGGCTGGTGGTGGCACCGGCCGACGGGCGGATCTCGATGATTACGCGGGCGCTGCCGCCGGCCGAGCTCGGCCTCGGCGACCGTCCACTGCTGCGCGTATCGATCTTCATGAGCGTCTTCAATGTTCACGTGAACCGCAGCCCGGTGGCCGGTCGGATCGAGAAGATCTCCTACCGCCCCGGCGCGTTCATCAATGCAGAGCTCGACAAAGCGAGCGAGGACAATGAGCGCAACTCGCTCGCAATCTCGACGCCCCACGGCAAGATCGGCGTGGTCCAGATCGCCGGTCTTGTGGCGCGCCGGATCGTGTCGTTCGTGCGCGAAGGCCAGACGGTCGGTGCCGGCGAGCGCTTCGGCCTGATCCGGTTCGGATCGCGGCTCGACGTCTATCTGCCTGATGGCACGGAAGTTCTGGTTTCGGAGGGGCAGACCGCCATTGCCGGCGAAACCATCCTGGCCGATTTCGATGTGGCCACGCCTGGACTGACGTTCCGGAGCCAGTGAACCGCGGCCAATCCAGTATGACTCATTAAGGGAACCTTGGGTCGCGCTCCGGCACAAGGTTCAGACCAGCCACTCTGCGGTGTGATCATGAGCTTCGATCCGAACTCTCCCGAACTGCGCCGTCGCCGTTTCCGTCCGATTCCGGTGCGGCTGCTCGTGCCGAACATGATCACCCTGCTGGCGATCTGCGCCGGCCTGACCGCGATCCGGCTGTCGACCGAAGGCCGGATGGAGCTCGCTGTCGGCGCCATCGTCTTTGCGGCCTTCCTGGACGGCATCGACGGCCGCATCGCCCGGATGATCAAGGGGCAGTCGAAATTTGGCGCGGAGCTCGACAGCCTCGCCGATTTCGTCAATTTCGGCGTGGCGCCCGGCCTGATCCTTTATTTCTGGCAGCTTCATGAGCTGCGCGACGGCGGCTGGATTGCCGCCATGATGTACGCGATCAGCGGCGGACTGCGGCTGGCGCGCTTCAATGCCAGCATCGACGATCCCAACAAGCCGCCGTTCGCGGCGAATTTCTTCACCGGTGTCCCGGCCCCCCTGGGAGCGATCACCGTGCTGTTGCCTGTCTATCTGGCCTTCCTCGATGTGCCGAAGCCGCCGGCCCTGGTGACCGCGGCCTACACGCTGCTGATCGCTTTCCTCATGGTGTCGCGGCTTCCGGTGTTCTCGGGCAAGACCGCAAGAATGCGCGTCGCGCCTGAGCTCGTGCTGCCAGTATTTGCGGCGGTGGTGTTCTTCGTCGCGCTGCTCGTGGTCTATCCCTGGCACATCCTCTCGGCCGGCTCGATCCTCTATATGCTGAGCCTGCCGTTCGGCTGGCGGCTGTACCGTCAGCAGGCGGCGCGCCATGCGGCCGCGCTCGGCGCCGCGGCCACGGCGTCGCAAGGGTCGGCGCCGTCCGCCGCTTCATTCTCCCAGCCGAGCGTGCCTGCGCCCGAGCAGGAGCAGCGGCCGCCTGAACGTCTGCACTGAGCGCAAGGCCCCAGGTCCGGGCCGGAGCTTTGCCGGCCTGGGCCGCCTCGTCTATACCGGATGGCCAAGGACGCTCGTGAATGCCGTCCGCATCATCCGGAGATAACGCCTGTGACAAGTCCTGCCGCCGCGCCGCTCGCTCCCTCCATCCTCGAGGCGCTCGCGCGCTACGACACGCCGACCATCTGCAATGCGATGGAGATCGTGGCGCCGGAGCGCCGCCTGATCGGCTACACCACCAAGCCGCTGGTCTGTCCGTTTCCCGATCTGCCTCCCATGGTCGGATATGCGCGCACGGTGACCATCCGCTCGGTGGTGAAGTCCGCACTCCCGGCCGAGGAGCAGGCGAGGCGGCGCATTGCCTATTATGAGTATGTCGGCACCGGTCACGGTCCGCGGATTGCCGTGATCCAGGACATCGACGGGCCGGATATCGGCTATGGCGCCTTCTGGGGTGAGGTGCAGAGCAACGTCCATAAGGCGCTTGGCTGTCTCGGCGTGATCACCGATGGCTCCATTCGCGACATCCCGCAATGGGCGCCCGGCTTTCAGGCGCTGGCGGGGTCGATCGGGCCGTCGCACGCCTGGGTGCATGCCGAGAGCTTCGGCGGCGAAGTTCGCGTCGCCGGCATGACGGTGCACTCCGATGATCTGATCCATGCCGATCGCCATGGCGCCATCGTGATCCCCCACGACATCGCCGCCAGCCTGCCCGATGCGGCCGAGCTCTGCGCCCGCCGCGAAACCCCGATCCTGGAGATCGCACGGTCGGCTGATTTCTCGCTCGACAAGCTCAAAGAGGCGCTGAAGCGATCCGCCGAGATCCACTGAGCGCAGCTTGCGCCATCGTTCCAGAGCGAGCCGCCTCGTTCGAGGGGCGGCTCGCTCGGTCCGTGCATCCGCGAGGCCGGACGGGGCCATCGGCGGGTTTCTCCGGATGACTACGGGGATGAGTGCCGCGCCCCTGAAATCGCACCAATTCAGGTGAGGGATTACCTCGAACCACGAGCGGCATGGCGAGAATTAACGCGCCGTCGCGCGTTGGGAAGATTTTATCCATCAAGCTTTACCTGATGGCGAGCCTGCATCGCTATTGCATGTCTTCGAGGACGAGAAGACATGCTCAGGGTGTTATCCAAATCCATGCCGCTGTTCGGCCGGCTCGACCGGGCTGTCGATGCACTGGTCCGGCTGATCGGGCATTTCGGCAGCGCCGTGATCGGCCTGTCGGCGATTGCGCTGGTGTGGGTCGGAATTGTCTACACGATCACCGAGGAGCGCGCCCGCACCGAGCAGTCGGCGTTGAAGAACGGCGCCAACCTCGCCCGGGCTTTCGAAGAGCAGATCATCCGCTCGATCCGCGCGGCGGATCAGACGCTGCTCTATGTCCGCGACTCCTATGCCAAGGATCCGCAGAATTTCGACATGTCGCTGTGGGCCAGGAACAGCCAGTTCCTGTCCGACTTCTCGTTCCAGGTCGTCGTGATCGGCAAGGACGGCGTCATGCTGTCCAGCAATATCGATCCGAAAATGCGCGGCCTCGACCTGCACGACCGCGAGCATTTCCGTGTCCACGCCGACGGCACGGCCGATTTTCTCTTCATCAGCAAGCCGATCTTCGGCCGCGTCTCGAACAAATGGTCGATCCAGCTGACACGCCGCATCATCCTGCAGGACGGCTCCTTCGGCGGTGTCGTGGTGGTCTCGCTCGATCCTGAATATCTCTCCAGCTTCTACAACTCGGTGGACATTGGCAAGAATGGCAATGTGACCCTGGTCGGCACCGACGGCATTGTTCGCGCGCGTGCTTCGGCTGGTCCGAGTGCCGTCGGCTCCTCGTTGGCCGGCAGCCCCATCATGGCGAACATCGAGCAAAAGACCAGTGGATCCTACATCACCAAGAGCCAGATCGACGGCATCTCTCGGATCTATTCGTTCCGGCGTGTCAAGGATCAGCCACTGGTGGTCGTTGTCGGGCAGGCGACCGACGAGGTCTTCAGCGCCATCAGGGTCGACCGCGGCCTGATGGTCGGCACGCTGCTGACGGTCATCATCGGCATCATCACCATCCTGATCGCGCGCTACCAGGCCGGCCTCGCCGCCTCACGCGACGCGGCCGAGGCCGGGACGCGGGCGCGATCCGAATTTCTGGCCATGATGAGCCACGAGATCCGGACCCCCATGAACGGCGTCATCGGGCTTGCCGACCTGCTGCTGTCGGCCGATCTCGCGCCGGAGCAGCGCAAGATCGCGACCACATTGCGGGAATCTGCCGACTATCTGCTGCAGCTGCTCAACGACGTGCTCGATTTCTCGAAGCTCGATGCCGATCGCCTGGAAATCGAGCATATCGAGTTCGACCTGCACCGGTCGGTGACCGCGACGGCCGAACTGCTGGTCTCGCGCGCCAAGGAGAAGGGCCTGCAACTGACGACATCGATCGCGCCGGACGTGCCGAATTACGTGGTGGGCGATCCCGCGCGGCTTCGCCAGGTGCTGTTCAATCTCGTCGGCAATGCGCTCAAATTCACCGAGGCGGGCAGCGTCAATATCGATGTGCGGGCCGAGAATCTGGCAGGACCGAACCTGACCCTGGTGTTCTCGGTCGCCGATACCGGCGTCGGCATTCCCGCCGAGGCTGTCGGCCGTCTGTTCAGACAGTTCTCGCAGGTCGACAACTCCATCTCGCGCCGCTTTGGCGGCACCGGTCTCGGCCTTGCGATCTGCAAACGGCTCGTCACCTGCATGGGCGGCGACATCAAGGTGCAGAGCAAGATCGGCGAAGGCAGCACCTTCACTTTCTCCATCGAGGTCCAGCCGCAACCGCAGCCGGATGTCGAGCAGCTCAGCGTGCCAGAAGCGCCGATCGTGCCGGTCGGCGAGAGCGTTTCCGAGGAGCGGCCGGCTAATTTCGAGCCGCTCAAGGTTCTTGTCGCCGAGGACAATCTCACCAATCAGTTCGTGATCAAGAAGCTCCTCGACAAACTTGGTCACGGCTATGACATCGTCGATAACGGGACCCAGGCCATCGCTGCCGTGCAGAAGCATGCCTACGATCTCGTGCTCATGGACATGATGATGCCCGAGATGGACGGGCTGACGGCGACCCGGATGATCCGATCGCTGCCGCCGCCCGCGCGGGACATCTACATCATCGCTCTGACGGCCAACGCCACCAGCCAGGATCATCTGGCGTGCACGGATGCCGGCATGAACGACTTCGTGACCAAGCCGGTCACACGCGATCGACTGAATGCTGCTCTGCTTCGGGCGACAGCTGCCAAACACAAGGAAAGGCTTGTGGCATGACCGACTTGGTTCAATTCGATGAATCCGTCTACCAGATCCTGGTGTCCGAGCTCGGCGAGGAAGACGCGCTGGAGGTGCTGCGCACGTTCCTGGACGATACGTCGGGGAAGTTCGGCACTCTTGCGAGCAAGTTCGAGGATCGCCTGGAGCTGAAGCGCGAGGCGCATTCCATCAAGAGCTCGTCGGCGACGTTCGGCTTCTCGGCGCTGTCGAGGCTGTCACGCGAGCTCGAGCTCGGCTCGGCGACGATGGAGCCGGCGCAAATGCTGGAGATGGTCCACAAGATGCAGCAGTCGTTCGAGCAGGCGGTTCGGTTCGCCGAGGCGAACCTGCTCAAGCGTGGCGTAGCGGCCGCCTGAGAAGCGACCGTGGTCCATTTCGACAGGATGCCGGCGACGTTCTTTACCCGGTGTTATGCCTACCAATTTCAGTAACTCGTCCTTAATGGCGGCCGCGTAGGGTTCGAAACACGTGGCTCAGAAGAGCCGCGTCGGTCCGGCGGGGTCGGTGGTGCGCGTAGGCGGTGGAGTTGACTCATGGATATTATGACGACTGCGGGGCTCGTAGCTGGCGTGATCGTCATCGCGACGATGATGCTGCTGGGCGGCGATCTCGAAATGTTCGTCAGCGAGCACGCCGCGATCATCATTTTCGGTGGTTCGATCTCCGCGACCATGATCCGCTTTCCGCTCGGAGTCATGCTGCACGGCATTCCGCTCGGCATGAAGTTCGCCTTCACCATGAGCCGCCTGTCGGCCCGCGAGCTGGTCGACGAACTCGCCCGCATCGCCGAGATCGCCCGCAAGCAGGGGCCGGTCGGCCTGGAGAAGGTCGAAACCGATGAGCCCTTTCTGGCCAAGGGCATTCGCTATGTGGCTGACGGCTACGACCTCGAATTCATCCGTGACAATCTCGAGCGCGACCGCGACAACTTCCTGATGCACCTCGACGAGGGCAGCAAGATCTACCGCGCCATCGGCGACTGCGCGCCAGCGTTCGGCATGGTCGGAACGCTGATCGGCATGGTGCAGATGTTCGCCAACATGACCGACCCGTCGAAGCTCGGTCCGTTCATGGCCACCGCGCTGCTGGCAACGCTCTACGGCGCGCTGGTGTCGAACCTGATCTGTCTGCCGATCGCCGACAAGCTGCATGGCAAGCTGCTCGATGAGGAGACCAATCGCACGCTGATCATCGACGGCATCCTGATGATCCGCGACTCCAAGAGCCCGGCTCTCGTGCGCGAGATGCTGCTGGCCTATCTGCCGGAGAAGCATCGCCACGCCGAAGGTGAGCCTGTGCCTGCCTGATCGGCAGCGGCAGGCGATCCGGGGATGGGGTGAGCGATGGCCAAGAAGAAGCGGGGCGATGCGCATGGCGGCGGTCACGGCTGGTTCGTGACCTTCGCCGACCTGATGGGGCTGCTGGTCAGCTTCTTCGTGATGCTGGTCGCCTTCTCGACCATGGACAACAACAAGCTGAAGGTCGTCGCGGGCTCGATGCGCGATGCGTTCGGCGTGCAATCCGAGTCGCGTTATTCGGGCATCGTCGAATCCGACGGCCTGCCGACCCGGCCGAAGCTCAAGAACGCAGCCCATGTCTCGCCGGAGGAGACGTCCCGCGAGCCGAGCCCCGAGCAGGAGGAGCGCCAGCACACCAACGGCGCCAAGCTCAAGACCGACCGGCAGTTCGCCCTGGCCTCCGCATCGCTGCGTCAGGCCTTGCAGGACATGCCGGAGATGACCGAGATCTCCAAGCACATCATGTTCGAGGAGACCAAGCAGGGGCTCAACCTGGAGATCGTCGACCAGGACGGCCGTTCCATGTTCGCCGATGGCTCGAAAGTGCCCTATGATCGCACCCGCCGCCTGATCGAGAAGCTGGCTGCGCCGCTCAAGGCGACGCCGCTGCGGGTGCAGATCACCGGGCATACCGCGGCCGGCTTCGTTCCGGCGCGCAGCGACTACGGCGCGTTCGACCTGTCGGCAGACCGCGCCAACGCCGTGCGTCAGATCCTGGAGCGGGAAGGTCTGCCGCCGAGCCACATCTTCGCGGTTTCCGGCAAGGCGGATACCCAGCCGCTGTTCCCGGACGATCCTTCGCTCGCCGCCAATCGCCGCGTGACCATCACCTTGATGCGCGAGGATCCGCCATTGCCCCCCGATCTGAAGCCCTAAAGCGGGATTGTCGGCCAGAAGGGCGGGCGTCGCCCGTCATTTCCTGCCTCCGAGTGCGAGCACACCTTGATTCGCGCGCTTGCCAACCTGACATGGCGTCGGAGCGACCGCCGCTGCAATTTGCCGCGACGCGGGATGAGAGATCTGTGAGCGCCGTGCTTGTTTGGTCATAGCCGAGGAATCAAGCTCTGCTACGGTGGCGACTTGATCGGCGGCGGGTCTGCGTCCAAACGCCCCGAACCAAACAGGGAAGATGCGTTCCGAGCGACATGACGGCCAGCGCAACATCGACCGAAGGACAGGAAGCGGCGAGCACATCGGGGTTCTGGGGGCTGACCCTCGGCAGCATCGGCGTCGTGTTCGGAGACATCGGTACCTCGCCACTCTACGCGTTCCGCGAGGCGGCGCATGGCGCCGCTCACGGCGAGCCGGTGTCGCGGATGATCGTACTCGGCGTGCTCTCGCTGATCCTATGGTCGCTGTTCATCGTGGTGACGGCCAAATATGTGCTGCTGCTGCTGCGAGCCGACAATAACGGTGAGGGGGGAACGTTGTCGCTGATGGCGCTCGGCCAGCGCGCTTTGGGCCGGCGCAGCATCTTTCTGATGTCGCTCGGCGTCATCGGTGCGTCGATGTTCATCGGCGATTCGATGATCACGCCGGCGATCTCGGTGCTATCGGCCGTCGAAGGCCTCAAGCTCGCCGCGCCGGCGCTCGAGCATTATGTCGTGCCGCTCACCGTGTTCATCCTGGTGGTGTTGTTCGCGGTCCAGAGCAAGGGCACGGCCCGGGTGGCGACCGCCTTCGGTCCGGTGATGGTGTTGTGGTTCGCCAGCCTGGCTGTGATGGGGATCGTGCACATCACTGACGATCCCTCCGTTCTTGCCGCGATCAATCCCTATTATGCTGTCCAATTCCTGCTCTCGCACGGGACGATCGGACTGGTCACGCTGGGAGCGGTGTTCCTCGCGGTCACCGGCGGCGAGGCACTGTACGCCGATCTCGGCCATTTCGGCCGTAAGCCGATCCAGTCGGCATGGCTGTTCTTCGTGCTTCCGTCACTGCTGATCAACTATTTCGGGCAGGGCGCGCTGGTCCTGTCCGATCCCGCGGCCATCGAGAACTCGTTCTATCGCTTGGTGCCGGAGCTGTTGCTGCTGCCGCTCGTGGTGCTGGCGACAGCCGCCACCGTGATCGCGAGCCAGGCGGTGATCACCGGGGCGTATTCGCTGGTCAGCCAGGCCGTGCAGCTTGGTCTGCTGCCGCGCTTCGAGGTGCGCTATACGTCGGAGAGCCATGCCGGGCAGATCTATCTGCCGCGGGTCAACCGCCTGCTCCTGATCGGCGTGATGCTGCTGGTGCTGCTGTTCCGCACCTCCAGCAATCTCGCCTCGGCCTATGGCATCGCCGTGTCCACCACCATGGTCGCCGACGGCATCATGGGCTTCGTGGTGATCTGGAAGCTTTGGAACCTGCGCGCCGCCGTCGCCGCCGCCATCATCGTTCCCTTCGTCATTGTCGACCTGTCCTTCTTCAGTGCCAACCTGCTCAAGCTTTTCGAAGGAGCCTGGGTGCCGCTGCTGTTCGGCGCGGCCATGGCAGTCACGATCTGGACATGGCGGCGCGGCTCGGCGATTCTCGTGCTGAAGACGCGCAAGATCGAGGTCCCGCTGGATGACCTGATCGGGAGCCTGGAAAAGCGGCCACCGCATATCGTGAAAGGGACGGCGGTGTTTCTCACCAGCGATCCGACCTCGGTGCCGACCGCGCTCCTGCACAATCTCAAGCATAACAAGGTGCTGCACGAGCACAATGTGATCCTGACCATCGAGACGGCGCAGACGCCCCGGGTCGATGTGTCGGAGCGTGTGCGCATGCAGAAGATCAGCGAAAAATTCTCCAAGGTGCGGCTGCGCTTCGGCTTCATGGAATCGCCGAACGTGCCGCGGGCGCTCGCGGTGGCCCGCAAGCTCGGCTGGCAGTTCGACATCATGTCGACGTCGTTCTTCGTCTCTCGCCGCTCTTTGAAGCCGTCATCCCAATCGGGCATGCCGAGCTGGCAAGACCATCTCTTCATCGCGCTCAGCCGGTCGGCCAACGACGCCACCGACTACTTCCAAATTCCGACCGGGCGGGTCGTCGAGGTCGGGACACAGGTGACGATCTGATCGGCTCGATTGCCCGGAGGGTTGATCCATGTTATTTTGCATGGAACGTATGCAATCTCCCCGGCTCATCCTTGGAGCGCTGCAGCTATAAGCCGCGCGCCCTGCGATTGTGCAGTGAAGCATTAACGAGTCCTCGAGGGGGCTACCCCATGACAGTTGACGCCGCAGCCACGCCCGCGGAAGCGCCGGCGACAAACGGGCATGGCGACGCCCATTCGACGGCCAGCTTTACCGCCTTGACCTTGGGGAGCATCGGCGTCGTCTACGGCGACATCGGCACCAGTCCGCTATACGCGCTGCGCGAGGCCGTCACGGCCGCCAGCAGCAGCGGCGAGGCGGCGCCCCATGCGGTCATGGGGGTGATCTCGCTCATCCTGTGGGCCCTGATCGTCGTCGTCACGCTGAAATACGTCGTCATCCTGCTGCGGGCCGACAATCATGGCGAGGGCGGAACGCTGGCGCTGATGGCGCTGGCGCAGCGCGGCGTCACCCGCGGCGCCAGCATCATCGTCCTGCTCGGCATCATCTCGGGCGCGCTGTTCTATGGCGATGCGGTGATCACGCCGGCCCTGTCGGTCCTCTCGGCGATCGAAGGCACCAAGCTGGTCACAGCCGCGTTCGATCCTTACGTCGTCCCGCTGACCGTCATCATTCTCGCGGCGCTGTTCGCCGTTCAGGCGCGCGGCACGGCCAAGGTCGCGGCCTTTTTCGGCCCGATCATGCTGATCTGGTTCCTGGTCATCGGCATCGCGGCATTCCCGCCGATCCTTCGCCATCCGGAGGTGCTGTGGGCGATCAACCCGGTGAACGCCGTGTCCTTCATGCTGCACCACGGTATCGTGGGCTTCATCACGCTCGGCGCCGTGTTCCTCGCTGTCACCGGTGCCGAGGCGCTGTATGCGGATCTCGGCCATTTCGGCAAGCGGCCGATCCAGACGGCCTGGCTGTTTGTCGTGCTGCCGTCGCTGGCGCTGAACTATCTGGGGCAGGGGGCGCTGATCATCGCCGACGCCAAGGCGCTCGAGAACCCGTTCTTTCTGATGTTCCCGGAATGGGCGCTGATCCCGATGGTCGCACTCGCCACCGTGGCGACGGTCATCGCCAGCCAGGCCGTCATCACCGGCGCCTATTCGCTGACCCGACAGGCGATCCAGCTCGGCCTGCTGCCGCGCTTTGAGATCCGTCACACCTCCGAGGCGCATTCGGGCCAGATCTATATTCCCCGGATCAACAAGCTGCTGCTGGCTTCGGTGGTGCTGCTGGTCCTGCTGTTCAAATCGTCCAGCGCGCTGGCCTCGGCCTATGGCATCTCGGTCACCGGCACCATGGTCGTCACGGCGATGATGGGCTTTGTCGTGATCTGGAAGGTCTGGCGGTGGTCGCCGCTCGCGGCGGGAGCGCTGATCGCGCCGTTCCTGTTCCTGGATCTGACCTTCCTGTCGGCAAACCTGCTGAAGGTCCTCGAAGGCGGCTGGGTGCCGCTGGCGCTGGGCGGCTTCGTGATGACGCTGATGTATACGTGGCGGCGCGGCAGCCGGCTGCTGTTCGAGAAATCGCGCAAGCTCGAATTCCCGCTCGCGGACCTCGTGGCGATGCTGGAGAAGCGCCCGCCGCAGCGCGTTCCCGGCACGGCCGTGTTCCTGACGTCAGATCCCTTGAGCGCGCCGACGGCGCTGATGCACAGCCTCAAGCACTACAAGGTGCTGCACGAGAAGAACGTGATCCTGACCATCGAGACCGCGCCGACGCCGCGCATCGATCCGTCGGAGCGGGTGCGGCTGGAGCAGATCAGCCCGACCTTCTCCAAGGTCACCTTGCGGTTCGGCTTCATGGAATCGCCCAACGTGCCGCGGGCACTGGCGATCGCGCGCAAGCTCGGCTGGCAGTTCGACATCATGTCGACCTCGTTCTTCCTGTCGCGGCGCGCCCTCAAGCCTGCGGCGCATTCCGGCATGCCGCGCTGGCAGGATCACCTGTTCATCACCATGAGCCGGTCGGCCAACGACGCCACGGATTATTTTCAGATCCCGAGCGGGCGCGTGGTCGAGGTCGGCACCCAGGTCACGATCTGAGAGACGCGCGGCCCGTTGCCGAACCGCTTGATTTTCGGTGCGTCTGGGGTGAGTTTGGCGCCCGGTTGGGGGCCCTGACGCGGCTCCGCTACAGGCTTGGAGGATAGGCGTGGCTGTTGTGCATGATTTGACGCCGCAGGACGTGGCCCAGGGGATTGCCGAGGGGCGAATTCTTCTGGTCGACGTGCGCGAGCCGAACGAAGTTGCTGCGGAAGCCTATCCGGGCGGCATTGTTGTTCCCCTGTCGGGTTTCGATCCGAAGCTGATCCCGGATCCCCAGGGCAAGGACGTCGTGTTTGCCTGCCGCTCCGGCAAGCGCTCGGTGACTGCCTCGCTGGCGGCGCAGGCGGCCGGTCTGCCCTATGACAAGCACCTCCAGGGCGGGATGCTCGGCTGGAAGGCGGCCGGCCTGCCGATCAAGACCGGCGGCTGACACCGCATCATGATCTCGCAGAACAAGGTCTTCGCTGATCTGCCCGTCACCATTTTCGAGCAGATGTCGCAGCTCGCGCGCGACAACAACGCCATCAATCTCGGCCAGGGCTTTCCCGACGATCCCGGCCCGGAGGACATCCGCCGCGCCGCGGCCGATGCCGTCCTGAACGGCTACAACCAGTACCCGTCGATGATGGGGCTGCCCGAGCTGCGCCAGGCGATCGCGGCGCACTACAAGCACTGGCACAAGCTCGACCTCGATCCGATGAGCGAGGTCATGGTGACCTCCGGCGGCACCGAGGCGCTGACCTCGGCGATCCTGTCGGTGGTCGAGCCGGGCGACGAGGTGATCTGCTTTCAGCCGGTCTACGATTCCTACCTGCCGATCATCCGCCAGGCTGGCGGCATTCCGCGCCTGGTGCGGCTCGAGCCGCCGCATTGGCGACTGTCCGAGGAGATGCTGCGGCAAGCATTCTCGCCGAAGACCAAGGCCGTGCTGTTCAACAATCCGCTGAACCCGGCCGCCGTGGTCTATCCGCGCGAGGACCTGGAGCTCTTGGCGCGCTTCTGCCAGGAGTTCGACGCGGTCGCGATCTGCGACGAGGTCTGGGAGCACGTGGTCTTCGACGGCCGCGAGCACATCCCGCTGATCACCATCCCCGGCATGCGCGACCGCACCATCAAGGTCGGCTCGGCCGGCAAGATCTTCTCGCTCACTGGCTGGAAGATCGGCTTCGTCTGCGCCGCGCCGCAGCTGCTGCGTGTCGCGGCCAAGGTGCATCAGTTCCTCACCTTCACGACGGCGCCGAACCTTCAGATGGCGGTGGCCTACGGGCTCGGGAAGTCCGACGACTACTTCCTCGACATGCGCGCGGAGCTGGCGCGCAGCCGCGACCGGCTCACGGCAGGCCTCGAACGTCTCGGTTTTCCCGTGCTGAAGGCGCAGGGGACCTATTTCCTCACCGTCGACCTGTCGCCGCTCGGCCTCAACGAGACCGACGAGCAGTTCTGCCGCCGTATCGTTCACGACTACAAGGTGGCGGCGATCCCGGTGTCGGCGTTCTATGAGAAGGATGCCGTGACCTCGGTCGTCAGGTTCTGCTTTGCCAAGAAGGACGCGACGCTCGATACGGCGCTGGAGCGCCTGTCCGACGCCATTCACCGACGGTAGCTCGAGCATGATCCGGAAAAGTGGGCACCGGTTTTCCGCAAAGATCATGCTCAAACAAGAGATAAGCTCATGACGCGCGGCTGCATTCGTTCGGCTCTGGCGCTGGCCGTTGTGACGCTGACGCTCTCGGCGTCGGCCGGCCATGCCGAAGAGCGCGTCGTCAACTTCTATAACTGGTCGAACTACATGGCGCCGGGGGTCCTCGACGACTTCACCAAGGAGACCGGCATCAATGTCGTCTACGACACGTTCGACGCCAACGAGACGTTGGAAACGCGGCTGCTCGCCGGCAAGTCCGGCTATGACGTGGTGGTGCCCACGGCGTATTTCCTGCAGCGCCAGATCAAGGCCAAGATCTTCCAGCCGCTCGACAAGACCAAACTGCCCAATCTCGCCAATGCGTGGCCGGTCGTGACCGAGCGTCTCGCCACCTACGATCCCGGCAATCAGTTCGCCGCCAACTACATGTGGGGCACGACCGGCATCGGCTATAACGTCAAGACGATCGAGAAGATCTTAGGGGCTGGTGCGCGGATCGACAGCTGGGACATGGTGTTCAAGCCGGAGAACCTAGCCAAGTTCAAGGATTGCGGCGTCCACATGCTGGACTCCGCCGACGACATCTTCCCGGCAGCGCTGAACTATCTCGGCCTCGATCCGAACTCGACCAAGCAGGCCGACCTCGAGAAGGCCGCCGAGGTGGTCGGCCAGGTCGCTCCATCAGTGCGCAAGTTTCATTCGTCGGAATATTTGAGCGCGCTCGCCACCGGCGAGATCTGCCTCGTCGTCGGCTGGTCCGGCGACATCATGCAGGCGAGGAGCCGCGCCGAGGAGGCCAAGAACGGCATCGAGATCGGCTATGCGATCCCCAAAGAGGGCGCGCAGATGTTCTTCGACAATTTCGCGATCCCCGCCGACGCGCAGCACGTCACCGAGGCGTATGCGCTGATCAACTACCTCTACCGGCCCGGGGTCGCCGCCAAGAACTCCGACTTCCTGTCCTACGCCAATGGCAATCTGGCCAGCCAGAAGCTGATCGACCCGAAGATCCTCGGCGACAAGAACATCTATCCGGACGACGCGACCCTGAAGAAGCTGTTCGTCATCACCGCCCGCGAGCCGGCCACGCAGCGGATCATCAACCGTCTCTGGACGAAGGTGAAGACGGGGCGGTGAAGCTTCGGCTGGCGTCATTGCGAGCGCTAGCGAAGCAATCCAGGGTCGCACGAAGATTCTGGATTGCTTCGTCGCGTTGCTCCTCGCAATGACGGCGCAGAATCACGCCATCCGGTGCATCGCGCAGAGCTTGTTGCCGTCGAGATCGCGCAAGTATGCGAGATACAGCTTGCCGGCGGAGCCCTGGCGGATGCCGGGCGGTTCTTCGCAGGTCGTGCCGCCGGCTTCGAGGCCTGCTGCATGCCAGGCGTCGGCCTGCTCGGGCGAGCTGCAGGAAAAGCCGATCGTGCCGCCATTGGCGGGGGTCGCCGGCTGGCCATTGATCGGCTTGGACACCGAGAAGACGCCGGTCGGCGTGAAATAGAAGATGCGGTGGCCGTCGACCTTGGCCGGCCTCACGCCCAACGTTCCCAAGAGCTTGTCGTAGAAGGCCTTGGCCTTGTCGAGGTTGTTGGTGCCGATCATGATGTGCGAAAACATGCGTGCTTGTCCTCCCTGAAGCTTCCGAACAGCTGTCGGATCGGAGGCCAAACTAGCGAGCGATGGCGGAGGAGGTAAGGTTTTTCTTTGAATAGGCCCACGAGAAGCAAATGATACTGGAGGTCTGCTTCCTCGTGGTGGAATTTGGCTGTGTGCCGCTCAGCGCCAGCGCCGGTGCAGCCAGAGCCATTGCTCCGGATATTCGCGGATCCAGCTCTCGACCACGTTGGTGACCGCCTGCGTCGTGCCCTGGATGTCGATCTGGCCATCGGCCGTCCGCACCGGCTTCACTTCCTCCGACAGTTCGGCGCGGAAGCGGTTGCCGGGCAGGCGGATGATACGGACGCCATGCACGGGGCATTCGACCTGGCGCAGCAGGCGCGCGAGCATCGGGTTGGCGCGGGTCTTGCGGCCGAAGAACGTCACCTCGACGCCGCCGGTCAGGTACTGGTCGACCAGCATCGCGACATGCTGGCCGTTCTTGAGTGCCTCGCCGAGCCGCAGCGGGGCGTCGCGGCCGGCGGGGACGAGCGTGCCCATCTTGACCTGCCGCATCTCCTGGATGATGCGGTCGGCCGCGGCGATGTTGGGCCGGCGATACAAGATCGCGGTGTCGAGCTTGTGGGCGACGGCGGCGAGCGCGGGCATCTCCCAATTGGCGAGATGGCTGGCGAAGATCAGCGCCGGCTTGCCGTCGAGACGGAGCTGATGAAACAACTCGTGGGTGCGCGGCGACAGCTCGATCCGGCTGCGCTCGGGATGGGCCTCGTCGTAGTCCCAGATCTTGTCGAGATGGGCGAATTCGGCGCCGACGCGGCCGAGATTGTCCCATACGCCGGCGAGGATCGTCTCGATCTCCTCGGGCGACTTCTCCGGGAAAGCTCTCGTGAGATTGTCGCGACCAATGCGCTGTTCGCGCAGCTTGGGGCCGATCCACTGCGCGATGCGCGCGAAGCGGTCGGCGGTCTTCTGCGGGTCGAAATAGCGCGTCGTTCTGAGCATGCCGACCGTCAGCCCGCCGACGGCGGAGGCCCCGAGCGACTTCACGGCCTGGCGGATGACGAGCTTGGTCCGGAGGGGAATGAGACTCATCGATGCGACAGGCGGATCAGGCCGGTTCGCGGGTCAGGATCAGCGAGGCGTTCTGGCCGCCAAACCCGAACGAGTTCGACATCACGGTGGTGACGCGCGCATCGCGCGCCTTGTTGCCGACCACGTCGAACAGGATCGCGGGATCCGGAACATCGTAATTGATGGTCGGCGGAATCCGCTGATGCTCCAGCGTGAGCAGCGAGAAGATCGCCTCCACCGCGCCGGCCGCAGAGATCGTGTGCCCGACCATCGACTTGTTGGACGAGACCGGAATCTTGCTGGTGTAGTCGCCGAACACGGCGGAGACGCCGACATATTCCATCTTGTCGTTCTCGGGCGTGGCGGTGCCGTGGGCGTTGATGTGGTCGATCTGCTCCGGCGCCATGCCGGCATCGGCCAACGCCTTGCGGATGCAGCCGATGATCGGCTTGCCGTCCGGCGAGGAGCGGGTGCGATGGAAGGAATCGGTCAGCTCGCCGCAGCCGGCGACGACGCCGAGGATCTTGGCGCCGCGCGCCACTGCCGCATCGTAGCTCTCCAGTACCAGCGCGCCGGCGCCCTCGGCCATCACGAACCCGTCGCGGTTCTTGGAGAACGGCTTGGAGGCCGCCTGCGGCGGATCGTTCTGCGTCGACAGCGCCGACAGCAGCGAGAAGCGCACCAGCCCCTCGGGATTCACCGAGCCCTCGGTGGCCGCGCACAGCGCAACATCAGTCTCGCCGCGCCGGATGGCTTCGACACCGAGCTGGATCGCGGTCGCGCCGGAGGCGCAGGCGGTCGACAGCGAGATCGGCGACCCCTTGGTGCCGAACGTATCCGACAGCGAATCCGCGACCGAGCCGAACAGGAAGCGGTGGTGATAATTCACGAACTTGCCGCCGCCGCAGACCCTCAGCAGGTCGTCATAGGTGAATTGCGTGCCGCCGACCTCGTGCGCGAGCTCCAGACGCTGCGGCCATTCGATCTCGACCGGCGCAACCGCGAGAAACAGCGGACCCGGGAAGTCACCCTTGGTGCCGATCCCGGATTGCGCGATCGCTTCTTCGACCGCCATGTGGCCGAGTCGTTCGGAGAGCCCTGTCGAGGTGAACGGGGCGACCGGGACGAAATCGACGGTGCCGGCCATCGTGGTCTTCAGGCCGTCGATCGGAAAGCGCGTGATGGTGCGGATGCCGGATTCGCCGGCGACCAGCTTGCTCCAGTTCTCCGCTTTGCCGGCGCCGAGCGAGGTGACGATGCCCATCCCGGTCACGACCACGATGGGGCGTCCAAACTTGTCGCGTAAACTCATATTGTCCCCCGTCGCGTATCCGTCGGCCGCGCCGCGCTCACTTGACTGATTCGACCAAGGCCATGCCTTCGCCGCGGTAATGGCCGGCACCGACCACGACGATCTGGGCCGGAGCCTGCTTCATCTCGATCTCGACGCCGGAGGAATCGCCCGGCGCAAACAGCGCGCCACGGGATATCGACAGCGCCGCAAGCGCAAGGCCGAGGGCGAAATGGGCTTCCATCGTATGGCCGAAGCGGGTTCCGCTCGATCGCACGGCGAAGGCTTTGTGCTGACCGAGGAAGGCGCGCTCTTCCGAGGTCACGGGCTCGGCGCCTGTTGCGCCGGTGATGATGGCGCCGGGAGCTTCGTGGACGTCCAGCGCGGACCACAGCCGCTCCAGCGTGCCAGTCACGGCACCGGCTTCCTTGCGGCGGGCGCGATCGGCGACCACCTTGCTGAGCCGCGCCAGCGGCTTGGCACCGCGGGCCTCGGCATGGGGCCTGGATTCCAGCACGAGGAATGCACCGGCCGATCCGAGCGCAAAGCCGGGATGCTCCTTGCGGTCCCAGACCGGGGCGAACTTGTTCTTCAGATTGTAGTCGCCGAACTCGTACAGAACGAGCAGGTCCTTGCGCTCGCCATTATGCGAGCCGCCGACCAGCGCGATGTCGCTCTGGCCGCCGGCAATGCGCGCCAGCGCGATCTTGAACGCGTCGACGCCCGCGACCTCTTCGCCCATGAAGGTGCGCGAGGTGCCGCACACGCCATGCGAGATTGCGATGTTGCCGGCGAGCAGGTTGGAGAGCTGCGCCAGGAACAGGGTGGGGCGTAAATCGCTCATCAGCCGGTCGTTGAGAAAGCCCGGCGTACAATTGCCCTGCGCCTCGGCGTTGAGGATGTTGGTGTCGACCGAGATGTCGCGCTCGCCGCCACCGGCGGCGACGATCATGTCCATCCGGGACAGGATCTCCTTATTGCCTTTGAGGCCGGCGGAATCCAGCGCCAGCCCGGCGGCATAGGTGCCGATGCGCTGCCACGCCTCCATCTGGCGCTGTTCCTTCTTGGGGATCTGCGCTTCCAGATTCACCTTGGCCCAGGGATGCACGATGTAGGGCGCGAAGCCCTGCTCGTCGACATTGATCCGGCCGGAGTTGAGGGCGTCCCAGTTCGCATCGAGGCCCTCGCCAAGCGAGGTCGCAAGCCCGATACCGGTGATCCAGACTTCGACGGGCTCGGCGGTCACGGCTGTCTCATTCATCGCTGCAGGACCTGTTGCGGAAAGCCGACGCGCTGGGCGACGGCGTCCATGTGTCCGCGCAATTCCGGGTTGGGGAAGGGGACATGGCTAAACGTGATTGTCGCATTGGAGCGAAGCTTGCCGTCGACCTTCACGCGGGCTTCGGTGATGGCATAGCCGGAGCCCTCATGCAGCACATTGGCCTCGACGCTCAGCACCTCGCCGGGCGAGACGAAGCCGCGCATCTTGGCCTCCTTGACGGCAGCCAGGAACGGCATTCGCTCGAACTTCATCAGCGCAAGCAACAGCCATCCCGATGTCTGCGCCATCGATTCGATCAACAAAACGCCGGGCATGATCGGGTAGCCCGGAAAATGTCCTTCGAAAATGGTGCTTTCGGTGGGAACCTTGGCTTCGACGGTGATGGTCTTCTCGTCCAGTCGGAGGTCGAGAATGCGGTCGATCAGCTGGAAGTACTCGATCTGCATGGCGGGCGCTCACGCGCCCTTGGCGGCGACCAGCTCGTCGATGCGGGCGCACAGGTTCTTCAGCACGAAATACTGTTCGGTGCTGGCTTTGCCGTCGTTCACTTCCTGCGTCCACTTCTCGAGCGGCAGCTTGATCCCGAAGGCCTTGTCGATCGCGAACGCGATGTCGAGGAAATCGAGGCTGTCGATGCCCAGATCGTCGATGGCGTGGCTATCCGGCGTGATCGTGTCGCGCGGGATGTCGCAGGTTTCAGCGATGATCGTGGCGACCTGATCGAATGTTGAGGACATCACTAAGCCTTTGATATTTTTGAGCTAATCCGGAGAAGGGCAACGAGAGGACACCGCCCCCGGGGCGTCTGATGCGAGCCCTTTTACCCCCGTCGCCCAGGAGTCGTGTGCCCGTATATCGGAGCGCCGCGGTGAGTTCAATGGAGCCGGGCCGCTCGGTTGTGGCGGGATTGTGATGCCCTGTCTGGCCGCGGCGCCGCCGCTGGGATCAGCAGCTCACGGGGTGTAGGTCTCCGTGATGATGCGGGCGCAGTCGCGCCGTCCGGTCAGCAGGCAGTCCTGGGTCTTGCGCAGATCCGCAATGCTCATGGCCAGCCAGATGCCGATCGCGGTCAGCGCGATGGTAAAGGCGATCGCAGCGATATTGGCCAGGATGCGGTGACGGAAATCATCGGGCTGCTCGCGCGGCTGCTCATAGCGGGAGAGATCGAGCTGGAGCATCTCGCGCCGATGCAGCGGAACCGGCGGGCCGCCGCCCTCGACCACGCGCCGCGCCGGACCGCTGCGTGGCCGGAATGGCACCACGCGATGCTCTTCCTCCGCTGCGATGGGGCGCTGGGTCTTCATGCCTCGACTCCGATGTGCTTTCTTAGCATGCAGGCGCAGCCTCTCACAAAGAAACTTTGCCGGGGTTGAGCTGCATCAGACGGGCCTGTCGCCCTGCGGATGTGTCGTGTCCGCCCCGTTTGGTGTAACGGTGGAACCCACGCGCCGGCGGTGCTGATCGCGCCCGAGGCGTCCGCGAAATCCGTTGGAGCCCACGCATGGCCAATACCCGCGAGCCGCTGCTGCATCCCGTGCCGATCCTGTCGTTGCGACCGACGCAGATGACGGTCGGCATGCGCGAGGTGAAGGACAAGCGGGAGCGCTGGCGCGAGCACAAATCCCAGAAGAAGCAGGCCGAGCTGCTCGGCAAGCACATGATCCCCGTCGTGCTCGGTCCGGACAAGCGGCACTATGTCGTCGACCATCATCATCTGGCCCGCGCGCTGCACGATGAGGGTGTCAAGGATGTCCTCGTCAGCGTGATCGGCGATCTCTCGATGGTCGATCGCGACGGCTTCTGGAACGTGATGGACAACAAGCGCTGGGTGTATCCTTACGACGCCAAGGGCGAGCGGCGGCATTTCAAGGATCTGCCGAAGACGGTGGCGGATCTGAAGGACGATCCGTTTCGCAGCCTCGCGGGCGAGCTGCGCCGCGCCGGTGGCTTTGCCAAGGACACGACACCGTTCAGCGAGTTTCTGTGGGCGGACTTCCTGCGCCGCAGGGTCAAGCGCAAGACGGTGGAGAGCCATTTCGCGGCGGCCATGGAGCATGCGCTGGCGCTCGCCAAGAGCCATGATGCCGTCTATCTGCCCGGCTGGTGCGGCCCGGCATCGGACGACTGACCGGCTTAAGTCTCGGCCTACTTCGCCTTCGGCAACCGGCCCATCAGATAGAACTCGTCATTGGGCCGCATGCCCGTGACATTGGCGATCCGGTTTGACAACGCGAAGAAGGCGGCGATCGCCGTGATGTCCCAGATATCGTCGTCGCTGAAGCCGTGGCTTGCCAGGGTCTTGAAATCGGCGTCGTCCACCGCCTGGGCCTCAAGCGCGACCTTCATCGCGAAATCGAGCATTGCGCGCTGCCGCGGCGTGATGTCGGCCTTGCGGTAGTTGATCGCGATCTGATCGGCGATCAGGGGATTCTTGGCGCGGATGCGCAGGATCGCGCCGTGGGCGATGACGCAATATTGGCACTGATTGGCGCTCGAGGTTGCCACCACGATCATTTCGCGCTCGGCCTTGGTCAGGCCGCCGTCCTTCTCCATCAGAGCGTCGTGGTAGGCGAAGAAGGCGCGGAACTCGTCCGGCCGCTGCGCGAGCGTCAGGAAGACGTTGGGCACGAAGCCGCTCTTCTCCTGCACCGCCAGGAGGCGGGTGCGGATGTCGTCGGGCAGCGCATCGATCGCGGGGACGGGGAAGCGGCTGATGGCAGGCTGCGTCATGGCAACGGGTCCAGATTGGCGTTCGGGCGGCGAACCATAATCCATGACGGCGCGGGCGCAATGGCCGTCGGCTCAGTTCATCACCTCGACCGTCTCCGAGCGTCCCGCGACCAGGTCCCGACGCTCCGGCACGGCATCGAGCGCGATGCGGACCGGGGACGCGCTGCGCCAGCCGTACCCAGTTGAAAGGTCGGATTGACGTTGGCCAGCAGGCTCGCACTCTCGGCGCGCTCGCGATCCTCGATGCCGGCGGCGATGCTTTTGGATAAGGTCCTCCGTCCGTTGCTGTCACGACAGGCACGGCAGGGGTCCGGGCAGGCGGCCGCGGGCTTAGCGCAGCGGCTTCTTCAGCAGGGAGAAGCGGTCGGGGTCGAGCCCCATGGACGGCTGCAGCATGGGGGCATCGAGCGCGGTCGCGAGACCGCCGCGATCGCCGCTGCTGATCGTGCCGCCGTCGCCGGCCGCATCACGGCTCGACGTGGCGCCGCGCCAGCGTTCCAGAACGGCCGCGACGAAATGCATGTCATGGCCGGCATTGACGGAGCGCACGGTGGCGATCGTTGCCTCGCTGCGCGGCAATTGATGCGGCGGCACTTCCTTGAAGCGCAGCCGCGTCGGCAGCGCCACGCCCTCACCGAACGCCAGCACCTCGCGGGTGCCGAGCGAGGGCACGAAGGACAGCAGGTTGGCGGCGGCATCGGACACCGCGGAGCGCAGCAGCGACTGGTCGCGCTCGTTGGCGAGGCGCATCGTGAACAGCGTATTGCACTGGGAGATGATGGTCGCGTCGAGCTCGGCCGGGCGCTGGGTGATCAGGCCGAGATAGACACCGTATTTGCGGCCTTCCTTGGCGATGCGCGAGATCGCCTTGCGGGTTGGGCCGAACCCGATCGAGCGGTCGGCGGAGGCATAGCGATGCGCCTCCTCGCAGACGAACAATAGCGGCGAGACGCCGTCGCTCCACAGGCCGAAATCGAACGCCATGCGGCAGACCACGGAGACGACGGAATCGACCACCTCGGCCGGGAAGCCGGCGAGTTGCATCACCGTCATCGGCCGGCCGTTCGCCGGCAGGCGGAACAGATGGCTGATGACCTCCGCCATGGTGTCGCCGCCGACATTGGCGTTGTCGAACATGAAGGCGTAGCGCGGGTCGTTGCGCACGGTCTCGATGCGCGAGATCAGCTTGTGATAGATGATGCGCGAGGAGCGGTTCTCCAGCTTGCCCATGCGCTCGTCGATCAGGCTGATCAGGTCGACGAGGCGATACGGCACCGGCGTATCGACGGTGTAGCCGACGGTCTTGGGATCGATCCGCTTCAGCCCGATGCGGTCCGTATTCTGGTACTGGGTGTAGATGCCCTTCGCCAGCGGGATCACCTCGGCGAGAATATCGAGCTCCTCCGGCACGCCGGGGCGGCCGCCGAACAGGACGTCGACAATCTCCTCGAAATTGAACAGCCAGAACGGCAGCTTCAGATTGCGCGGGTTCAGCACCAGCGCGCGTTCGCCGAAGCAGCGGCCATATTCGTTGTGGACGTCGAGCAGGAAGATGCGCAGGTTCGGCCGGGCTTTGAGGATCTCGTTGAGCAGCAGCGACACGCCGGTCGATTTGCCGACGCCGGTCGATCCGAGCACCGCGAAATGCTTCGACAGCATTTCCTCGACATTGACGCAGGCGCGCACGCTGGTGTCCTGCTGCAGGGCGCCGATGTCGATATGGTCGCCTGCCGTCGGCGTGTAGATCGTGCGCAGCTCCTGGCTGGTGATCATGTCGACGGCGTCGCCGATGGTCGGATAATGGGTGACGCCGCGCTGGAATTTCGGCCGCTCGGCGGGGCCGAGGATCTCGCCGAGCAGGTCCACCGACGCGGTCGCGACATAGTCGTGGGCCTGCGACAGGTCCTCACTGGTGACCTCGGTGATGATCGCGATGATCGTGGCGCTCGGGCAGCGGATGCTGATGAAGCGGCCGACTGTCGCGCGGATCTCGGAAACGGTCATCTGCTGGGTCGACAGAATGCCGACGCGGGCCTGGGAGCCTCGCACCGAGATTACGCGTCCGAAGGATGTCACGGTCATGAAACCTGTGGTGAATGGTTGAGCCGACACCTTCACCGCTGGAACTGGAAAATCTGTTAAGCGATCCACAATTCGCGCGCCATTCCGCCATGATCGGGGCGCTGGAATGGCCGCCACAGGGCTGCCAGACTGCTCCATTTTCGTCACTTAACGCCTTGGAGCGCAAAGCTTTCTTCTGCCTGCCCTAAAGCAGGATGCGAGCTGCGCCGGTTTACGATGCATTCACCATCTTGCCCGCTCTTGAGAGGCGGGGAGCGCTTGGAACCGGCGCGCCGATGGCGGCCCGTGTCACGCCAAGGAGGTCCGTGCAGCGCCGCTTCCACCCGCACCGTTTGAAGGATCTCGGGACATCGGAGAGTGGGCTCATTTGATCGTGATCAATCTAAACCGCTGAGAGCTTCGGTATATGTTTCCCGTCAAGCGCGAGGGAGCGGATGCCGGCCGATCTCGTCAAGCGCGACGGTCGCGCCCGTGCCGCTAACGACATGATCCTCGCGTGAAACAGGAGGATGAAGTCATGGCTGAACCCACCAAACTGCCCGTCAATACTGACAAAGCAACTGCGCCGTCCGTGCAGGGATGGCGGCCGTTCGAGAGCCTGCGCCGCGAGATCGACCGCGTGTTCGAGGATTTCCACAGCGGAATCTGGCGCACGCCGTCATTGTTCGATCAACTGCCGAGTCTTCCCCGGACGCGGTCCTTTGCGGTCGCGCCCGCCGTCGACGTGGCCGAGCACGACAATGCCTACGAGGTCTCGGCGGAACTGCCGGGGCTCGACGAGAAGAACGTCGAGGTGAAGGTCACGAACGGCGTGCTGTCGATCAGGGGCGAGAAGCAGGAGGACAAGGAAGAGAAGAAGAAGGACTATTACGTCCGCGAGCGCAGCTTCGGTTCATTTGAACGCTCCTTCCAGATCCCGGACGGCGTGGATACCGACAAGATCGAGGCGGTGTTCAGGCAGGGCGTGCTCAAGGTCACGCTGCCCAAGAAGCCGGAGGTGCAGAAGGCCGCCAAGACCATCGACATCAAGGCGGCGTGAACGCCGCGGTCCCCATGATCTTGTCGCGATGATCTTGTCCCATGATCTTGGGACAGCAGATGGCTCGAATGCCGGAAGGGCCGCTGTCGCGGCCTTTTTTTCGCGAGGCGGCCCGGCTAGTCTGTCGGCCAAGCAGACGGTCCGCCATGCCGGATCGTGAATGATGGGAAGGGAGACGAGACAATGGGCAAGCTCGCACTGGCGGCGAAGATCACACACGTGCCGTCGATGTATCTCAGCGAGCTCGATGGTCCGGCCAGGGGCAAGCGCCAGTCGGCGATCGATGGCCATATCGAGATCGGCCGGCGTTGCCGCGAGGCGGGCGTCGACACGATCGTCGTGTTCGACACCCACTGGCTGGTCAATGCGGGCTACCACATCAACTGCGCGCCGCATTTCCAGGGGCTCTACACCTCCAACGAGCTGCCGCACTTCATTGCCAACATGACCTATGAGTATGACGGCAACCCGGAGCTTGGCCGCATCCTGGCCGAGGGGGCCAATGCCCATGGCATCGCCACCATGGCCCATGCGGCCACGTCGCTGGCGCTCGAATACGGGACCCTGGTGCCGATGCGCTACATGAATGCCGATCGCCATTTCAAGGTGGTGTCGGTATCGGCGCTCTGCACCTCGCATTACCTCGCCGACAGCGCCAAGCTCGGCTGGGCATTCCGCCGTGCGGTCGAGGATCATTACGATGGCACGGTGGCCTTCTTCGCGTCGGGCTCCCTGAGCCACCGCTTCGCGCAGAACGGCACCGCCGACGAATATCGCGACAAGATGTTCAGCCCGTTCCTCGAGCGTCTCGACCACGAGGTGATCCAGATGTGGGAGCAGGGTGAATGGCCCGACTTCTGCGACATGCTTCCGGAATATGCCAGCAAGGGTCATGGCGAGGGCTTCATGCACGACACCGCGATGCTGCTCGGTGCGCTCGGCTGGAACCATTACGACCGCGGCGTCGAGGTGGTCACGCCGTTCTTTCCCTCGTCGGGGACCGGTCAGATCAACGCGGTGTTTCCGGTGTCGCCGATGCCGCAGGCGCTCGCGGACATCGGCCGGCCGCGCGCCGCAGCGCTTGCGGGGGGACGGCTGTAGAGCGAGCGAGAGAGCCTACCAGGCTCCCGCTTTGTGCAGCATCGCCACGATGTCCTCGGGGTAGACCTGGTCGGTGGTCGCTGCCAGCTCCGCCGGGCGCCACCAGCGCTGGGCGGCGATGGCGGCGCGCTCCAGCGCGGTCCAATGTGTCGACGAAATCTCGGCGCTGCCGATCCTGATCAGGAAATAGCGCTCGTCCGAGCAGACCTGTTCGCCGTCCACCATCGTGAACGTGACCGATCGCCGCGCGATCTGCCGGCCTGGATCGGCGATGCGGATCCCGGTTTCCTCGAACATCTCGCGGCAGGCGGCGGCCTCGTAGCTCTCACCGGGGTCGAGCCCGCCGCCCGGCGTCGCCCAGAACATCTCTCCCTGCAGCGCGCCGGCGAGGTGCACGAATTTGAACAGCAAGAGCCGGTCGAGCGCGTCGAGCAGCAGCAGGCGGGAGGAGGGGCGTTCACGCATCAGACGAAGCTTTCCGGTCGACATCGTTACGGCCGGCTGATGCGCTCTCGCATGATCATCTGGCCCGAGCCGCGCCAAGAGATCCACCCGCCTGCGCCCTCAAGCGGCTGCATGTCGATCCTGGACCGCTGCCTTCAGGTGTCATGAACTCTCCTTGTCGTCAATCGCGTCGCATCGCTGACGATCGTGGAGCGAGGCCGGCGCAGGACCGGTTCTTCCCGGCCGATGTCAGATCGCGAAGCTCTCCTTGAGATTCTCCAGCGCTTTCACAGTGACGGTCGAGTTGATCTGGCCCGACGTCTCGCGGAACGCGCGCAGCGTTGCGATCCACTGCTCGGCGGCTGCCGGAAATGACGGGCTCGCGAGATCGGTGCCGAGGATCTTCTCGGCTGAAGCCATCAATTGCGAACGGGCGTCGAACCATTGGTCCTGAAGCTTCTTGGCAAGCTGCAAATGTTCGCTGTCGGCACCGAAATACTGGCGAATGGCCGCGACCTGGTCGAGCTTCAGCGCACGCGCTTCCTCCTCGATCAGGAGCAGCTCGCGCACCAGCTGTCTCACCTTGTACTGCGTCTTGGCCGCCTCATGTTCGAGGATGAAGGAGTCCACCGAGAGCGCGCTGTCGGGCTCCACGAAGATGAAGCGGTATTTGGCCGCGACGTTGATGAAGCCGAGGATGCAGGAGGTGGCGTTGTCGCCGAGCATCCGCGCCGACAGCCGCTTGATGAAGTAGACGTGCACCAGCTTCTGGCCGTTATAGTAGTCGAGTTGCCGGGTGACGATGACCCGGTAGATCTGGTCGTCCACGGACTTCAGGATCTGGTCGCTGTCGGTGGGCGTCTCTGACGAGATCGCGCTGATCACCGCCTGTTCGATCGCCACGAGGATGGAGGAGGCGCCGAGCGTGTCGCGGACCCGCATCTTCCTGCGAAACTCGCCCCATTTGAGCGTGTCGCGCGGCTCGGCGATGCCGAAGATCTCCAGCGCGCGCGAATGCGGGGTGAGGGTGGTGTCGTCCGGAATGGTGCTGATCGGCTGATCGCTGGGTGGCTTCGGCAGCAGGAACTCGATGAGCCGCTGTTCGACCGAGTGACGCGTGATGCGCATGCTCATGCTGTCGAACAGCTTGCCCTTCAAGGTCGGGATGATCTCGGTCGCGATCTGGCGTCTGCGCTTGGTGCGCAGCCGGTCCAAGGTGTCGCGGTCCTCGTTCAGCGGCGGCGGCAGGCGAACCTCGGCCCGTGCGGCGATGTCGAGCATCACGCGCGCCAGCGGATCGGGATCGTCGATCGATTGCGTGGATTTCTGCACATAGTCGGCGCGCGGCCCCGACAGGTCGTCGGTATCGACCTCCATGTTGATGCCGAGAATGCCCTCGCCCGTCGGCGGCGTCTCGCCGCAATACAGATAGATGATGCGGCGCGCGGTCTCGCCATCGCCCTGCTTCTTTTCTTCTTCCATCAGGGCTTCGAAGAAGCCGAGCTCCCAGCCGGTGTAACCATGGCTCTTCTTGAGCTGGCCGGTATAGAGCACCACCAGGAAATCGGATTTGCGCAGGCCAGCGCGCAGGTCCTGGCGGATTTCGTCGCTGGCTTCGATCGATTTGGAGTCGAGGAAGATCTTGACCCGATCGAAGATCGTCTCGCTCAGCGACTGCAGGCTCTGATACACGGCCTGAGCGACGTCGTGATCTTCCGAGGCATAGGAAATGAAGACGCCGGCCGGGCGATAGGGACCGAGATCGTTGACGGACCTTGCCGCGGCGGCCATTGCAGCTGGAGCTAACGCCATGACGCTCTCCAAACCTGGCAAAGGATCTAAGTATCAGCGGTGATCTTGAGTGCGTTTGTGCTCGATTGCAACTGTTGGGGGAGGTGTCCCGATACGCTTGCCGTGGGCTGCCCATGCCGGCTGTGCGGGAACCTGGCGGCGCGCCGGTTGAACTTCAAGGCGGCGCCCACGACTCATGCTGACACGGCAAGGAGGTGGCGCGGGTGACGACGATGCGAGTTCTGCTGCTCATCATGATCGTTGTGGCCTCAGGCGCTGCGTCCGCCCAAGCTCCCGACCGGAATGCCTGTAACGTCGAGGTCGTGGTCATCGATCCCGATCCCCGCGGCGCGAACGTGCGAGCGGAGCCTGGCGGCAGCATCGTCGCGACGCTGAAGAACCCGACCAGCGACGGCTGGATCCTCGTCCATCTCGCCGCCCAGCAGGGTGACTGGTTCGAGATCGACCGCGCGGTTCTGGTGGAGGCGGACCAGGACAAGCCGAGAGTGATCTTCCACGGCAGGGGCTTCATGCACCGGAGCGTCGTCGGCGCCGGCGGCCTGCAGAACGGCACGGCGATCTATCGCGATCATGCCGCATCGAGCGCGAAGCTCGATCCGCATGCCGATGGTGATCAGACGATCGAACTGCTCGGCTGCTTTGGGGAGTTCGCCAAGGTCCGCGCCAAGAAAGGCATTGGCTGGACCCGGCAGCTCTGCACCAACATGGTCACGACATGCTCGTGAACCGGCGCTTGCCGGTTGCTGCCGCGTTGGCCAAGACCCTTGTCAGGCGGCACAACGCGGGTGCTGCAGGCGCTCCAACTCGCGCCGGCACTCGGCCGCGAACTGCCGCAGGCGCTCGATCGTGAGCATGTCGGTGATGCTCCGCTCAAGCCGCTCGGCGCGCGCAATCTGGTCCTCGAGATCCTGCTGCCTGCTCATGTCCCGTCTCCTCGTGCGAACAAGTTGATGCAAATTGCATCGTTCCGGGGAGGGCAGGATCGTGGTGAATGGGAGGTAAATTGCAGGTGCGGCGCGGGCGCGGAGCTGCCAGTCTCACCTCTGCTCGATCTCGGCCACGGCACCGCCGGTGCGCGTGGCCGGCGCGGCTGGACCAGGATTTTGAACGGTTGGAGGTTTCTGAAAGGTCATGACGTCGACGGCTGACAAAGCAGGCCGCGCTGGCTGGCAGCCCGCCGTCAAGGTTACGATCGATCCCTGCCGGCAAGCCCGCTGATCGTCATCCTTGTTGATCGCCGTCCAGATCAGTCCAGCGACACCCAAACAGAGCAGGGGCAATCCACCTAAAATCACCCAACGCACGATCGGCAATCCTTACTCCCTCAGCACTCCTGTCTGGGTGGCATGGTGCGCTGATCGCTGCCAGCAACTTCCGCTGGCGTCCTTAACTGAAGGGAACTATGTGGCGACTTGGCCACGTTTTTATAACTTTTAGTAGTCTCGCTCTTCGGCTTTAGTCATATCGGTTGAATCGGGCGCGGGCTGGGCGGATTTGCGACGGTGATGGTCGTTCACCCGGCGTGGCTTGCGCGCACAGACTGTCCAGCCCGCGAACGCAATACGCGTTTAAGACGAATCTGTCGGATATTTACGCTACACGTGTGTTTGTTGTCTGCAGCTATGCCGTGTATGGGTCTGCGTGTCGCGATGCTCCGCAGTCGCCTTTCGCAGCCAGCGGCTGCAGACGCTAGCGCCTCTGCGCCCTTGCACAATGGTCGTGCCAGAACGTCCGATAGGCCTTCTCGACATGCGCGGTGTAGAGCGCGCTGTTGCCGGCGGCTGAATTCAAAACGATTGCGGGCAGGGCGGCGCGGAGCGCCGCAAGCTCGTCAGGACGGGAGCAGAAGTTCAGCGCGGTTGCGAGATAGCCTTCATCATCGTCGGCGACCCATTCGTCGAGGCCGATCGCCTTGAGGATCGCGCCGCCGGCGCGTGCGGCAGGGCCGCTGCCGAGCTTGGCGACGACGGGCACGCCCATCTGCAGCGACTCCCAGGTCGAGATGCCGCCATTTTGCGGGAACGGATCGAGCGAGATGTCGATCTCGGCGAACATCGCAAGGTGCTCCAGGCGCGTCGTCTTTCCTGCACAAATGACCCGGTCCGCGGCAATGCCGTGAGCGACGAAGCGAGCAATCAATCCGTCGCGCAGCAGGGCATCGCCCATCGAATGGTTCTTGACGACGATCATCGAGCCGGGCGTTGCAGCCATCAGCTTCGACCAGAGTCTTAGCGTAGGCTCAGACAGCTTGTCGATGCGATTGAACGCGCCGAAGGTGACGTGGCCGTTCCGAAGCATGGGCAGCGGCGACGGCGGAATTGGCGGCGGCGGTTCGATCGTGATGAGCGACGGCAGGTCGTAGATCCTTTCGGCAAACAGATGCCGGACCGTGGCCGGGATCACCACCGGATCGGCCAGCAGATAGTCCATGACGGGGAGGCCTGTCCCGGTGACGCTGCCGACGGCGGAGACCTGGATGGGGGCGGGCTTGCGCGCAAACATCGTGAGCCGGTGGCCGGCGGAATGTCCCGAGAGGTCGACGAGGATGTCGACCGTGTCGGCCTGGATCTGATCGGCGAGCCTGTCGTCGCTCCACAGCGAGGCATCGACCCAGCGATCGACCAGCGAGCGGCATAGCTCGGTCTTGGCGTCCTTCATCGGCGAACAGGAATACGCCAGGATTTCGAACTTCGTGCGGTCGTGGTGCTGCAGGATCGGCAGGAAGGCGAGCGCCGCCGAATGGTCGCGGAAATCGGACGAGACGTACCCCACGACAAGCCGCCGGTCCGGGTCGAGATCTCGCTTGCCGAGCGAGCGGCGTTCCAATCGCGAGCCGATCGCCTCCCACCAGTATCGCCGGACTTCCTGGAGATGTTCCACCCCGATATCGGGCATGAAATCCAGCGCAAAGATCTTCTTGGTGATCGCGTCCTCATGGTTCGGTCGGATCGCGAGCGCGCGGTCGTAATGTTCGATGGCCGTGGCGATGTCGCCCTGCATCGCAGAGCAGACGCCGAGCAGAGTCCAGGCGATTTCCGAATTCGGGTTCTGTGCCAGCACCTTGTTGATGACGGAGATCGCCAAAGCGAGATTGCCATTGGCGAGGGTCACCGTGGCCTTGCCGCAAAGTGCGGCGTCCAGCAGCGGTTCGAGGGCGAGTGCGGCGTCGAACTCGGCTTCCGCCTCGGTGAACCTGCCCAGCTCTTGATACACCCGCCCGCGCTGGGCGATCACGGCGGCCGCGTTCGGATTGATCGCCAGCGCCGTATTCAGCGCTGCCAGCGCAGCGTCGAAATCGCGCAGGTACATGCTGGCCACGCCCTTGCCGAACAGGGCCGTCAGCAACCGCGGCTGCAGCGAGAGCGCGCGATCGAAGCTCTCGGCGGCCTCACCGTTGCGGCTCGTGAACATCAGCGCCATGCCGCGATTGGCATGGGCCTCGCCATAATCGGGCTTTAGCGCAATGGCGCGGTCATGCGCCGATATCGCCTCCTCGAAACGGAACAGGTTCATCAGCGTATTGCCGAGATGGGTGAGCGCTGCCGGGAAGTTCGGCCTGAGGGCGATGGCGCGCTCGTATCGGGCGCGGGCCTCCTCGTAGCGGCCGAGCCGGAACAGCGCCAGGCCGAGATCCGACTGGGCTTCGGCCGACCGCGGATCGCTCTCGATTGCGCGCGTCAGGACGAGCACCGCCTCGTCGAAACGGCCGCTGTCGCGTTCGGACACGCCGAGCAGATGCAGGGCGCCGAAATGAGAGGGCAGGTCCTGCAGGATCTGCTGGCACAGCGCCTGAGCTTCCGCCTGTCGGCCTTCCCGATAGGCCTTGATGGCGGCCGGCAACAGTGCGTCCGCCTGCTTCTTGGCCCGTTTTTGGAGCCGTGCGTTCTGAAAGGCCCGCGCCCCGACGCTGCTTTGCAAGTGCCGTCCTCCACACACGCGATCCATTGCTCGCAATGGTTGTTCCATTCTTGCCGATTCGCAATGAGCAGACGTTAACGCGCGGACACGCGCGCTGAACGGCGAATGCGCCAGCGAATAAGCGCGCGAAGGGACGTGCTCGCGCCCGCGTCCCGGATCGTTTCATGTATCGAGAAAGCTGCCGCTCTTCAGCCCGGGGCGGCCGACATCAAACTGGCTGGGGAACCTGGATTCGAACCAAGACAAACAGAGTCAGAGTCTGTTGTGCTACCGTTACACCATTCCCCAACGGAATGCCCAGGAGTTTCAAGCAGTTGCTGAACTGTCTGGCACCGTTCTGCGAGCCGGCCGGCGAAGCATCGCGGCGGCAGCGACGCGTCCTTCTACCCGCATGTCTCAGGCTTTGGCAAGCCGCTGGATGACGGATTTCCAACGCGTTTGACGGCGCGCGGGCCGGTGTCTCCGTGGAGGCGGGGCAGGATGGCATCTGCGGCGGCCACCTGTGCCCGTGGGGACGTTGGGCGCGCCGCGTGAAACACCGCCGCTTATCGAGCGCTTGCGGTCCCGCGCGGCTTGCGCGAGCGGCGCCGGGGCGCGGCGGTGCTCGGGGCGCCCAGCAAAAGGAGCAGGCAGGCGCCGAGCCGCTCCGCGATCTCGTCATCATCGATCGACAGCGGGCCCGGGTCGTTGAGGATGGCATTCACCAAGGTGCCGAGCACGACCTGAATGCCGAAGGCGACGGTCCGCCGTTCCCGGGCCGTCGCCGTGCGTCGGCCCGGGGCGCGCGCGCCATGCAGCAAGGGCAGCAGCACCATGGCGGCCCGCTCCGACAGCGCCTGCGCCAGCTCCTTGAAGCCGGTCCAGTTGTTGGCGCCGCTCTCGCTGCGCATCAGGGCGGCGCGCAGCACGCCCTTGTGGCGGCGCATCCACACCACGATGCCGCGGACGAGCTGCAGGCATTGGTCATCCGCCCCGCCGGGCCCGGGAGGGGCCGGCGGCAGCTTCAGCAACTGCTCCCGTCCGTCGCGCAGGGTGAGCGCGAGCAGCGCGTTGAAATAGGCCTCCTTGCTGTCGAACCGGCTGTAGAAGGCGCCGACGGTGGCGCCGATCTGCACGCAAAGCTCGCTGATCGACAACTCCGCCAGGGTGCGGCTGCACAACAGCTCCGCGCCGGCCGCGAGCAGGGCCTGCGTTGTCTCACGGCTGCGCTGCTGCCGCGACGGCGTGACGCCGGGCAGCTCGATCTGGGCGGTGTGGCGGGGCATACCCCTCTCTCCATCTGGAATAAAAATGATAATCATGGTTATCATCTGAGGCAAGCGCGTCCGTGCCGCTCGGTGCGGGCGTTGCCGACCGATGAAAACCTGAAACACAGCCCGCGACGTGCTGCGGCCGGATGCGGGCGAGGGAGGACGTGGCATGAGTGAGGCAGCATTCGCCGGCGCCATCGGCAGAACCGTCGCGAGCTCCAAACCCTGGTGGCCCGCGCCGCCGCGGCCGCCGGCGGGCGCGCCGAACATCCTTGTGGTGCTGTTCGACGATGTCGGATTCTCCGATTTCGGCTGCTACGGCTCGCCGATCCGCACCCCTGCGATCGACGCGCTGGCCGCGCAGGGGCTGCGTTATTCCGGCTTCCACACCACGGCGATGTGCTCAACGACGCGGGCGGCGCTCCTGACCGGCCGCAATCATCATTCGGTCGGCGTCGGCTGTCTCGCCAATTTCGACTCTGGGTATCCTGGTTATCGCGGCAAGATCGCGCGCGAGGCGGGGACCATCGCCGAGATGCTGCGTGCGCATGCCTATCGCAACTACATGGTCGGCAAGTGGCATGTGACGCCGTTGACCGAGAGCGGCGCGACCGGGCCGTTCGACGGCTGGCCGCTCGGCCGTGGCTTCGACCGCTTCTACGGCTTCCTCGATGCCGAGACCGATCAATATGCGCCGGAGCTCGTGCTCGACAACACGCATATCTCGCCGCCCGGCAGCTTCGCCGACGGCTATCATCTGACCGCCGACCTCATCGACCAGGCCATCCGCTTCATCGCCGACCACACGGCCGATCGGCCTGACCTGCCGTGGCTGACCTGGCTCGCCCTCGGCGCCTGCCACGCGCCGCACCAGGCGCCGCGCGACATCATCGAGAGCTATGATGCGGTCTTCGCGCATGGCTGGGACGTCGAGCGCGCGCAACGCCTGGCGCGGCAGAAGGCGATGGGGCTGGTGCCGGAGACGACGGACCTGCCGCCGCGCAATGACGGCGTGAAGGCCTGGGAGACGCATTCGGACGAGGAGCGGCGCGTCTTCACCCGGCTGCAATCGGCCTTCGCCGGCATGCTCGATCATGCCGACCAGCATCTGGCGCGGTTGCTGGCGTTCCTCGACAGGACCGGCCAACGTGACAACACGCTGGTGATCGTGATGTCCGACAATGGCGCCAGCCAGGAGGGCGGACCGCTCGGCTTCGTCAACGCCATGGGACCGTTCAACTTCAAGCCGGAGCCGATCGCCGAGAAACTCGCCCGCATCGACGACATCGGCGGCCCCGACACCCATTCGAATTTCCCGCATGGCTGGGCGATGGCGTCCAACACGCCGCTCCGGCGCTACAAGCAGAACACCCATGGCGGCGGCATCCGCGATCCCTTCATCCTGTCATGGCCGCAACGCATCGCCGCGCAGGGCGAATTGCGCCATCAATTCGTCCATGCCAGCGACCTGGTGCCGACCCTGCTCGACCTGATCGGCATCGCGGCGCCGGCCACGATCGCAGGCGTGCCGCAGATGCCGCTGGAGGGCGTCAGCTTCGCGGCGTCGATCGCGGATGCGACGGCGCCATCGAAGCCGGTGCCGCAATATTTCGAGATGTTCGGGCATCGCGGCCTCTGGCACGACGGCTGGAAGGCGGTCGCCTTTCATCCCCCGGGCACGCCGTTCGACAGCGACAAATGGGAGCTGTTTCATCTCGCCGAGGATTTCTCCGAGACGCATGATCTCGCCGCCGCCGAGCCGGAGCGGCTCGCGGCGCTGGTCAAGCTGTGGTGGGAGCAGGCGGAGGCGCATCAGGTGCTGCCGCTCGATGACCGCTTCGGCCCGCGTTTCGCCGAGAACGCCGCACGCTTCCACGGCGCGCGCACGCGCTTCGTGTTTCACGCCGGCATGGGCCATGTGCCGACCGACGTCGCACCCGACGTGCGCAGCCGCGACTATCTGATCGAGGCCCATGTCGAGATCGGACCGGAGGGCGCCGAGGGCGTCCTGATCGCGCATGGCGATGCCACATCGGGCTACAGCCTCTACGTCAAGGACGGCCATCTCGTGCACGATCTCAACATCGGCGGCCGGCACGAGATCATCAGCTCGACTCGCGCGGTGCCGGCGGGAGCGCATCGCCTCGGCCTGCGGGTCGAGCGTCTCCGGCGCGAGAGCGAGCCTGCCAAGGGCGCGCGCACCGGCTTCAGCCAATACACCTTGCTGATCGACGGCGAAGAGGTCGGCGCGCTGACGACGCAGCTCGCCTTTCACACGCTGATCTCATGGTCGGGGCTCGACATCGGCCATGACCGCGGCAGCCCGGTGTCAGACTACACGGCGCCGTTCGCGTTCACCGGCCGGCTGTCGCATGTGACCGTTACAATGCAGAACGAGCAGAGCCTGGATGGCGACAGTGTGGGGCGGGCCGAGATGGCGCGGCAATAAGCCCTGGACCGGAGCGGCGGATTATTCCGCCGCTTCCTTGACCGGGCCGGCCGCCGCAGCATCCGGCTCGTGGTCGATATGCGTGCGGCCCCAGCGGGCGAAGGCGTTGTTGACCTTGTCGAGATACAGATAGACGACCGGCGTCGTGAACAGGGTCAGCATCTGGCTGACGATCAGGCCGCCGACCATGGCATAGCCGAGCGGTTGGCGGATCTCCGAGCCGGTGCCGTTGCCGAGCATCAAGGGCACGCCGCCGAGCAGCGCGGCCATCGTCGTCATCATGATCGGGCGGAAGCGGAGCAGGGCGGCCTGGCGGATCGACTGCTCCGGCGGCAGATGCTGGTCGCGCTCGGCGGCGATGGCGAAGTCGACCATCATGATGCCGTTCTTCTTCACGATGCCAATCAGCAGAATGACGCCGATCAGGGCGATCAGGCTGAAATCGTAGCCGAACGCCATCAGGATCGCGAGCGCGCCGACGCCGGCCGAGGGCAGGGTCGACAGGATCGTGATCGGATGGATGTAGCTCTCGTAGAGGATGCCGAGGATCAGATAGACGACAACGAGCGCCGCAAGGATCAGCAGCGGCACGGTCGACAGCGACTGCTGGAAGGCCTGCGCGGTGCCCTGGAAGCTCGAGTTCAGCGTCGAGGGCGCGCCGAGCTCGACCATCGCGCGCTGCACCGCGTCCGTTGCCTGGCCGAGCGCCACGCCCTGGGCGAGATTGAAGCTGATCGTGATCGACGGGAACTGGCCCTGATGGCTGATCGACAGCGGCCTCACCGGCGCGGTGGTCCAGCTGGCGAAGGTCGAGAGCGGCACCTGGTCGCCGGTGGTCGGCGATTTCACATACAGCTTGTTCAGAGTGTCGAGATTGCCCTGCAGCTCCGGCAGGATCTCCAGGATCACGCGGTAGGAGTTGAGCTGGGTGAAGTACTGCGCCACCTGACGCTGCCCGAACGCATCATAGAGCGTATCGTCGATCAGCTGCGGCGTGATGCCGTAGCGTGAGGCGGTGTCGCGGTTGATCGCGAGCTGCACGGTGGTGCCGTCGGCCTGCTGGTCGGTGGCGACGTCGCGCAGTTGCGGCAGCGAGCGCATCTTCTCCAGGATCTTCGGCGCCCATTCGTTGAGCTCAGCGAGGTTCGGGTCCTGCAAGGTGAACTCGAATTGGGTACGGGACGGCCGGCCGCCGAGCCGGATGTCCTGTGCCGCCTGCATATAGAGCCGCGCGCCCTCGACCTTCTCGAGCTGCGGCCGGAGGCGGGCGATGATCTGCTGTGCCGTCGCGTCGCGCTCCTCACGCGGCTTCAGGGTGATGAACATGTTGCCGTTGTTGCCGGCGCGGCCGGAGCCGCCAATGTTCATCGCGAGGCTGGCGACGTCATGATCGGCCATCACGATCTTGGCGAGCGCCTCCTGGCGCGACTGCATCGCCTTGAACGAGATGTCCTGCGAGGCTTCCGAGGTCGCGGTGATCAGACCGACGTCCTGCTGCGGGAAGAAGCCCTTCGGGATCAGGATGAACAAATAGACCGAGAGCCCGAGCGTGGCGAAGAACACCATCAAGGTCGCAAAGCGCCAGCGCAGTGCCAGGTCGAGGCCCTTCTCATAGGCGCGCAGCATCGCGTCGAACGCGGCCTCGCTCCATTGATAGAACTTGCCATGCTGCGCGGCGTGCTCGTTGCGCAGGAAGCGCGAGGCCATCATCGGCGTCAGCGTCAGCGACACGAACATCGAGACGAAGATGGTCATGGCCAGCACGACCGCGAATTCACGGAACAGGCGGCCGATGATGCCGCCCATCAGCAAAAGCGGGATCAGCACCGCGACCAGCGAGATCGAGATCGAGACAATGGTGAAGCCGATCTCCTTGGCGCCCTTGTAGGCGGCCGCCATCGGCGTCTCGCCCTCCTCGACATAGCGCGAGATGTTCTCGAGCATCACGATGGCGTCGTCGACCACGAAGCCGACGGCAATGGTCAGCGCCATCAGCGAGAGATTGTCCAGCGTATAGCCGACGCCCCACATCATGGCGCAGGCGCCGAGCAGCGCCAGCGGCACCGTGATGGTCGGGATCACGGTGGCCCAGAAGCTGCGCAGGAAGATGAAGATCACCATCACGACCAGGAAAATGGTCAGGATCAAGGTGAACTGGACGTCCTCGACCGCGGCGCGGATCGTGGTGGTGCGGTCGGAGATGACATCGATCTTGATCGCCGGCGGGATCGCCGCGACCAGCCGCGGCAGCAGCCCCTTGATGCGGTCGACGGTCTCGATGACGTTCGCGCCGGGTTGCTTGAAGATCACCAGGAACACGCCGCGCTGGCCGTTGGCCCAGGCCGCCTGCTTGGCATCCTCGGCCGCGGACACCGCCTGTCCGATGTCGCGGATCCGCAGCGGGCCGCCATTGCGGTAGGCGATGATGACGTCGTTCCAGTCCTTCGAGTCGGTCAGCTGGTCGTTGGCGTAGATGGTGTAGGCGCGCCGCTCTCCATCGATATTGCCCTTGGGGGCGTCGACCGTGGTGATCGCGATCTGGCTGCGCACGTCCTCGAGCGACAGACCCTTGGCGACCAGCTTGGCCGGGTCGATCTGGATGCGGATCGAGGGCTTCTGCTGACCGCCGATGATGACCTGGGCGACGCCCGAAATCTGGCTGATCTGCTGGGCGAGGCCGGCGTCGACCGCGTCGCTGACAGTGGTCAGCGGCAGCGTCTCCGAGGTCGCCGACAAGAGCAGGATCGGGGAATCAGCCGGATTGACCTTGCGATAGGTCGGTGGCGACGGCAGGTTCTTCGGCAACTGGCCTGAGGCGGCGTTGATCGCGCCCTGGACGTCGTTCGCGGCGCCGTCGATGTTGCGGTTGAGGTCGAACTGGATCGTGATCGCAGCGGTGCCCAGGTAGCTGGTCGAGGTCATCTGGGCGATGCCGGGGATCTGGGCGAACTGCCGCTCCAGCGGCTGGGCGACCGAGGTCGCCATGGTCTCGGGGCTGCCGCCGGGCAAATTGGCCGTGACCTGGATGGTCGGGAAGTCGACCTGCGGCAGCGGCGCGACCGGCAGCAGCGGATAGGCGACGAGGCCAATGAACAGGATGCCCGCCATCAGCAGCGAGGTGCCGATGGGGTATTTGATGAAGGGTGCCGAAATGCCGCCGCCGTTCATTCCTGCCGGACCTTAGCTGGTGCCTGCTCCGAGCTGGCCACCGCAGTGGTCACGACCGAGCCTGGCTGCACTTTGAACTGACCGCCGGTGATCACCTGCTGGCCGGGGGTCAGCCCCTCCTCGATGACCGTGCGGCCATCGATCGACGCGCCGACCTTCACCTTGCGCAGCTCGGCCTTGTTGTCCGGGCTCACCGTGTACGAATACAGCCCGCTGGTGGAATGCTGGACCGCGTCATCGGGGACCACCGTCGCATCCTTGAGCGTCCGCACCAGCAGTCGCGTGGACACCGATTGACCCGGCCACAGCGCGTGGTCCTTGTTGTCGAACACCGCCTTGAGCCGGATCGTTCCACTTGACGTGTCGACCTGGTTGTTCACGACCATCAGCTTGCCCTCGGCGAGCTGCTTCTTGCCGTCGGTGGTGAACGCGATCACCTTCAAGGGCGCGACCTTCTGCGCCTCGTTGATGTAGGGCAGCTCCCCCTCGGGCGCCGTGAAGATCACCGCGATCGGCTCGATCTGCGCGATCGACACGATCCCCGTCTGGCTCGAGGCGTTGACGATGTTGCCGATATCGACCTGGCGCAGGCCGGCGACGCCGGAGATCGGCGCCTTGACCTGGGTGTAGCTGAGCTGGGTCTGGGCATTGGCGATCGCAGCTTCGTCAGCCGAGATCTGGGCGGTGAGCTGCGCCACGGTGGCGCGCTGGGTATCGGTCTGCTGCCGCGTCGCGAACTCGCCGAGCTTGGTGTAGCGCTGCAGATCGAGATTGGCATTGTTGAGATTGGCCTCGTCCTGGGCTCGCTTGGCCTTGGCCTGGTCCAATGCAGCCTGGAACGGCCGCGGATCGATCTCGACCAGCAGATCGCCTTCCTTGACGAGCTGGCCCTCGGTGAACCCGATCTTGTCGATCTGGCCGTCGACGCGGGTGCGGACCTGGACGGTATTGAAACCCTGCACGGTGCCCAGGCCGGTCAGGAACACTGGAAAATCGATCTTCTCGACCGGCGCGGTCGATACCCGAACGGCCGGCGGTCGCGCCGATTTCTGTGCCGATGTCTTCTTCGCCGACTCGGCATCCTGATAGCGTTGCCAGCCATAATAGCCGGCGCCGCCGACGGCCGCGACCAGCAGGATCCAGACGATGGTTCGTGATGTCTTCATGCTGGCCCGTACGCTGAGATGAACATGATAACCGGTCTTTAAAACCAATCCCAGCGGCCCAGATATAGTATGCACGCACTTAATGTGTAAACACACGAGGGCGTGGAGAAACCTAAACAATTCGCAAGCTTTCGAGGGACCCCGAGGACCGCACGGCCATGCCGCTCGACGAAAGACGTCAGCTCGTTACGCAGCTTGTCGAAAGCTCGCGCATTCTGCGCAACTATATTGATCATCGTGCCAAGCAGCGCGGCACGACGCGCGCGCAATGGGTGGTGCTGTTCCGGCTGCGCGCGCAAGAGGGGCTGTCTCAGGTCGATCTTGCGGATGTGCTGGAGCTGCAGCCGATTTCGCTCGTGCGCCTCTTGGACCGTCTGGTCGAGCAGGGGCTCCTGGAACGGCGTCACGATCCCAAGGATCGGCGTGCGAATCGCGTCTATCTGACCGCGGCCGGCCGCAAGCTCGTCGACGATCTCGACGGTCTGCGCGATGCCATTGCGGCGGACGTGCTGCACGGCATCCCCGACGAGGCCGTCGCGACCAGCCTCGCCACGTTGCGAGAGCTCAAGGAGCGGATCAAACTGCTCTCGGACATCGGCGCGGGAGCCGCCGCCAAATAGCTGAGTTGCGCCGGCCTTCCTGATCTTGAGTTGCCGCGTACCGCAAAAACATCCTGTGTGCGAAGCGCGCTTTGGCCTGATGAGGCGCCGGCATCCGACCGGCCTCGCGCTCCTCCGTTCGGGCCAGACTGGCTGCCACCATGCGATCGCTGATCCCCGGCGGACACCCGGCGTCGGAGATCCGCACCCGGCCGCCCGTCTTGCGCTGTGTCTGCCGTCGCCCTTGCGCGCCTCCGACCTATTATCGCCGTCTTGTCCCGCCCGATGGGAGCTGATTAGAAGCGGAACGCTCCGGCGGCCGTCGCGGCGCCGTGGGGACAGATTTCAACCAGAGCAGGGCTTGCGTCGTCCGGACATCCGACGATGCACCATGCAACGACAATCGGATGTGGAGCTGACGATGGAAGAGTTGAACGGGAAGATGCTCGCGTGCCAGATCCTGGTCACCGGGCTGATCGCGCGGGTTGCCAACGAGCAGCGCGATCCCCTGCGCTTTCTCACCGATTTCCGCGACGAGATCAGGGCCGTCGTCAAGGGCGTGCGGATCGCGGGCATCGATGATTCCGAGCGCGTGCGCCACATCGCGGTGCAGACCGTCGACGAGCTGTTCTCGCTGATGAAGCCGCCGAGCAGTGACGACTCGGCGGGACCTGCGAGCTGAGGCGCTGACATCCGCGATCAGAGATTCTCCGACAGCGCGAGTCCCCTCGCGCTGTTTTAGAACGATTTCAAGTTACGCCCTGTTGTTAGTTTGGCTTTTTAGAATTGTTTTGATCTGGAACTATTCAAGGCCAGATTGGGGCTCCTCAAATTGACCCTCTGAAACGCGCCCGATACCAACGACACATTGTCGCAACGCGAATGATCCGCGTTCGCGATGTGAATGAAGAAATTTGGGGCGCGTGAAAACAACATGGGACAGGTGAGAGCACCGCGTTCGCTGCGGGCAGGCGCAGCGTTGAAGTTCATTGACGGACGGGGAGAGGGGCCGTTCGTCACCAAAGTATCGGCCGTCGCTGGATTGATGGCGGTGGCGTCGGTGTCGTCGGCCGAGGCGCAGCCTGCATCCGATCTGCCGCCGGTCAATGTCGATGCGCCGATCGCGCGCGCCAAGCCGACCGCCTCCAAGCCGACCGCCGAGCAGGTCCGCGCGCGCAATGCCCTGCGCCGCGCGGCGCGTCAGCAGGGCGCGCAGCAGGCGGCCGTGGCGTTCCCGAACGCCGGCGGGCTCGCCGCGCCCGATGCCAACCCCTATGCGGACGCGGCCGAGCCCTACAAGGTCAACCGCGTCCAGGCGTCGGGCAAGTTTCCCGAACCGCTCCTCAACACGCCGAAGACCATCACGGTGATGAGCAAGGAAGTTCTGCAGGACAAGCACGTTACCGCGCTGAAGGAGATCGGCCGTTCGACGGCCGGCGTCACGCTCGGCTCGGGCGAGGGCGGCAACGCATTCGGCGACCGCTTCTTCATCCGTGGTTTCGATGCCCGCAATGACGTCTTCATCGACGGCATCCGCGATCCCGCAGTGTCGATCCGCGAGAACTTCTTCACCGAGCAGATCGAGATCCTGCGCGGCCCGGCCTCGTCCTATGCCGGACGCGGCACCGCCGGCGGCGCCATCAACATCGTCACCAAGCAGGCCGGCGACACCAACTTCAAGCGGATGGATACCGAGTTCGGCACCGACCAGCAGAAGCGGGTGACGCTGGATGTCAACCAGACGATCTCGCCGACCTTCTCGGTGCGCACCGGCGGGCTGTTCCAGGACTCCAACGTCGCGGGCCGCAACTACGTCACCGATGATCGCTGGGGCGCCTTCCTCTCGACCAAGTGGACCCCGATCGACGATCTCAAGATCACGACGAACTACGTCCACACCGATCTTTCCGGTTATCCCGATTTCGGCGTGCCCTATTACAAGCAGGGCAATGTGCCGGTGACCTCGGCCGGCATTCCGCGCGGTACATGGTACGGCTTCCTCAACCGCGACTTCCAGACGGCGCGGCAGGATTTCGGCACGGCCGCGGCCGAGTACAAGATCAACGAGGCGATCACTCTCACGAGCAAGTTCCGCGGCGAGCACTCGCTGCTCAACTATATCGGCACGCTGCCACAGAACCCGAACACGACCAGCCCGAACCCGCTGCTCTGGACGACGACGGCGAGCGCGCAGAGCCGCTATCAGACCGTCGACGTCTGGGCCAACCAGAACGACGCGACGTTCAAGCTCGATACCGGCGGCGTCAAGCACACCGCGGTGCTCGGCACCGAGTTCTCCAACGAGAACATCTCGATTGATCGCTACACCGGCCTGTCGTCCGAATTGTTCGGCGGCGGCTCGACCAGCACGGGTGCGGTCACCGGCGTCAACGTCTATTCGCCGCAGTACACCAACATCCCGTTCAGCATCACGCCGTCGCTGGTCGGCAATCCCACCCGGTACGGGGTCAACACCAACAGTGTCTATGTGATGGACACGGCGAACTGGCGGGACACGCTCATCCTGAACGGCGGCGTACGCTATGACGGCTACAACATGAGCTCGTCGACCAATTCGCCGAAATACCTCAAGATGAATGCCGATCTGGTCAACTACAATGTCGGCCTGGTCTACAAGCCGATGCCGATCGGCAGCATCTATGCGGCCTATGCGACCTCGGCCAATCCGTTCGGCTCCGAGCTCGACGCCACCGGCACCGATTATGGCGGTGTGCCGGCCAATACCGCGATCCTGCTCGGGCCGGAGCGCAACAAGGCGGCCGAGCTCGGTACCAAATGGGAGCTCGTCGATCGTCATCTGCTGGTCTCGGCGGCGCTGTTCCAGACCACCAAGGACAATGCCCGCGAGACCGTCAACGGCCTGCTCACCTCGGGCGCGGCCTACCGTATCCAGGGCATCGACATCGAGGCGGAAGGCAAGCTTACCGATCGCTGGAGCATCTTCGGCGGCCTGGTGCTGATGCAGTCGAAGGTCACGCAGAGCGGCGTCGCCTCGAATATCGGCCTGCAACTCGCCAACATCGCGCACCAGTCCTTCAGCATGCTATCGAAATACAAGCTCGACAGCGGCTGGGAGATCGGCGGCCAGGCGGTCTACCGCTCCAAGGTCTATGGCGGCACCTTCGCGGCCAACACTGGCAACGAGTTGCCGAGCTACTGGCGCTTCGACGCCTTCGTCGAGAAGCAGATCGACAAGAACTGGACGATGAAGCTCTACGCGCAGAACCTGACCAACAAGCTGTATTACGACACGCTGTATCGGAGCGCGGTGCCGTTCGTCGCCGTCGCGCCGGGCCGCGCCTTCTACATCATCACGACTGCGAAGTTCTGATCATGCTGATCTGCATCCCCGACGTTCTGTCCAAGGACGAGGTCGCCGAGTTCCGCCGCATCATGGATGCGGCGGAGTGGGAGGACGGCCGGTCGACCGCCGGGGCGCAATCGGCCATGGTCAAGCGCAACGAGCAGTTGCCGCCCGACGGCGAGGCGGCGCGGATGCTGGGCCAGCGCATCATCACTGCGCTGATCAGGAATCCGCGCTTCCTCTCGGCGGCGGTCCCGCTGCAGATCTTTCCGCCCTTGTTCAATCGCTATACCGCCTCGCGCGGCGACCATTTCGGCATCCATGTCGACAATGCCGTGCGCGGCGATCCGTTGACGGGGCTGCGCATCCGCACCGACCTGTCAATGACCTTGTTCCTGGCCGAGCCCGACACCTATGACGGTGGCGAACTCGTGATCGAGGACACTTACGGCTCGCACGAAGTCAAGTTGCCGGCCGGGCACGCGGTGCTGTATCCGTCATCGAGCCTTCACATGGTCACGCCGGTGACGCGCGGCGCCCGGGTCGCCTCTTTTTTCTGGATGCAGAGCATGATACGGGATGCCCACGTCCGGAGCATGATCTTCGATCTGGACACGGCGATCCAGAGTTTGACGGAACGCCTCGGGAGGGACGATCCCGATGCGGTCAAGCTCACCGGCATCTACCACAATCTGATCCGGCAATGGGCCGAGGTTTAGCGGGCCGAGATATGATGACATCGTTCCTCGTTAGGTTTGCAATCGTCCTGTCATTTCTGACTGTGTCAGCGGTGGCGCCCGCGGGCGCCCAGCCTCTGGCGGCATCGACCGATGTGTCTGTCCAGGCGCCGACCACGCCACAGCCTGCCGCGATGCAGGCGGCCACGGCGCCGTCCGCCACGGCGGTGACCGGCGAGGGCGCACGGGGTGGTAAGGCGATTGCCACCGGTCTCGACGAGTTGTCGCCCTGGGGCATGTTCCTCAAGGCCGACATTGTCGTCAAAGCGGTCATGATCGCGCTGGCGCTGGCGTCGGTCGCGAGTTGGACCATCCTGATCGCGAAAAGCATCGAGTTCTCCGTCTTGCGCCGCAAGCTCGGCGGCGCCCTGCGCAAGCTCACGGCGGCGAAGTCGCTGGCCGAGGCGCAGCTTGCGCTTGGCAATGGCAGGAACGTCGCCGCGGTGCTGCTTCAGGCGGCACTGACCGAGGCGCGTCTGTCGGCCGGGCTCGGCAGCGACGAGGGCATCAAGGAGCGGGCGGCCTCGAGCTTCGCCGAGATCGTCCGCGCCGAGGGGCGGCGGGTGCGCACCGGCATGGGTCTGCTCGCGACGGTCGGTGCGATCTCGCCCTTCGTCGGTCTGTTCGGCACCGTCTGGGGCATCATGAACAGCTTCATCGGCATTTCCAAATCGCAGACCACCAACCTCGCGGTGGTCGCGCCGGGCATTGCCGAGGCGCTGCTGGCGACCGCGATCGGCCTTGCCGCCGCGATCCCCGCCGTCATCATCTACAATCACTTTTCGCGCGTCACGAAGGGCTATCTCGAGCTGGTGAGCCGCGCCTCGGGCGCTGCCGGCCGGCTGTTGTCGCGCGATCTCGATCGCAGCCACATCAGCGTCCACGCGCGTGCGGCGGAGTAGCAGGCGATGGCCGTCTCGCTCTCCGAAGGCGATCTCGACGACGATTTCGACGAGACCCACGACATCAACGTGACGCCGTTCATCGACGTCATCCTGGTGCTGCTCATCATCTTCATGGTGGCGGCGCCACTGTCGACCGTCGATCTGCCGATCGACCTGCCGTCGTCGAGCGCGCAGCCGCAGAAGAAGCCGGACAAGCCGACTTATGTGTCGATCAAGCCGGATCTGGGCCTTGCGATCGGAGAAAATCTCGTCAAGCGGGTCGATCTCGTGCGTGAGCTCGATGCGATGCCGGAGGCGAGCAAGGACCGTCCGATCTTCCTGCGCGCCGACAAGCAGGTGCCCTATGGCGAACTGATGGGGGTGCTGGAGCTGCTGCGGGCCGGCGGCTACACCAAGATCAAGCTGGTGGCCTTGGAAGCGCCGCCGGCCGCGGCGACCGGACTGCCGGCCGCGACACCGCCCGCCCAGCCGTGAGGATCGAGACGGCAGCCATGAGCGATCTCGACACCGGACATGCCAGCTCGAGCCGCCTGTGGCTGCTTGCGACCGTCGCCGCCGTGGCGCTGCATCTCGGCGGAGCCGCGCTGGCGCTCACCAGTTTCAAGAACGACGAGGATGCGGGCGGCCTGGGCGCGGCGGGCGCGGAGGTCATCGACATCGACATGGGCTCGCCGAAGGTCGACAACGACGAGGTGCCGGTCGGACAGGACGCTCCGTTACAGAACGCCGCTCCGGAGATGCAGGAGCAGAAGGCCGAGGTCGAGCAGACCGACCTGCCGAAGGACGTGCCGACCACGACCGAGGAGGCGGACCGCGAGGTCACAACCTCCGACGTGAAGAAGCCGACCGAGGAGCAGAAGGTCGCGACAGTCCAGACCCAAGCGTCTGAAGCGCAGGAGTCTTCGCAGGAAAGTGCGCGCAAGTCGCTCGACGATAAGGCGCCGGAGTCCGAGAAGACCAAGGCGCCCAATGTCGGTATTGGCAAGGACCGCGACAAGCTGACGGCGAATTGGGGCCGCAAGATCAGCGCCTATTTCGAGCTGCACAAGAAGTATCCTGCCGGAAGGAAGAGCGCGGCGCAGCTCAAGCTCTCGGTCCTGCTCAATCGGCTGGGTCGTGTCGTGACCGTCGATGTGAAGGAATCGTCCGGGGATGCCGAGTTCGATCAGGCGGCCATCGCGATGGTTCGTCGGTCCGACCCCGTGCCGCGTCCGCCGGCCGGGCTGACCGACGACGAATTTGCATTCACCTTGCCGGTGAAGTTCAATCCGCCGAAATGAGCTGGCCGGCTCGGCCGGCTGCTACGGCCAGTACAGTTTGATCCCGACAAACAGCACGCAGAGCGCGATGAAGATCAGCGCCACCGGCATCTTTCGCGGCGCGGACCGACCGGTCTGCGCCGTCTTTGGCTTGGGCGGGAGCCTGCGGAAGGCGGTCACGTTGTCGGTGACGGGCTCGGCCTTGACCGGCTTCACCTCCGGCGGCGCGCCGCCGCCGCCCATCTCGGCATAATAGGCCTTGTACATCTCGCGGATGGTGGCCTCGGTCGCCTCGTGCTCCGACATCTCGTTGAGGCGAGTCTTGTAGCTCGCCAGGAATTCCTGCGCGGCCGGCGGCAGGCCGGAGGCGCCGTTCAGCTTGGCGATCATCTTCCAGGTCGCGAAATCGGCGCGGGCGCGCGTGTCGGCACGGCGCGCAATCATCATGTCAGCGGCTTTGACCAAGACTGCCTCGGAGCTCGTTTACCATCCCTGATGCGGAGACTTATGCATTGCCCGTCAATAACAGAAGCAGCTGCTTGAGAGAATCGGTCGTGGCGCGGAGCAGCCCTGACACAAGATCAAGATTAAGACCGAACTGGGAGCCCGCGAGCGGCAGCAGGATCAGAAAACCGATCAGAATCAGCATGCCATAGGGTTCCAGGCGGGCAAACGGGCGCGCCAGCACCGCTGGCAGCAGGCCGACCGCCACCCGGCCGCCGTCGAGCGGCGGTATCGGCAGCATATTGAAAACCGCGAGCAGGATGTTGAACGAAAAGGCATTGAGCAGATTATGGGCAACCCATTGCGCGCCAGCCGCCGGGACCAGCGGCAGCACGTGGAATGCCAGCGCCGCGGCCAGCGCCAGCGCGATATTGGTCGCCGGGCCGGCCAGCGCGACCATGACCATGCCGGCGCGCAGCGGCTGAAGATTGCGGAAATTGACCGGGACCGGCTTGGCGTAGCCGAACAGGAAGGGGGAGCCGGAGAGCAACAGCATCCCTGGCAGCAGGATCGTCCCGAACGGATCGATGTGCTTCAGCGGGTTGAAGCTGACGCGACCGAGTCGCAATGCGGTCTCGTCGCCGAAGCGCCAGGCCACGAAGGCGTGGGCGGCCTCATGAAAGGTGATGGCGACGATGATCGGCAGGATCCAGACGGAGACGCCGTAAAAGGAGATGTTCAATGAGAGGGTTCCGGAGGGACTTTTCCCTTAAATAGGGATTGCGGTTCCCCGATGCTACGCAGGATTCTTCGGAAATTGCGGCAGGCCGTCATTGAGCGAGACCCAGCCGATCTTGGCCGATACCCAGATGTGCTCCGTGGGCGCGAAGACATTGGGATCGTCGAAGCAGGCCAGCGCGACCCCGACCACCGGGCGGGTGTTGCGCCAGGAGAACAGCCGGGTGCCGCAACGCGGGCAGAACATCCGGTCGAGCGCGTCGGAGGAGGGGAAGCGCGCGGCTTCGCCCTGGATCGTCAGCGCATCATGGGTAAACAGCGCGCGGGCGAAGAAGGGCGATCCCATCGCCTTCTGGCAGTTGCGGCAGTGGCAGACGCGCACATTGATCGGCTCGCCCTCGCAGGCAAAGCGCACCGCTCCGCAGAGGCAGCCGCCGTAACGGATCATCGTCAGAGCATCCTCTTACACCAGTCCCTGGACGCCCGCGTCGTCCGAGCGCGAGGCGCCGGCCGCAGCGAACGAGCCTTCGGACCACGATCTTCGGAAAGCCGCCTCCCACGGATCCGGATCATGCCCGTGGCTCTAATACGTCGCCCGCCCGCCGGAAATGTCGAACACGGCGCCGGTCGAGAACGAGCACTCGTCCGAGGCGAGCCACGCCACCAGCGCCGCGAGCTCTTCGACCAGGACGAACCGGCCCTTCGGAATCTTGGACAGCATGAAATTGATGTGCGCTTCGGTCATCTGGTCGAAGATCGCCGTCTTCGCCGCGGCCGGCGTCACCGCGTTCACCGTGATGTTTTGCTGCGCCAGCTCCTTGCCGAGCGACTTGGTCAGCGCGATCAGTCCCGCTTTCGACGCCGAATAATGCGCGGCGTTCGGGTTGCCTTCCTTGCCGGCGATCGAGGCGATGTTGACGATGCGGCCATAGCCCTGCTTCAGCATGACCGGCACGATCGCCTTGGCGCAAATGAAGGGGCCGTCGAGATTGATGCGCAGCACCTTGCGCCATTCCTCGAGGTCAGTCTCCCATACCGTCTTGTTGACCCCGGCGATGCCGGCATTGTTGACCAGGATGTCGATGGTGCCGAACGCGGCCAGCGTGGCGTCGCGGGCCTTCTCCACCGCTGCTGGATCAGTGACGTCGACCTGCAGCGCCAGCACCTCGGGGCCGATCTCCTTCGCCGTCTTTTCGGCCAGCGCGATATCATGGTCCCAGATCGCGACCTTGGCGCCGGACGCCTTGAAGCGCTCGGTGATCGCGCGACCGAATCCCTGGGCGCCGCCGGTGACGACGGCGCAGCGATGGGCGAGGTCGATGTGGTTCATCGTTAGACTCCCGTTTTACTCCTCATGGTCAGGAGCGCGTGAGCGTGTCTCGAACCATGAGGCCCCGAGGCATCCGGGGCTCATCCTTCGAGATGCCGCTGCGCGGCTCCTCAGGATGAGGAGAAGCTACAACGTCCAGCCGCCGTCGATCGTATGCGCCACGCCGGTCGTGAACGCGCTCTCGTCACTGGCGAGATAGACTGCGAGATGCGCGATCTCCTCGGCGGTGCCGAGCCGGCCCATCGGCTGGCGCGAGATGAACATCTCAAGCCCGTTCGGCCCGGCCGACGCGGCGCGACCGAGCATCGATGGCGTTTCGATCGTGCCCGGGCAGATGCAGTTGCAGCGGATCTTCTTGGCCACGAAATCCGCAGCGACCGAGCGCGTCAATGCCGCAACGGCGGCCTTGGTCGCGCCATAGACGTAGCGGTTCGGTGCCGCCTTGAACACACCGGCGGCGGAGGCGATGTTGACGATGGCTCCGCCGCCCTGGTCGAGCATCTTCGGCAGGAAGGCGCGGATGGTGCGATGCATCGACTTGACGTTCAGGTCGAAGGAGAAGTCCCAGTCATCGTCGGAGCAGTCGAGAATGGTGCCGTTGTGCACGAAGCCGGCGGCATTGAGCAGGATCTCGACCTTGCCGACCCGATCGGCCATCGCATTGACCGCGGCCGTGCTGCGAACGTCGAGCGTCGCCACCTCGGCGATGCCCTCGCTCTTCAGCGTCGCAAGACCGTTCTCGTCGATGTCGGTGGCGAACACGGTCGCGCCTTGCCGCGCGAACGCAATCGCACAGGCGCGGCCAATGCCGGCGGCAGCGGCGGTGACGAAGGCGCGTTTGCCCTTGAGGCGGTCGGACATGGGATCTCCCTGAGATGGCTTGGTGTCTCGGCGTCATTGCGAGGAGCGAAGCGACGAGGCAATCCAGAGTCTTTTACGCCCTGGATTGCGTCGCTCCGCTCGCAATGACTGTGGTTCGTTCAATGATTATGCCGTGCCACGCCGACAGTGCCAGCGATATTCTGATACCGCGTGGCGAGCTCCATGCAGGCACCGGTGGCCTGCTGGCCCACGGTGTTGCGATAAAGCTCCTGCCACGGCGTCTGATTGGCGGGATACGGGAAGCCGCCCTTGGCCTTCAACTCGGCGTGGCGCTTCGCAACCTCCTCGTCGGAGATCAGGATGTTGGCCGAGCCCCTGTTGAGGTCGATACGCACCTTGTCGCCGGTCCTGAGGATGGCGAGCCCGCCATCGGCGGCTGCTTCCGGCGAGGCGTTGAGGATCGAGGGCGAGCCCGAGGTGCCGGACTGCCGGCCGTCGCCGATGCAGGGCAGGGACAGGATCCCGCGTTTGATCAGCGCGGCCGGTGGCTGCATGTTCACCACCTCGGCGCCGCCGGGATAGCCGATCGGGCCGGCGCCGCGGATGAACAGAACGCAGTGCTCGTCGATGGCGAGCGCGGGATCGTCGATGCGGTCGTGGTAGTCCTCCGGCCCCTCGAACACGATGGCGCGGCCTTCGAAGGCATTCGGGTCCTTCGGGTTGCTGAGATAGCGGTCGCGGAATTCCTTGGAGATCACGCTGGTCTTCATGATCGCGGAATCGAACAGATTGCCGCGCAGCACCAGGAAGCCGGCGTCCTTCACCAGCGGCTTGTCGTAGGACCAGATCACGTCATTGTCCGGCTTCGGCGCCGCGCGGCAATTGTCGCCCATGCTGCGGCCGTTGACGGTGATGACGTCCTCATGGATGCGCTTGTGCCGCATCAACTCGCCGATCACGGCCGGCACGCCGCCGGCGCGGTGGAATTCCTCGCCGAGATAGAAGCCGGCCGGCTGCATGTTGACCAGCAGCGGCACGTCGTGGCCGACCTTCTGCCAGTCGTCGATATCGAGCTCGACGCCGACATGGCGCGCCAGCGCGTTGATGTGGATCGGCGCATTGGTCGAGCCACCGATCGCGGAGTTCGCCACGATGCAGTTCTCGAACGCCTTGCGGGTGAGGATGTCCGACGGCTTCAGATCTTCCCAGACCATGTCGACGATGCGCTTGCCCGTCTCATAGGCGATCTGGCCGCGCTCGCGATACGGCGCGGGGATCGCGGCGCAGCCGGGCAGGGACATGCCGAGCGCCTCGGCGAGCGCGTTCATGGTCGAGGCGGTGCCCATGGTGTTGCAGTGGCCGACCGACGGCGCCGACGACGCCACGATCTGCATGAACTCCTCATAGTCGATCTCGCCGGCGGCGAGCCGCTCGCGCGATTTCCAGACCACGGTGCCGGAGCCGGTGCGCTGGCCCTCGTGCCAGCCATTCAGCATCGGCCCGCCCGACAGCACGATCGCGGGGATGTTCACGGTCGCCGCCGCCATCAGGCAGGCGGGCGTCGTCTTGTCGCAGCCGGTGGTCAGCACCACGCCATCGAGCGGATAGCCGAACAGGATTTCCACAAGTCCGAGATAAGCGAGGTTGCGGTCGAGTGCCGCCGTCGGCCGCTTGCCGGTCTCCTGGATCGGGTGTGTCGGAAACTCCATCGCGATGCCGCCGGCTTCGCGGATGCCTTCGCGCACGCGATGCGCCAATTCGATGTGGTGGCGGTTGCAGGGCGACAGGTCGTTGCCCGTCTGGGCAATGCCGATGATCGGCTTGCCCGATTGCAGCTCGGCACGGGTCAAGCCGAAATTGAGATAGCGCTCGAGATACAGCGCCGTCATGCCCGGATTGTGCGGATCGTTGAACCAGGCCTGCGAGCGCAGCTTGCGGCCCTTGTCAGCGCCGTTGCCGGCATGTCCGTTGGATTTTGTCATTCGTTTCCTCCCGCAGTGCAACGTGGCGACGCCGGCTTGGCTCATGTGCGCCCCGTCGCATGGATGGTGCTCAGCGCGCGCCCCGGTCAGGGTGCAATCGGCCGGTGTCGAGATCGCCTACGTCTTTCGTTCAAGTCGTTGTCGCTCGTCGTGGTTCTAGTTCAGCCTTTTTGGTTGCGCTACCATTTTGTTCCTGAGACGCGATCTGCCGCCGGTGCGACGGCGTGGCGCTGCTGCGAGCTCTGCCGCTCCATGACCTCGAAGCCGAGATCGACGACGCGCTCGGCGACCGGGCGGCCCTCGATCTCGTCCATGATCATGGTCGCGGCCCGCAGACCCATCTCGTAGCGATTGGTCCTGACGCTGGTCAGCGTCGGAACCGCCGAGGCCATGAACTCCATGTCGTTGAAGCCGACGATGGCGATCTGCTCGGGCACCGCGATGTGCCGGCGCTGGCATTCGAAAAGGACGCCGAGCGCAAGATCGTCATTGGCGCAGAACACGGCATCCACGTCCGGTGCCCTCAGCATGAGATCCGAGAACAGGCTGCCGCCCATGGTCGTCGAGGTCGGCACCGCCGTTGTGACGATCAGTCGCGGATCGAACAGGCCAGCGCTCTTCATCGCGTTCTGATAGCCCTGCAGGCGGCGCTGCACCCTTGGGTCCATGCGTGCGCCGAGAAAGCCGATGCGGCGGCAGCCCTGGGCGAGAAGGTGGGAAATCGCGGCGAAACAGGCGTCCACATGGGAGAAACCGATCATCATGTCGATCGGATCGGGGCCGAGCTCCATGATCTGCACCACCGGGCAGTCGGCCGCCTGCACGATGGCGCGGCCTTCGGCCGTCTGGTCGACGCCAGTGACGATCATGCCCGCCGGCTTCTGCATCAGGAACAGCCGCAGCAGGCGCTCCTCCTGCAGCACGCTGTAACGGGTGTTGGCCAGCTGGATGCTGTAGCGGCTGCCTTCGAAGGCGTCGTAGATGCCGCGCAGCACGTCGGAGAACACGTTGTTGGTGAGCGACGGTATCAGCACGCCGATCACTTCGGTGCGCTGCGACGCGAGCGCGCGCGCGGCGAGGTTGGGAACGTAGCCGAGATCCTTGGCGGCGCTCTCGATGCGCAATCGGCGTCCGGGCGAGACGGTGTCGGGATTACGGAAGAAGCGCGACACCGTGATCGGGCTGACGCCCGCCAGTGCCGCAACCTCGGTCAGCCGGACTTTGCCCGGCTTGATATGTTTCCGTCCCATCCGTCGCTCATAGCATAGGCGGTCTGGTACACAAGCGATATTGACAGCGCTATCACGTGGTTGCTAAGCGAAGCATTGCGAAAGAGAATTAAACTGCCGACAATGCGTGCTGAGCTGTCGTCCCGTCACACAGCCTGAACGATCAAAAGACTACATAACGATAAGCGGTCAGATCAATCGGCCGCAAGCAACGGTCAGAATGCCGCCGATCTGCAGCCAATGCAGTCGGTCTATGAGGAGGAAATTGATGTCGTCGGTGCAAATTCGCGACGTGCGCAAATCATTCGGCGGATTCGAAGTCCTGCACGGCGTGACGATTCCGATCGAGGATGGCGAGTTCGTCGTGCTGGTCGGTCCGTCCGGCTGCGGCAAGTCGACGCTGCTGCGCATGCTGGCAGGGCTCGAGAACATCACCTCCGGAACGATCTCGATCGGCGAGCGCGTCGTCAACAATGTGCAGCCGAAAGAGCGCGACATCGCGATGGTGTTCCAGAACTACGCGCTGTATCCGCACATGACGGTCGCCGACAATATGGGCTTCTCGCTGAAGCTGCGCGGCGCGCGGCCCGAGGACATCAAGAAGGGCGTGGCGCGCGCCGCCGAGATCCTCGCCCTGACGCCGCTGCTCGACCGCTATCCGCGCCAGCTGTCCGGTGGTCAGCGCCAGCGCGTCGCGATGGGCCGCGCCATCGTGCGCGATCCCCAAGTGTTCCTGTTCGACGAGCCGCTGTCGAATCTCGACGCCAAGCTGCGCGTTGCGATGCGCACCGAGATCAAGGAACTGCATCAGCGGCTCAAGACCACCACCGTCTACGTCACCCATGATCAGATCGAGGCCATGACCATGGCCGACAAGATCGTGGTGATGCATGACGGCATCGTCGAGCAGATGGGCTCGCCGCTCGATCTCTACGACAAGCCGGACAACCAGTTCGTTGCCGGCTTCATCGGCTCGCCGGCGATGAATTTCCTCAACGGCCACCTGAAATCCAACGGCACTGTCTATGTCGAGACCGACAATGGCGCCAAGCTGCCACTGCTGACCGCGCCGGCCGCGTCCAACGGCCGTCCGGTGGTCTATGGCGTCAGGCCCGAGCATCTCGAACTCGCCGATGACGGCATCGAGGCCGAGGTCGTTGTCGTCGAGCCGACGGGATCGGAGACCCAGATCGTCGCCCGCATCGGCACCCAGGACATCATCGCGGTGTTCCGCGACCGCCACGAGGTCGTGCCGGGCGCGAAGATCCATTTGCGTCCGCGTGCGTCCGCGGCGCATCTGTTCGACAAGGATACCGGCCGGAGACTCTGATCCGGCCGCGCGAGGCCGAACCAACGAACGAATAAAAAGAACAAGAAACTGCCAACAAACAAAACAAGCAAAATATTCAACGGGAGAAAACTTCAGATGACTTATTTCCCTACGGATCGACGGTCTCTGCTCAAGGGTGGCGCGACCTTGCTGGCGGCCGCGGCGACGATGTCGGCCGAGGATCTGCTCGGCTACGCCAAGGCCTGGGCGCAGACCTCGCCCTGGAAGCCGGAGCCGGGCGCCAAGGTCAACATGATGCGCTGGAAGCGCTTCGTCGAGGCCGAGGACGTGGCCTTCATGAAGATCGTCGACGCCTTCCAGAAGGCCAACAACGTCACCATCAACATCTCCAACGAATCCTATGACGATGTCCAGCCCAAGGCCTCGGTCGCGGCCAATACAGGGCAGGGGCTCGACATGGTGTGGGGCCTCTACACGCTGCCCTTCCTGTTCTCCAATAAATGCGTCGACATGACCGACGTCGCCGACTACCTCGGCAAGAAGTGCGGCGGCTGGACCGACTCCGGCAAGGCCTATGGCATGCTCGACGGCAAGTGGATCGGCATCCCGGTGGCGGCCACCGGCGGCCTGATCAACTATCGCATCTCGGCGGCCGAGAAGGCCGGCTTCAAGCAGTTCCCGAAGGACCTTGCCGGCATGGCCGAGTTCTTCAAGGCCATGAACAAGAACGGCACGCCAGGCGGCATGGCGCTCGGCCACGCCTCGGGCGATGCCAATGGCTGGGTGCACTGGGCGCTGTGGGCGCATGGCGGCAATCTGATCGACAAGGACAACAAGGTCGTCATCAACTCGCCGGAGACCGCCAAGGCGCTCGAATACGTCAAGGGCCTGTACGACAATTTCGTGCCGGGCACGGCATCGTGGAACGACTCGTCCAACAACAAGGCGTTCCTGGCCGGCCAGCTCTACGCGACCGTCAACGGCATCTCGATTTACGTGACCGCCAAGAAGGAGGCGCCGCAGATCGCCGAGGACATGAACCACGCGCATCTGCCGCCCGGCATCGACGGCAAGACCCGCGAGATGCATCTGGGCTTCCCGATCCTGGTCTTCAATTTCTCGAAGTACCCGCAGACCTGCAAGGCGTTCACCGCCTTCATGCTGGAGCCGGAGCAGTTCAACCCGTGGATCGAGGCGGCGCAGGGTTATCTGTCGCACTTCCTCAAAGGCTACGACGCCAACCCGATCTGGACGGCCGATCCGAAGAACACGCCGTACCGCGACGTTGCGGCAACCGCCACCACGCCGGCCGGACTCGGCAAGCTCGGCGAAGCGGCCGCGGCTGCGATCGCCGATTTCGTGCTGGTCGACATGTTCGCGAACTACTGCACCGGCCGCGAGGACGTGAAGACGGCGATGGCCAGCGCCGAGCGCTCGGCCAAGCGCATCTTCCGCTAGGGCGGGACTCGACCGTGTAGGGTGGGCAAAGGCGCTAGCGCCATGCTCACCGTCATTGCGAGCGAAGCGAAGCAATCCAGGGCCGCGCATACGACTCTGGATTGCTTCGTCGCTTCGCTCCTCGCAATGACGGAGTCGCTCAATCGGTCCCGAACGCCGCCGGGCATGCGTCATCCATGCGCCAGTTCGAAGGGAGCTGCTGGATAAATGAGTACCATTCAGACCTCGTTGCCTCAGGCTGCGGCCATCGGCGAGCCCTCGGCGTGGGTGCGGCTCAAGACCAACCGCAACGTCATCGCGCTGTGGTTCATGCTGCCGGCGGCGGCGTTCCTGATCCTGTTCCTGGCCTATCCGCTGGGCTTGGGCGTCTGGATGAGCTTCACCGACGAGAAGATCGGCCGCAGCGGCGTTTTCGTCGGCATCGAGAACTACGAATGGCTGTGGGACGATTCGATCTTCTGGTTGTCGGTATTCAACACGCTGCTCTACACGATCGTGGCCTCGGCCATCAAATTTGCCATCGGACTTTACCTCGCGCTGCTGTTGAACCGGCACATGCCGTTCAAGGCGATGATCCGCGCGATCGTGCTGATCCCCTTCATCGTGCCCACTGTGCTGTCGGCGATCGCGTTCTGGTGGATCTATGACGCGCAGTTCTCGATCATCTCCTGGTCGTTGATCAAGCTCGGCATTATCACCCAGAACATCAATTTCCTCGGCGACACCTCCTGGGCCCGCGCGAGCGTCATCATCGCCAACATCTGGCGCGGCGTGCCGTTCGTCGCGATCACTCTGCTGGCCGGCCTGCAGACCGTGTCGCCCTCGCTCTATGAGGCCGCAACGCTCGACGGCGCCACCAGCTGGCAGCGTTTCCGCTACATCACGTATCCGCTGCTGACGCCGATCATCGCCGTCGTCATGACCTTCTCGGTGTTGTTCACCTTCACCGACTTCCAGCTGATCTGGGCGCTGACCCGCGGCGGCCCGGTCAATGCCACCCATCTGATGGCGACGCTCAGCTATCAGCGCGGCATCATCTCCGGCCGGCTCGGCGAGGGGGCGGCAATCGCCACCGCCATGATCCCGTTCCTGATGGCGGCCATCGCGATTTCCTGGTTCGGCATGCAACGGCGCAAATGGCAGCAAGGATCCGACCAATGACCGACACCGCGCTGCAAGCCAAGGCACCCACCACGGCCGGCTCCGACGAATCCGAGGGCATGAGCTACCTGGAGTCGCTGCCGCGGCGGCTGGTCACGCTCTATCTGCCGCTGTTCATCATTCTCGTGGTGCTGCTGTTCCCGTTCTACTGGATGGGGCTGACGTCGATCAAACCCGACGAGCAGCTGATCGACATGGAGAAGTACAACCCGTTCTGGGTGGTGCATCCGACCTTCAAGCACATCTCCAAGCTGCTGTTCGAGACGCAATATCCGCGCTGGCTGTGGAACACGATGTATGTCGCGGTCGGCGCCACCACGCTGTCGATCTTCGCCTCGGTGCTCGCCGCCTATGCCATCGTTCGGCTGCGCTTCAAGGGCGCCGACACGGTGGGTGTGCTGATCTTCTTCGCGTACTTGGTGCCGCCGTCGATCCTGTTCATCCCGTTGGCCTCGGTGATCCAGGCCTATGGCCTGTTCGACTCGCCGCTGTCGCTGATCCTGGTCTATCCGACCCTGCTGATCCCGTTCTCGACCTGGCTCTTGATGGGCTACTTCAAGACGATCCCGTTCGAGCTCGAGGAATGTGCCCTGATCGACGGCGCCAGCCGCTGGCAGATCCTGGTCAAGATCGTGGTGCCGCTTGCGGTCCCCGGCCTGATCTCGGCCTTCATTTTCTCGTTCACCCTGTGCTGGAACGAGTTCATCTACGCGCTGACCTTCCTGCAATCGACCCCGAACAAGACCGTGCCGGTCGCGATCGTCAACGAGTTCGTCGACGGCGACATTTACAAATGGGGATCGCTGATGGCCGGCGCCCTGGTCGGCTCGCTGCCGCTCGTGATCCTTTACGCCTTCTTCGTCGAGCATTATGTGTCGGCGATGACCGGCGCAGTGAAGGAGTAGGGCGGCTTTGCCCGTGAGCCGGGTTAAGGTGTCGCCGACTGCTCACGCGGATCTCAACTCTCGTCATTGCGAGGAGCGAAGCGACGAAGCAATCCAGAACCATTCCGATGCTTCTGGATTGCTTCGCTTCGCTCGCAATGACGGAAGTTAAGACCGCGCCCAACCGTTGCATTTGAAGGAGCATCCCCTTGCATATTCTCGTTCTCGGCGCCGCCGGCATGGTCGGGCGCAAGCTGGTGGAGCGGCTGGTCCGCGACGGTCGTCTCGGCGAGGCCGCCATCACCCGCATGACCCTGCAGGACATTGTCGCGCCGGCGAAGCCGGACACCAGCCTCAAGGTCGAGACCATCGCCGGCGATTTCGCGGTCGCCGGCTTTGCCGAGAAGCTGGTTGCTGATCGTCCCGACGTGATCTTCCACCTCGCCGCCATCGTCTCGGGCGAGGCCGAGCTCGATTTCGACAAGGGCTACCGTATCAATCTCGACGGCACCCGGATGCTGTTCGACGCGGTCAGGTTGATCGGTGACGGCTACAAGCCGCGGCTGGTCTTCACCTCGTCGATCGCGGTGTTCGGCGCGCCGTTCCCCGACGCCATCGGCGACGAGTTCGTCAATGCGCCGCTGTTGAGCTACGGCACACAGAAGGCGATCGGCGAGCTGCTGCTGGCCGATTACAGCCGCCGCGGCTTCTTCGACGGCGTCGGCATCCGCCTGCCCACCATCTGTGTCCGCCCCGGCGCGCCCAACAAGGCGGCCTCCGGCTTCTTCTCCAACATCCTGCGCGAGCCGCTGGCCGGCAAGGAGGCGGTGCTGCCGGTGTCCGAGGACGTCCGCCATTGGCACGCCACCCCGCGCTCGGCGGTCGGCTTCCTCCTGCATGCCGCGACCATGGACACCGCGAAGATCGGTCCGCGCCGCAACCTGACCATGCCCGGCCTGTCGGCGACCGTCGGCGAGCAGATCGCCGCGCTCCGGCGCGTCGCCGGCGACAACGTCGCCAATCGCATCAAGCGGGTTCCCGATCCCTTCATCGTCGGCATCGTCGACGGCTGGCCGCGGAATTTCGAGGCCAAGCGGGCCCGCGAGCTCGGCTTCACCACCGAGGAAAAGAGCTTCGACGACATCATCCGGATTCACATCGAGGATGAACTTGATGGTAAGTTCGTTGCTTGAGAACGCCACTTGAGCCCTGGACCTGGATGGCGCGCGTCGCCATCTGGGCGGAAACATATTCGGGAGAGAGATCATGACCGCCAGCATCGTCGGATGGGCGCATACGCCGTTTGGAAAGTTCGACGCCGAGACCGTCGAGAGCCTCGTCGTCAAGGTCGCCAATGAGGCGATCGCCGACGCCGGCATTTCGGCCGGGGACGTCGACGAGATCGTGCTCGGCCATTTCAATGCCGGCTTCTCAGCCCAGGACTTCACCGCCTCGCTGGTGCTGCAGGCCGATCCGGCGCTGCGCTTCAAGCCGGCGACCCGGGTGGAGAACGCCTGCGCGACCGGCTCGGCCGCCGTGCACCAGGGCATTCGCGCCATCGCCGCCGGGGCCGCCAAGATCGTCCTCGTCGTCGGCGTCGAGCAGATGACGCGCACGCCGGGACCGGAGATCGGCAAGAACCTGCTCAAGGCGTCCTACCTGCCGGAGGACGGCGACACGGTTGGCGGCTTCGCCGGCGTGTTCGGCAAGATCGCGCAAGGCTATTTCCAGAAATACGGCGACCAGTCGGACGCGCTGGCGCTGATCGCCGCCAAGAACCACAAGAACGGCGTCGCCAATCCCTATGCGCAGATGCGCAAGGATTTCGGCTTCGAGTTCTGCCGCTCCGAGAGCGAGAAGAACCCGTATGTCGCCGGCCCCCTGAAGCGCACCGATTGCTCGCTGGTGTCGGACGGCGCCGCCGCTTTGGTGCTGACCGACAGCGAGACCGCCAATTCGTTCGCCAAGGCGGTCAATGTCCGTGCCACGGCCCATGCGCAGGACTTCCTGCCGATGTCCAAGCGCGACATCCTCGCCTTCGAGGGCTGCACGGTGGCCTGGCAGCGCGCGCTGGAGAAGGCCGGTGTCACGCTGTCCGATCTCTCTTTCGTCGAGACCCATGACTGCTTCACGGTCGCCGAGCTGATCGAGTACGAAGCAATGGGTCTGACGCCCAGGGGACAGGGCGCTCGCGCGATCAAAGAGGGCTGGACGCTCAAGGACGGCAAGCTGCCGGTCAATCCGTCCGGCGGCCTGAAGGCCAAGGGCCACCCGATCGGCGCCACCGGCGTCTCCATGCATGTGATGACCGCCATGCAGCTCACTGGCACGGCGCCGGAAGGCATGCAGCTCCCCAACGCCAAGCTCGGCGGCATCTTCAACATGGGCGGCGCCGCAGTGGCGAACTACGTGTCGATTCTGGAGCCTGCGAAGTAGGAAGCGCTTCAAGTGAAACTCCATCCTCCGTCATTGCGAGCGAAGCGACGCAATCCAGGGCCGAGTGCTCGACTCTGGATTGCTTCGTCGCTTCGCTCCTCGCAATGACGGTGATCGGCGTCTTGCCGAGCCCGCCATCACGCAGCCCGGATGAGCTATCCTCCGTCATTGCGGGGAAAGCCGAAAGATGACCGACCTCATCCTGATTTCGCATGTCCGGGTCGGTGATCCGTATGAGGCCGATGTCCGCGCGCTTCTGAACGAGGCCTATCCGGAAGGCGCGCCCGACGAGCTTGGTCTTTACTACGGCAAGCACGGTCCTCCCGACGCGACGGTGCTGCTGCGCCTCGCACAGCGGATTGTCGGCCATCTCTCGATCTACGAGCGTCGCATCAAGGTCGGTTCCGACGAGGTGATGGCTGGTCTGGTAGGGGAGGTGGCGGTCGGCGTCGATCAGCGCGGACGGGGTCACGTCCGCGCTGATGGGCAGGGCGCATCAGCACCTGCGCGAGCGATCGATCCCCTTCTCGATCCTGTTCGCGTTCGAGCCTCCTGTCTACATGTCCAGCGGCTATCGCTCGATGACGAACGAGATGCGGTTTCTCGACAAGGACCGCACTTGGAAAACCCTGGTCTACCGCGGCGGCATGGTCGCCGAACTGCTCGGACGACCCTGGCCGGATGGGCCCGTCGATCTCTGCGGCGAGACGGTGTAGCGAGAGGCGCGGATGTCGCCACGGCTTTCGGCCGCAGCCCGGATGAGCGCAGCGACATCCGGGTTCATCGCAGCATGTCGTGTGACCCCGGATATCGCTGCGCTCATCGGGGCTGCGAAACTCTCGTCATTGCGAGCGAAGCGACGCAATCCAGAGCCGAGTGCTCGACTCTGGATTGCTTCGTCGCTTCGCTCCTCGCAATGACGATCGTGGGCGGGGAGCGACGCCGGCTCACGCCTCCTCCTTGCCAACGCCGTCGGCCACCGCCTTGGCGGCGCGCACCAGGGTCACGCCGTGCTCGGCGAGCAGGCGCGCGGCGGGGCTACGCGTCTCCGGAAACAGCGCGAGCAGCGTATTCGCCCCGGTGATCATGGGATAGCCGACCTCCTGGGCGGCCAGCGCGGCACGGTCGCTGACGCGCAGGAACGCCGGCGACGGCTGCGCGATCTCGCCATCCTCGGCCGCGAGGAGGGCGAGATCAGTGTCGACATAGGCGAGGGTCTTCGTCCGCAGCTGCTTCAGGCTGGCACGGCAGCTCTTCATCACCGCAGCGGCGCTGTCGTCATCGACCAGCGCGAGCAGCAGATGCTCGAGGGTGGCATGGCGATGCCGGCGGTCGCGCGCGCTTGCGATCGCACGCTGTCGTGTCGCCTGCAGCGCGGATGACAGCGGCCGCGCCGTGACGTCCAGCAGTGCCTCGACCAGCTCCAGGCGCTTGATCGGATCGAGCACCGCCAGCAGCTCGTATTTGTGAGCGAGCGGCAGCAGCACCTGCGCGGCGATCGTGTCGGCCACGGTGCCCGGCTGTCGTCCCTGACCGAACGGCGGCCAGCTCTCGGGCATGCGGCTGTTGCGGATCGCGGCGTAGCGCTCGAAGCGCGTCACGGCGCGCAGGATCAGATCCGGCGCATCGGCAGCCCCGTCCTCGGCGATGTCGGACACCTCCGCCTCATAGGCGCTGCCGTCGTTGCTGAACGCTCTGATGAGGACGCGCCGGCCGATGCGCACCTGAACCTTCAGCGTGCCATCCGGCAGCGGCGAGAGTTCCATTAGGTCGGCGCGCAGCCCGATCTCGTGCAGGTCAGCGAAGCCGGGCTCGTCGACGGCGCGCTGCTTCTGCAGTGCAATCACGAGGTCGGTCTGTCGGGCAAAGGCGTCGTTCAGCGCATTGATCGTCTTGGCGCGCCCGACAAACAGCGGGTAGGTGGCGCCAGGGAACGGAACGAGGTCGCGCAACGGAATGGCGGGACGCCGGACCGTTGTGGTCTGAATGACAGGTGCTCGCTGCGGCTTGGTGCCATCGCCGCTCTTGATCAGCGCCGACAGCGTATTCCAGTCGGCCACGCCGAACATCCGCGAGACCAGCTCCAGGCTCTGACTGTGGCTGATGGTGATGGACTTCGTAGTCAGGGAGTCGCGCAGGGTCTGCGCCATAAGCTTGGCATCGCGAAAATCGCGCATCGCTTGATCCTCTGCAGGAGCGAACCAGGCATGTCAGGTGGCTGCGTTGCTGACCCGGTCGCTCGGGCAAAGGGGGAGGCCGTAAGGGCTCGATACGTTCACCATTCCCAGGAGAGGGCGCAACCGGCAGGTCGTATCAACCTACCGACAGGTTGACGCAGGCCGCGACGTCTGTCAATCGCCGCAGCAGGTGGAGGAGGCCGCGACGGGCCGCGACTGTCGTGCCGCCGCCAAGGCATCCGTCTGCCCGCGGAAGGAGTGACACGCCATGATCCTCGCAACCGACCGGCTGGCCCTGCGCGAATGGCGCGATGACGACCGTGCGCCGTTTGCGGCGATGTCGGCCGATCCGGAGGTGATGAAGTTCATCCGCGCGCTGCCAACGCGCGAGGCGTGTGACCAATGGATCGACTTCCAGATCGCGCATCAGGCCGAGCACGGCTTCTGCTTCTGGGTCGTCGAGTCCCGGGCCACCGGCGCATTCCTCGGCGCGACGGGATTATTCAGGGTGTTCTTCGACGCACCGTTCACGCCGGCGGTCGAGATCGGCTGGCGGCTCGCGCGCGCCACCTGGGGGCAGGGCATCGCCACGGAGGCGGCGCGCGCCGCGCTGGACTTCGGCTTCGACAAACTGAATCTCGACCAGATCGTCGCCTATGCCGCGCCGGCCAACGCGGCCTCGCAGAAGGTCATGCGCAAGCTCGGCATGATCAGGGACGAAGTCTCGGATTTCGATCATCCGCGCGTCGAGGAGGGCAGCCCGCTGCGGCGGCAGGTCATGTACCGGCTCGCGCGACAGGCGTGGGTCGATGCTTCGCGCTGAAAGTGAGTGCGTAGCCCGAATGAGCGCAGCGACATCCGGGACCATCGCCGCTGTTTGTGTGATCCCGGATATCGCTGCGCTCATCCGGGCTCCACGTTCAGCTCCGCCACACCTTCTCTTCGCTGAAGCCGAGTTCGGCGAAATCCTTCGTCCGCAGCGCCGCATCGTCCGCCGGAAAGAACTCGTCCAGTTGTGGCGGCTTGGTTGATGTGGCTGACAGCATCGCATGGGCCTGGCCGCGGTGATGGATATCGTGCTGGAACAGATGCAGCAGCAGCCGGTCGCAGCGTTCGTTTTGCACCCGGCTCTCGCGGTTGATGCGGACGGTCTCGTCGAGCCGTGCCGGCGTCAGCGCCTCGCAGAACGCGATCAGCCGGCGGTCCATCGCGCTCTGCGCCTTCACGAGGTCGGAGAGGCGCGGGAACGGCACCTCGTTCTGCCACGCCATCGGGCCGAGCCAGCCGCCTTCCAGCGCGTCGATATAGAACAGGTCGATGATGTAGATGTGGTTCAGCGTCTTCTGCAGGCTGGGAAAGAAGCCGGTGCGCGCAGCCGCGAAGTCGTCGGCGCTGAGCTCGCCGCAGGCGATCAGCAGGCGATGGTTGGCCCAGGCATTGTTGTAGGCGAAGGCACGAAAGGTCTGGACGAGATCGGCGGGCATTGTGTCTGATCACCCCGTGATGGCTCGTCGCCGATCATACGGAACGGATCGCGTCATTCACCACAGATTTCGGCTGTCCCTCGCGCATCGTCCCCATCCGCGTGGCGGAACTCTGCCACAATTGGTCGCGGTGCATCTGATGGCCGCCTGTGCAACAAGTCGAGATGCCGCACGAAACACCTCTCATTGCGACCATCGTCGCCGGCCTTGGATTGGCCTTCGTCTTCGGAGCCCTTGCGCAGCGGTTCCGGTTCCCGCCGCTGGTCGGCTATCTCCTGGCCGGCGTCGCCGTCGGCCCGTTCACGCCGGGCTTCGTCGCCGACCAGGCGTTGGCGACCGAGCTCGCCGAGCTCGGCATCATCCTCTTGATGTTCGGTGTCGGCCTGCATTTCTCGCTGAAGGATCTGATGTCAGTGCGCGCCATCGCCGTGCCCGGCGCGATCGTGCAGATCACGGTGGCGACCCTGATGGGGATGGCTTTGAGCTGGGCGATGGGATGGTCGCTCGGCGGCGGCCTCGTCTTCGGCCTCGCGCTCTCGGTCGCCAGCACGGTGGTGCTGCTGCGCGCGCTGCAGGAGCGGCGGCTGATGGACACCGAGCGCGGCCGCATCGCGGTCGGCTGGCTGATCGTCGAGGACCTCGCGATGGTGCTGGCGCTGGTGCTGATCCCGGCCTTCGCCAGCCTGCAGAATGGCGACGGCGCGGCGGTCGCGGCCGATCCGCTGGCGGCACGCTTCGGCCTCGGGCTCACGGGCGTGCTGCTGCTGACCTTCGTCAAGATCGGCGTGTTCATGGCGCTGATGCTCGTGGTCGGCCGCCGGCTGATCCCGTGGATCCTGCACTACATTGCCCATACCGGCTCGCGCGAGCTGTTTCGGCTGGCGGTGCTCGCGATCGCGCTCGGCGTCGCCTTCGGCTCGACCAAGCTGTTCGGGGTGTCGCTGGCGCTCGGCGCCTTCTTCGCCGGCATGATGCTCGGCGAGTCGCCGCTGAGCCAGCGCGCCGCACAGGAATCGCTGCCGCTGCGCGATGCCTTCGCGGTGCTGTTCTTCGTCTCGGCGGGCATGCTGTTCGATCCCGCCAGCATCATCCGCGAGCCCTGGCCGCTGCTTGCGACCCTTTTCATCATCCTGTTCGGCAAGTCGTTCGCCGCGTTCCTGATCGTGGTCGCGTTCCGGCATCCGGTCTCGACCGCGCTCACCATTTCCGCCAGTCTTGCCCAGATCGGCGAGTTCTCCTTCATCCTCGCCGAGATCGGCGGTGCCACGAACCTGCTGCCGAAGGCCGGCCGCGACCTGATCCTGGCCGGTGCCATCATCTCGATCATGCTCAATCCGCTGCTGTTCGCGGGCCTCGACTGGCTGCTGCCGCGGCTGGAGCGCCGCCGCAATGATCCAGCCACGCCGGCCGCGGCGCCGCCGGCCGAGATCCCGGCGACCGCGCTCACCGAGCACACGATCATCGTCGGCTATGGCCGCGTCGGCCGGCTGGTCGGCGAGGCCCTGCGGCAGCGCGGCCACGCTTTGCTGGCCGTGGAGACGTCGGACGACATCCTCAAGCCATTGAAGGACGAGGGCGTCGAGACCATCACGGGCAATGCCGCGGCCAGCCACGTGCTGCGCGCAACCAATCCAGCCGGCGCCCATGCGCTCGTCATCGCCATCCCCGAGGCGTTCGAGGCCGGGCAGATCGTCGAGCAGGCGCGCGCCGCCAACCCCGCGCTGCACATCGTGGCGCGGGCGCATTCCGACGCCGAGGTCGAGCATCTCAAGTCGCTCGGCGCCGACGTCGTCATCATGGGCGAGCGCGAGATCGCACGCGGCATGATCGAGGAGCTGGACACCAGGCCGCCCGACGCCGCGCCCGCGCTGGTGCCGCACCGGCCGGCGGAGCAGGTGCAGGTGTGAGGTCGTTGTCTTGTAGATGGGGTAACGGGCCGACCACCCGAGCGGCACGCTC
>NZ_JABFDP010000069.1:0-5975 GCF_013179005.1 Bradyrhizobium denitrificans | reverse complement strand
TAATCGTAGCGCTCGATCTGTCCAGGCTTTGCCGGGATCGGTGGTCGGACCTCGCCGATGAGCTCGACCGGACTCTCATCGAAGCAGACCACAGGTTGACGCGGATCGGATGGCTCGGCGTACAGATCGAGCACATCCTCCATGCGCGACATATTCCGCGTCGACCTTTGGAACGCACCACATGCGCCTGCGCCAGGGCTTGAGATCGTTCTCGGCCAGGCGCCGCCGCACCGTCTTGCGCGACAGGCTCTCGTGGGACGTCAACCTGACCATCTCGTGGGCCAGAAGCTCCAGCCTCCAACGCGCCCGGCCCGCCGGAGGGCTCGAAGGGGGGCTTGCCTGGCGTCTCGAACAGCTGTTGACGGCCCACGACGAGGTGCCCCATCCGTGCGTCGACCACGTCACATCCTGCCGAACCTGTTGCCCGTAAGCGTAGGCGCCGCTGTGGTGGTCACCATCGCCATAGTCTCGACGTCTGAAGAAGTGATGCACTCAATGAGTGTGGTTGAGGCTCGCCACAAGCCTCTTCGGCTCCGGCCGATGTTGCGCAATAGCCGACCCGAGACATCCGATGACACTTTGAACCTCTGAGGTGCTTCTGTTTTGAGCGCATTTCCCGGACGGAGTTGGACCCCTGCGACGCAGCAGGGACTTTGAATGCCCACTTGGATTGGGTGACGCTTGCGCAGACGCAGGATTTGTACGTCCGCCATGTATGCGGCTTTTTTGCATCGGTTGCGGCAAAATGAGCGTCTTTAGGAAAGGCAATCTCGACACTTGCCGCAACCGGTGTTCTGCTCCGCCGCAAGTGGTGGGCTGATGCGGCAACGGCTGCTAAAATTTCTTCCGGTTTTCTTGGTCGCGCTGGCGGTGCAGGTTCTCGCGCCGATCAGTGCCGCATTCGCTATTGCGGTTGCTGCATCTGATCCGGCGTGGTCGGCCGATATCTGCCACCACGATTCAGATTTTCCTCCCTCACAAGGCAGTGATGGCAATAGCGGATGCGACGGCGGCTGTCCTCTCTGCTATGCGGCTGCCCAAGCAGATGCTTGGCTCAATCTACCGCAGCTGACTTCGGTTGCATTGCCGCAAGGCGTCCGCACGAGTGTCGACTGGTCCGAGCAAGTGCCCGGTGGGGTAGCCTCACGTCCCGGCTCGAACAGGCAGGCGCGCGCACCACCGCAGACGGCCTGAGCCGTCCTCGTCTTCCGCTATTCCTTTCTTTATTGGCGACCCAGCGGATAGCGGATCTCACCATACAGACCATGCGGCTCGGTGTGAACTACCGATTCTGAGCATGACGGTTCTGAGCGCGACCATGACCTAATCAGCAGGAGCCGCGGCCGCAACCCAGGATGTCGGCCCGCTTCTTCCCAAAATCTCATCACAGCAGCGTGCGTTTCGTTCTGACATTGCGCGCTCCCCAGATCTCATTGGAGACGACATGTTTCTCAACCTTTGGAACCTCAGCTCCCGGTATGTGCGACAAGCGGTTAGTCTAGTCACACCTCTCGTCGTGGCCTTCGGCTTCCTTGCCGTGCTGACGTCGACACCGGCGAATGCCTGTGCTTGCGGCTGCAGCGTCTTTGACGTTGGCGGCGGCCTGTTGCCCCAGGAAGACGACCATGGTGGCAGGATTTTTACCGAGTGGTGGCATTCCGATCAAAACAAGAACTGGATTGGCGGATCAAAAGGACCGGCCGGCGCCAATGCGGATAAGCAGGTTCGGACTGATTGGTTCACGGTCGGGCTGCAATACATGTTCAATCGCGACTGGGGAGTTACCGTGCGCATTCCCTATGTCAATCGAGCCTTCACCACGGATACCAACTTTCCGAATGATCCATCGACCCCGCAGACCTTCAATTCACGGTCGTTCGGCGATGTCGAAGTCATGGGGATGTACACGGGCTTCTCGAAAGATCTGTCGACCGGGATCATCTTCGGATTGAAGCTGCCGACTGGTACGTTTACCGCAACCGGATTGGATCGCGATACCCAGATCGGCTCCGGCAGCACCGACCTGATCCTGGGAGCCTTCCATCGCGGAATGATCACAGGCGACAACGCCTGGCAATATTTTTCGCAGATCAGGTGGCAACAGCCGTTTCTCTATCAGTCGGCCTATAACCCCGATTCCGGACTCAATGAGCTCTACAAGCCTGGCTATCAGGTCGATGGTGCAGCTGGCGTCGTCTACAACAATCTCTATAACGTGCTCGGCTTTGATAAGATCGAGCCGTTGGTGCAACTCATCGCCTCCCACCGGCAACGCGATAGCGGCGCGGCCTCCGACCCGCTCAATACGGGATTCGACCGCCTCATGATCTCGCCGGGCATCGAGTTCACAAAGGTTCTCGATGAGGAGCACAAGCGGGTCTTCAAGTTCTATGTCGACGTCGAAATTCCGATCTATTACCGGACCAACGCGGCGATCAACGACAATGGTAGCCAGGGGCAGCTCATCGCACCTTACATGCTCAAGACTGTGGCGAGCTACAATTTCTAGTCTGGATCGATCGGAGGAGAGGATGCCAACCATAACGCAGGGCAAACGTATTGGCATGGAGCACCTTCTTGTCGCCGGCCTCATAGTGGTGGCGACGTGGGCTTCGGCCTGCGCCGCGCCCGCGATCGATCAGGCAGCCCCGCCTCTCATCGTGTCCGAGTTCGGTGGCGAGACGTTCGATCTCAGTAAAATGCACGGGAAAGTCGTACTGATCAACTACTGGGCCACATGGTGCGCGCCCTGCCGAAGGGAAATGCCCATTCTCAATGCCTTCTATCGTCGCTATCACGAACAAGGACTGGAGCTGATCGGCATCAGCGCCGACCGGCCGGAAGACTTCGGCAAGATGCGCAAGATCAGTGAGACGTTGGCATACCCGACGTCCACGCTGGAGCGCATTTCACGAGACGGCTTTGGGCCGCCGGACGGTTTTCCGCTGACATATGTGATAGATCGCGAGGGCGTATTGAGAGACAAGTTTATTGATGTCCGCGAACAGCTGTTGCGGGACGTTGTCCTACCAATGCTTCAGCATTGAGAGGCGCGAACGAAAGCCAGGAGTTGCATAGTGACACGGGTGGCCGTTGGCGTGCTGATGGGGGTCTGGCTGAGCTGCTCAGTCGCCGCAGCACAGTCGAATTCGACGGGGGCCTTCGTAGCCGACCCCGGCTCTGACTGCAAAGTTTGGAATCCTCATCCGCTCGCCGGCGAAACCGCGAGCTGGTCGGGCAACTGTGTCAATGGACTGGCAGAAGGCGCCGGGACGCTGCGGTGGCTCCGTAGCGGAAAGACGTTTGAGAAAGACGACGGAGATTGGAAACAGGGGCGACAAATGGGCCGGGGCACCCAGGAGTGGAATACTGGACGCTACGAGGGCAACCTCGTTAGCGGCGAGCCCGACGGCTATGGTATCATGACCTTGCAAGCGGCCCGGTACGAGGGCCAGTTCCGCAACGGCAGACCAAATGGTGGGGGAACGCTCATCACGCTTCAGGACGTAGTGAAGGGAAACTGGGTTGATGGCTGCCTGACCAATAGTGGCCGTAAGTTTGCTTTTGCCGTGCCGTCTTCAGCCTGTCGCTAGAAGCCAAAGGGTAAGACGATTAGCAGAGAGGAGAATTCAATGAGGCTTGTAGTGGCCTTCACATTCAGCATGGTGCTGTCGACGTTGATTGTTGGCGCGATCCCTGCTTATGCGGCTCAGATCGGAGAAAAAGCAAAGGTCTGCCGGATGGAGCAGCAATGCCGCTGGGAGAATTTCAAGAAGATCTGCGTGTACGTCAAAGTGTGTCGCTGACGCGATCTAGCATTGGGGCGATCAGGCCAGGACGACTTTAAAGCAAGCATTTGTGGTCTCTGCCGAGGGCAAGTGTGGATCGGCGTGGGGTCCGGACGCCGCTTGGCGTCCCAAGTGCTTGATTGACTTCGCATGTGCGGGGTCAGTGTTCGGCTCTGACGCATATTCGATGATCATGTTTGTTTTTATGGCGCGCCAATCAGCGTGGCCTGAAGGAGATCGAGCTTAGCGCGCCCGTACATCTGCCGTTTGACTAGTCGACTGTCAGCAATCATTCTCTGGGCAATGACCGGCTTACGCCGCCAACCGAGGAATCGTGCGCTCCACCAGTCGCAAGAATCGGGTGTTGCGTGTCCAGCACTTGAACCTATCCAGCGGTCCAGACTGGCGTCGGCTCCTGGCAGGCCACAAAGCTGCTTCCCAGCGAGTTGGACTGCCCGCCAGTAACACAACAGGGCTTCCGCGATAGCGGGTTTCGCGATGTGGCGAACCTCTACAGCCGTGCTAGGTACTCACGCCACCATCTTAAGGACAAACAGCGGTTCGTCGTGTCGGTGGTTGCGTATGATTCCCTCCCTAGGCACCAACGCTTCCACTGATAGGTGCCCTCGGAGTGCGCCGCACAAGCACGAGCCCCAGCTTGCTGCTATGCAGCCATCGACATGGTCTCAGATTGATCTCGTGTCTCAGTTCGACCCGCAGTCTCCTCGACGTTCGCGCTTCCAAGCCACCGGACAATTGAAGGATCTCGCTCCGTCAAGACACTATGAGCAATCAATTCCGAAATTCTTTGCTGCTGTTGGCGCAAGTGATCCCTTAGCAAACGGTCGCGCGTAATGTACCCGGCGTTCACACCGGGGAGCGAATGGTTCATCAACAGATGAATGTCGAGTTCTGAAACCCCTACCGCTTGGGCGAGCGTGCGATAGCTCTGCCGCAGATCGTTGCCCCATTTGGAGAGGACCTTTCGCTCTTCCTTGTGTTCCACGAGATGTCCTGGTTCGCTGTCGGCTGGAAACAACCACGATTTCCCTTGCTCGGGATACATGATCCGGCCCCACTTGATTGCGCGGATGATGCAGCGGATCATCGGCCGCGATAGCGGGATGTCGAATGCCTTCTCCTCTCCACCTTTGGGCTTAGGGATATGGATGAGCCGTCCTCGTAGATCGATGTGCCCGATGCGGACTTTTTTAAGCGCTGTTGGTCGTGATCCACTGAGAAGTGTCAAAAGGTGAAATTCCCGCCTTACCGGGTTGTCCAGTGCGTAAAGCTCCTTAAGCCAAGCGCTGATGTCGTGTGGTCCCATCCCCGTGTTGCGTCGATGCTCCGTGTTCCAATCGATCGCAGAGACGGGGTTCGCGGCAGGGAGATCGGTATTACTTTTCCGTGCGTGGTTGTAGACTGCCCGCAGACTGCGCATAGCCCCATTGGCAATATAGGGGCCATTTTCCTTCGTAATCTTGTCGTGGCGTTCAACAGCAAGATTCGGCTGTCGGCCAAGCCGAGCAAGCGGAATATCGAGCCAGTCCTTGAACAGCCGCTCCATGTGATCTCGATAATTTCCAATGGTCCCTGAGTCTCGACCCTTACGTTTCATATGCACATCCCGATAGCGCTCCCAAGCCTGCCGAAGCGTTATCGAGCCTGGCTTGATCGTCGGAGCCTCACCAGGACGTTGGCCCTTGGCTATCGACCCGAGTGCTTCCTTGGCTTTGCCTCGCGCTTGGCGTGTGGTCATCTCGCCAAAATCGCCGAGCTTTACCTGGGCTGAGAATTCACGAACGCCATCACGCCAGAACTCACCTTGCGCCATGAAAGTCTTCCGGCGCTTGCCCACGAGCACGAAAAATCCCGGTAGCTCGCTATCGCGCACCTTGTATTGCTTCTCTTCCGGGCACAGACGCGCAATGCTTTTGTCGGTGAGAATTTCGCGCTGATCAGCCATGGTTGCCTTCACCATTTTTAGTCTGGGTTTAGTCTGGGGAAGTCCTTGATGAGAATTATCGAGGTCGCGTTACGCCAGGCTACGCCGTGGCGCGAAAAATCGCGATTGATCAGTAGCTTATTGGGAGGGCGAGAGTATGGCGACGTGTCAACGAGTGCTGCCGAGAAACCCCGAATTCATACTACGAATCTGAGGGTCGGACGTTCGAATCGTTCCGGGCG
>NZ_JABFDP010000068.1:0-6342 GCF_013179005.1 Bradyrhizobium denitrificans | reverse complement strand
GCCACGTGGCGAACGGGAGAGCGCGAGGGGAACCCCTCGCAATAAAACAAAAGAGTGCGCCGAAGGCGCTCCGCTTAGATAACAGCTGGCTCGAGAAACTGTCTCTTTGTTGCTGATGGAAGGGCTTGCGCCCTCCAGGGTGTCGTTTGCCATTTGGAAAGGTCGTGAGCAAAGAGGACAGAGCGTGGTGCGGATCATCAGGGCAGCGATGGGCTATGCTGCAATCCCGGCCGGCTTTCCGATCTTGGTGTCGGAACGGATGGCGATCATCGAGCCCGCGTTCGCTTGGCTGATGGAGCTGGCGACGATACCCGGCCGCAGCCACGCGGCGGAAACGGTCAGAACCTACGGCGAGCATCTTCACGACTGGTTCGACAGCCTGGAGCAGTCTGAGCTCGACTGGCACAGCGTGAGCGAGGCCGAGATTGCGGCCTGGCGCAATCGCATGCTGTCACAGCCGAGCCTGCATACGAAACGACCCTACGCGCGCTCGACGGTGAACGATCGGGTCCGCACGGTCTGCCGGTTCTATGCGTGGGCGCAAGGCCGTGGCTGGATCGAGAGCCTGCCGTTCCACTTTGTCGATGTGCGGGTGGGCTCCGGCCGGCGACAATCGTTCCTGGCGCATGTCGATGCGCGTCCAGGCGTCATGGCGGCAAACATCCTGACGGTAGCGGAGCACGAGCGTTTGCCGAGACCGTTGCGTGTCGATCAATTGCGTCGCGTCTTTGCGCATCTGGATATGCCCTACCGCCTGATGGCGGAATGGGCGCTGGCGACGGGACTGCGGCGCAAGGAGCTTTGCGGCCTCGCGGTCTTCCAGGTTCCGGAGACGGCGCATCTTGACGACGAGGATCATCCTTTGATCGGCGTGCCGCTGACGATCACCAAGGGTGACAAGCCGCGCACGATCTACCCGCCGATTCGCCTGGTCGACCGCACGCAGCGCTACATCGACGAGGTTCGCACGCCGCAGGTCCGGGCGTTGCGTCGAGGGAGGCCCGACTATCGGCCGCCTTCGGCTCTGTTCCTCAACACCCAGGGAAATGTGGTCAGCAAGGCGCGATTGACGGCGGTGTTTGCCGAGGCATTCCGCGCGGCTGGCGTGACCGGAACATTACATTACCTGAGGCATACATTTGCGATGACGATGCTGGTGCGATTGCAGAGGCAGGCAGCGACCACGCCCGACCTCAATCCGCTGAAGATCGTGCAGGTCCTGCTGGGTCACAGTTCGATCCAGAGCACGTCGATCTACCTGCGCTGCGTTGAGCTGAATGGGCGGGACCTCGCCGACGGCATCGACTATCTCTATGGCGAGTTGGTCCCCGATGGCCGTTAGACGCGAGCGCATCGACCGGAGGCTGTCGGCTGCGGCGCCGATCGTTCTGGATCAGCCAGCCGATACCATCGTCGTCTTCCGCGACGGCTGGGGCGAGGTTGTGAAACGCTACGATCTCGGCAGCCTCGGTTTGCCGTTGGGCATCGCGATTCTTCTGGCCGATGCCTTCCGTCATCATCATGCCGCCTCGAGCCGGGACACGCAGCGTCATTGCTGGATGGCGCTGCGCGCCTTTGCGCGCTTCGTGGCGGAGGACGGTCTTGTTCTGTCGGTCAACGATCTGACCAGTGCGATGGTTGGGCGCTACATCGCATGGCTGGATCGCCAGGTCGCAGGACAGACCAACCAGCCCTGGTCGAAGGGTTCGCGGGCGAATGTGCTCATGCAGCTTCGCCAGATGATCGACTGGACCAAGCGGCGGCATCCCTCCCGGCTGCTGTCGCGGATCGACTTCCCCTGGCGGGTCTGGCCGAACCGCATTGCCGATACCCGGCCGCGCCTTGGCGGAGGGGACCTCAAAGCGATCCTGCGCGCGTGCTATGAGGAGATCGACGAGGCATGGGATCGCTTCGAGGCTGGGCGGAAGATCATTGGGGCGCGCGGGCCGGTTGATGGCGTCGATCCCGAGCTTTGCGAACTGATCCGGGCGTTTGCAGCCGTGGGTGACGGTGTCCTGCCGTCGCGCACGGAAGCGATCCGTAGCGGCATCAACATATCGGCGGCCAACCGCCATGGCGGGCTTCGTCATCTTGGCGGCTACATGCACCTGACCGGCGAGACGGTCGCGGCGTTCTTCATCGCGCTTTCGATCCAGACGGCGGGCAATCCGGATGCGCTGCGGCTCATCACGCGCGATTGCCAGGTGGCACATCCGCTCGACGAGCATCGTATCATCGTCGAGTGGGCCAAGCCTCGGGCCGGCGCCAAGGTGAAACGCGCGCAAAGGCGATCGTTCGACCGCCGACGCCGCTACGCGGCGCCGAATCTGATCGACAGGTTGCTGGCGATGACGGCGCCGCTCGTAGCCCGGGCCAGCCGGCAGGATCGAAACCGCCTGTTCCTGGTGAAGAGCGAGAAGAAGAATATGGTCACGCTCATTGCGGAAGCGACCTTGTCGCACGCCCTGAAGCCGTTCATCAAACGCTCCAATGCCCGGATCGCCATCTGGAACAAGGCTGCACCGGAGCGCGCACGTCAGCTCTTGCCGGACTTTGCCGCCGTTCTGCTGCGCGGCAGCGTCGCCACCGAATATTACAAGGCGTCTGGCGGCGACATCGTCGCGACACAGGATGTGCTCAACCATGTCCGCGCCGACACGACCGAGCTTTACATCAAGGGGCCGCAGACGCGCCGCATCCAGCGCGAGACAATCGCCCGATTGCAGGAGCTGATGCTCGGCTGGATCGTCGGCGCGAAGGTGAACTGCGAGGATCGGGCGCAGCGCGACCGGATTGCGCTGGCGAGCAATGCGACGGTTCCGTTCAGTCATGATTGCCTCAACCCGGTCGCGGGCACAGCACCAGACTCGATAGCAGGTCGGGTCTGCCGGCACTTCGGCGGATGTCTGCGCTGCCCGGGACTGGTCATACCGATCAATGTGGAGCACATGGCGCGCATCCTTCAGGCGATCGGCGAACTGGAGCGGGCGCGTGAACGCATTGATCCGCGTCGCTTCGAGCTCCTGTATGCGCCGAGCCTGCGCATCTTGGTCGACGACATCCTGCCGGACTTCCCGCAAACACTGCGAGGTGATGCCGATCAACGAATGCTGGCCCTCGCACCGCTTCCGCCGCTGGAGTGAGCGATGACGGCTTCCACGGCATTCCCTCTTCCCGCCGAAGCACGTGCGCCGCTTCGGATCTCGACACGCTCGGTGTGGTTGGATCAGGTCTGGCATCTCGACGGGCGTCGCCCTGGCAGCAACCGAGCTGACTTCTCGCTCGACTGGAGTTTTGTTCTTGCTGACGACAGCCGGTTCAGTGATCCGCGATGGGCTGACTGGCGAGAGGCGGCGAAGCTGTTCCTGTGGAGCCTGAAGCTCGACCCGCCTCCTGGGTACCGCAACGCTCATGAAATGACGATCGTCTCCGTCTTCAATAGGTTGCGGATGCTGATCCGCTGGATGGCGGCGCAGGGATATCGGTGCTTTGCCGATCTCGACCGCGACGCCTGCGACCGGTTTATGACGGCGATGGCGCAGCGTCCGGGCCGCAAGCCGGGTAAGCCGCTGAAGAGCACCACGCTGCAAAACCACGCCAATCTGCTGACGCGCCTTTATCTGCAGGGAGCAAAGTTCCCGGAAGTGGCGATCGCCGATCCATTCCCGGGGATCGCGCCGCCGTTCGTTCGCCGCGACCGGGGCTGGCTGCCTTATACGCCGGACGCGATCGCTGTGCCCCTGGTCTCGGCGGCGCTGCGACTGATCGGGACCCCGGCCGACGACGTCATCGCTCTGCAGGCCCAGGCGCAGTCCGTCTATGACCATGCGCTCGCTAACGGGATCAGCCAGACGAAGGCCGGCTTCATCGTGACCGACGCAATCGCGCCGTTCACCTTCGCGACACTGCCTGGGGAGGAAGCTGCCTGGCACGAGGCGCCGGTCACCAGCACCAAGCAGCTGCGCTATGTCGCCGATCGCATTTACGACGCCTGCTTTGTGGTGGTCAGCTATCTTGTCGGCGCCCGGATCTCGGAGATCCTCGGCCTTCAGGTCGGCTGCATCCAGCAGCATCCTGCCGGGGACGGCAGCGAGAGCTTCGCCTATCTCGTCGGGCGGATTTACAAGACGGCGCGTGGCATCGATGGCGAAGCCCATCGCTGGGTTGCGCCGGCACCCGTCGAGCGGGCTGTCGTGGTGATGGAGCGGCTGACCGCCCGCCTGCGGGCCCAAAGCGGACGAGACGATCTCTTCCTGGCGATGGCCAGCAACGGGTTGGTCGGTCCTGCCGCCCGCATTGACCTCCCCGTCGGCTCCACGATCATAAGGCGGCTGAATGATCTGTTTGCGCCGTTCATCGGCCTGCCGGACCACGAGGGCGAGCCTTGGCATCTGAACACGCATCAGGGCCGCAAGACGTTTGCCCGCTTCGTCGGCAAACGCGACCGCACAGGCCTGCATGCGCTTCAGGCGCACTTCGGTCATGTGACCCGGGCCATGACCGATCGTGGCTATGTCGGAACCGACTTCGCGCTCGACGATCTGATCGACCGGCATACTCAGGAAGAAACCTGCGCCGCCCTGGAAGAGGTGCTAACGGCGACGGCGCTCGCCGGCAAGGGTGGACGCATGATCGCCGCTCGCTCGCAGTTCCGCGGACGCACACGCGACGGCGATGTCCAGGCTTATGTCCGCTTCCTGATGGAAGAGACCGACCTCCGCCTTGGGGTCTGCGACTGGGGCTATTGCGTCTATCGCGTCGAAACGGCTGCCTGCTTTGGCGACGAGCGTGGCCCGAATCCTGTGCTGAGAACCGAAAGCACGTGTCTCACCTGCGCCAACTTCGCCGTCACCGCCAGGCACAGGCCTGTCTGGCAGGCCCGCCGCGATCGCAATGCCGATCTTCTCGGCCATCCTGACCTGGACCCGGTCAGCCGGCAACTCGCTGAAACACGGATTGCCGAATGCGATCGCATCCTTGGCGAACTCGACCATGGAAAGGATGCTCGCCATGACGCGTAAGACCAGCAAAATGCCGGCCCTCACGCCTGCCGAAAAACGCCTGCGCAACACCCACTGCAAGCTGCGCGATGCTCTGGAACGGCTGGTGAAGGGTCTGCCCACACACACGGACCTGCAAAAGCGATCCTACCGGCTGACCGTCGCGACGCTTGCACGCGAGGCGCGTGTCGGTCGTAACGCCATCTACACCAACCATCGCTCGATGATCGATGAGTTGCGTCGCGCCAGCGATCGCAAGATCGTCCCCGAAAAGTTGGCGGCCTGGGAAGACAAACTCGCCCAGCAGCGCACTCTGATCCAGGTCTTGCAGATCGAAGAGCGGCGCATGGTGACGGAAAATGCCGCACTGCTGAAGCGCATCCTCGAAGCCGAAACGGAGGTTGAGCGGCAGAAGCGTCATAACGCCCGCCTGATCGCCGAGCGCGATCGCGCTGCGAAGCCAGTGCCGCTCGCTCGCGGGCCGAAATCCTGACGTTGTCTACGTTGCCGCTTCGTGTCGCCGCGCTCGCCGAAGGATATTTGTCGCCCCATCCATTGCCTGCGACAATCATGCGCGGCATGATCTGCGGCATGCTTGACCCCTTCGATCCAGACAGCTTCATTGTGCGCGCCGAGGTTCATATCCTCGACATCGAGCCCAGGATCAGCCGCACTCTCGAGCTGCCAATCACTCTCAACCTCGCCCAACTCCACGAGGTGCTGCAAGCCGCCTTCGGCTGGACCGACAGCCATTTGCATCAGTTCAATATCGGCGGTCTCATCTACGGGGCCCCGGAGTTCAATGAGGACGGCCTGTCCGACAGCCGGATCTTCGAGGCGACCGAGGTCAGGATGATCGACCTTCACTTTCCCTACGATCCCGACGAGAGCCCTCTTACGATCCTTTACGAATACGACTTTGGCGACAATTGGCGTCATCGGCTGCGGCTGGAGCGCGTCGCGCGCGAGGAGGGGACCAAATATCCGCGCTGCGTCGCCGCCAAACGTTCAGGTCCTCCCGAAGACTCTGGTGGGCCTTCAGGCTATGCCAACTTCCTCGAAGCCTGGCTCGACCCCGATCATGAAGAACACGAAGCCATGCATCGATGGGCTGGCCGCAAGTTCCACCCGGAGTCCTGCAATCTCGACGACATCAACAAGGCTATCGCCAAAGCACTACGCGCATCAAAGCGCGACTATCGCTTCCGTCGAGAAAGACATCGGGATTGACTCCCACCGGCTGCGATTCAAAGCCAAAAATACACCCAAAATGCAGGATGCAGCCAGAAAGGCCACAGAATCAGAGTCATCCAGCTAACAGGACACTTGACGCATAATCTAA
>NZ_JABFDP010000067.1:0-8936 GCF_013179005.1 Bradyrhizobium denitrificans | reverse complement strand
GGATTGACAAACCAAGGCCCGTTACAGAAGCCCGGATGAGCCTCCGCTTGCGCGCTTCAGGGCGCAGGCGGAGGCGACATCCGGGGTCTCACGCGCCGCGTCGGTGAACCCGCATGTCGCTTGCGCTCATGCGGGTTACGCGGGCTACTTGGATCCGCTCAATCCTTGAACGGATCGAACTCGCCCTCGCCGGCCATCACCACGGCGAACGGCCGCAAGGTGTGCACGACCTTCACCGAGCCGGCGTGCTCGGCCAGCACCTCGGGCAGACGGCGATAGGCCATCGGGCTCTCGTCGAGATCGGCGCCGATCAGGGTGACGCCGCGGCTCTGCAGCCATTCGTCCATCTCCACACGCGTGAAGCGGCGCTTCGCCTCGCGCCGTCCGAACAGACGGCCAGCACCGTGCACCGTCGAATACAGCGAGGCTTTCGCCTCCTCCGACTCGACGCCCTCGATGATGACCGCGTCGTCGCCCATCGAGCCGCCGACGAAGCCGCGCTGGCCCGGAAAGGCCGGCGTGGCGCCCTTGCGCACCACCCACAGATCACGCCCGTCGTGGGTCTCACGCCAGGCGTAGTTATGGTGGTTGTGCACGCTGTCGGTGACCGCGCCGCCGATGATCTGGCGCACGCGCTCCACCACCCACTCGCGGCCCGCATAGGCATAGCGCCCGGCGAGCTGCATTGCGGCGATGTAGCGCTGCCCGATCTCCGACTCCTCGTCGACGACGGCGGGCGGCACGTTCATGCCGTCCTTGCCGCCGGCGGCCTTGAGGTAGCGCGTCGCCGAAGTGTGGCCGAGGCCACGGCTGCCGAAATGCACGCCGACCCAGACGAAGCCTTTCTCGTCGCGCACCAGATCGACATAGTGGTTGCCCGAGCCGACCGTTCCGAGCTGCGCCACCGCCTTCTGCCGGTAGGCGTCCATGTCGGACTCCCGCCAGGCATCGGTATCGTCGAACAGCTCGTGCTCGACACGCTCAGCATTCTTGCGGCCAACGCCGAACGAGATCACCTTCGACACGTCCTTGATGATCGTGCCGACCTTGTCCTCGATCGCGGTGAACTGCGTGTCGAGCCGCACCGCCATGTTGCCGCAGCCGATGTCGAAGCCGACGCCGGAGATGCTGATCTGCTTCTCATAGGCGATCACGCCGCCGACCGGCTGGGCGTAGCCGAGGTGACCGTCGGCACAGATCACGCCGGCGACAGCATTGCCGACGCTCATGCAGTTCTTCATCTGCGCGATGGTTGCCTCCTCGTGGCTCCCGAACACCTTCAGCGGGCTGTTCTGATACTGCGCCGCCTGCGGCCGGCTCGCGACCGTATCGGCCAGCGTCTTGGCCTCGCGCGCGAGCTGCTCCTTGCGCGCGGCGTCGCGGAACGTGCACCACAACGGCATCGCGCGCTGCCCGGGCCGCTCGATCCGCGCATCCGGATCGAGCCCGGCCTCGATGGCCAGCTCTCGCGCACGGTCTTTGTAGGGATCGGCTCGCATCGGATCCTCCTCATCTCGCTCATGCATGACACGACAACGCCAACAGGCGCAGCCGCGATTGACGTCACACGGCCCCGGGGCCGGATGACCAATTATGCAGAGAGATGATTTTGAGGATGCTGTCCCGCGAAGGGAGGTCGCCCAGTGGATCGTCTCTCTGGCCTCGAAGGCAGAGGGACGGACCGCTGCCTCAATTATGCTGCTGGTTGATCGGTGCGTAGCAGCGCGGCGCTTGCGGAGACCGCCGGCACGCGCACGAACAGATCACGGCGGCCGCAATGCGGCAGCGCGATGGTCTGCATCAGTCCTGCGTTCGGGTTCGGCATGGCTCTCTCGCTGCGGATGTCCGCTGACGAATATTGGCGCGTGCTCTTACAGGATTTATTGAATTTGTAAAGTGAGACGCGCGTGGCGGACATTTCATCGTGCCGATGTGGCATCGTCGGCGCACATCACGGGCGATCGTGGTTATGGATTCCGGGGGCAGCCGCGTAGCGGGTTCATCCGAAATAATGAGACCGAATTTACGACGATGCCAATCCGCTCCATCATCTGACGAATTAGAACCATTCACCATCCACGATCGCGGGATGGCATGCGCCCCGTAGCCCGCATCAGCGCAGCGACATGCGGGCTCACACGCGCGCCGCGTGAGACCCCGGATGTCGCCCACACCGCCGCTTTCGGTCGGCGGCGAGGGCTGATCCGGGCTACGCGGCGGTCACCGCTCCAGCTCCGCGTCCCAGTACAGATAGTCCTGCCAGGTGTCGTGCAGGAATCGCGGCGGGAACAGGCGCTGTGCTGCCATCAGCTCGTGCCGCGTCGGCTCGAACGGCGGCCGCCGCGGCTTGAGGTGGCGCCGGTCCTTGCGCGCGTTACAGGGACTGCAGGCGGCAACGATGTTGGTCCACGATGTCTCGCCGCCATCGGCGCGCGGCACCACGTGATCGAACGTCAGCTCGCCATGGAGATAACGGCCGCCGCAATATTGGCACGTGAAGCGATCGCGCAGGAAGACGTTGAAGCGCGTGAACGGCACGCGCATCGCCGGCCTGACATAATCGCGCAGCGCGATCACCGACGGCAGCCGCATCGTGACGCTCGGGCTGCGAACGACGCGATCGTATTCCGCGACGACAACGTGAGATTCGCTGACGACAGCCTTGATCGCGTCTTCCCAGCTGAACACCGAGAGCGGGAAGTAGCTCAGCGGCTGGAAGTCGGCGTTGAGAACGAGAGCTGGATGAGGCACTGACATCGTCGACCTCCTTTGCATTGAACCGTAACGAGATTCGTTGGCGCGCGGATGACGGTCCGGACGCGAGCGATCAGTCGGGCGCCGACGGCGCGCCGGCGGGCCCGACCCGGTTGATGTAGTCGAGATAGATCTGCCGGGCGCGTGCCTCGGTGACGCCGCGGCACGACATCACGATGCGCACGAAGGCTGTCGCCACCGGCGAAGCCAGCAGGCGCGCAATGTCGCAAGTGTCGATGTGTTCGCTGCTTGTCCGGGTCATCGGACCCTCCGCTCGATGGTGCGGAGGGTGAGGTCCCGCCGCTGTTATGCTCTTGTTGGAATCCGGGGTCCCGACCAGGTCAGGACCGTCAACAGACCTTTCGGACCTTGACAGGCGACACGCATGCCCGACCAATCGCCCGACCGATTAAACGGTCGTTCGTTGGTGGCGGCGTTCGCGAGATGTGAGCGTAGGCTCAACACGGTCGTGGTCCTCAAGAGCGCGCCGACAATGGCGGCGGTCATTGCGATGGGGCAGAGCTATGCGCAGATTTCTTTGCAGCCGTCAAGCTGCAGGCGAATCACAACGCCGCCGCGACATCTGTCCGGCGCCGACACTCCCCTCCCCAGCACTGTCCCTGATAAGCGTCGCCGACGCGACTGGCGTCGCGTCAAAGTCCCACACCCCGTCGAGAGCCCGCGCGCTTTGGCCCGTCACGGAATGCCGACCGAAGAACGCGTGTGCGCTCAGTCGATGCGGGCGAGGACGGCGAGCTTGCGGATGCCCTTGTTCTTGTAGGCATCGAGGAAGGCGTAGTAGTCGCGGAACGACACGCACCCGTTGGAGTCACCGTTCGGTCCGAGCATGAAGGTATGCGCCAGCAGGCCGTTACGGCCATGGATGGCGTCCTCGCCGCCGATCGGGTTCAGCCGCAGCGCCGGCACGCCATGGAACAGCGCCTCGCGCGGCTTGAGCTCATAGATGTGCGGCGGCGTGACGCCGCGCATCTTGATCTTTTCCGAGTGCGGATTGTCGAGGTTCTCGCCCAGGCCCGAATGCGCCTCGAGCTTGGTGCCGTCCGGCAGGTAGACCGCCTTGGCCGAGATGTCATAGACCGCGGTGCTCAGATCATAAGGCGGACGGCCGCCTCTGGTGGGGTCCTTGGCCATCGTCGCGGTGATGTTGGAATCAGCCGAGGCATAGGCCAGCAGACCGCCATCCTGGTTCTCCGGCTTGCCCCAGAGCTTCTCCTGGATCGAATGCCGCTCGCCGGCGATCGACAGCACCGCGGCCTTCGCGCGCTCGGTCATCGCCCGCAGCGAGAAGCCGTCCTTTGGCCCATTGGCCTCGGCTGCCTGGGCAGGCGTGGCGGCCTGCGGCTGAGCCGTCGGCTTGGCATTGGTGTTGGCGAGCGCCAGCCGCATCGGCGGGCGGGCGTCCTTCTTCGGGGCCTCGGCGACCTTGGCGGGCTCGGCCGGCTTCGTCTCTGCCTGCTTGGTCTCCGCTTGCTTTGTCTCAGCTTGCTTTGTCTCAGGCTGAAGCGGGGCGGCCTCGGCGAACTTCGGCAGCGGCGGCGCGCCAGCGGCTGCATTGGAGGCGACACCCTGTGGCACGGCCGCGCCAAAGCGGTCGTTGAACATCTGCGGAGTGATCGCTGCGACGCTGGTCACCGGCGCCGATTGCGGGAAGGCGGAGAACGCGTCGCTGACGGCATCCGACGCGCTGCGCGTGGCCAGCCGCGGCGCCGGACGCACGACCGGCTCATCCTGCTCGATACTGCCCAAGGTCGGATAGGCATCGGCCGCGATGATCTTGGTGTAGACCGTCACAGCGCAGCCCCCGATCAGGCATGCGATTGCCGCGCCACCGATCAATTTGTGAGAGAACGCTGTCAGGGAGGACTTCCTGCGGTTTCGTGCGGCCAACGCAGCTCGACTGTTACTCATCACTCACGCCCGAACGAAGACTTGACTATTCGGCTCGATGCGTCGCGGGTTACCACTTGCATCTCGCAGAAGCACAGAGCTTCATTAAGGCGACTTTTAGTTAAATGCTGATTAAGTTTTGGCGAATTAGGGGCGAGTTAACCATGAAGGGTTGTTTTGCCGGAAAACAGGGCAGAAACAGGGCAAAACGACCGTGAGCCCCCAGAAAACCGCCCGGACAATTGCGGAGTCGCGGCTGTTTTCTGTCCCAGAGCATTCATCAGAAGCCACCGGTCTCGTTAACCAATGAGCCAGCGCGGCGGACACCAGCGATCGGCTCTCGACAAGCGGCGACAGTCGCGGAGCCATGACGACGACGGCCGCGCGGGGGACCATCCGTAACAATCCGGAGTCCCGGAGCTGCGACCAGCCGCGGCAATATGGTAGTGAACGATTCCCAACAACATTCCGTCGGCAATCGTATTGCGTCCGCCCCTGCCGCGACCATTGAAGAGGCCCTCATGCAGACCGCCGACCGCAAGCTTGCCTTTGTGCTCGCCGCCACCAATCACGGCACCATGATCGTCAACCGGCTCGACTATCGCATGGTCGACGCCAACCGAGGCTACGGCGTCGGCTATCAGATGCTCGAGACCGGCGCCTTCGATCCCGCCGAGATCCAGCTCGCGGTCCGCATGCTCGGCGTGCGTCGTCGTCATTATGGTGATGGCGCGGTCGCGATCGATTGTGGCGCCAATATCGGCGTCCACACCGTCGAATGGGCGAAGGCGATGACCGGCTGGGGATCGGTGCTCTCGATCGAGGCACAGGAGCGCATCTACTACGCGCTCGCCGGCAACATCGCGATCAACAACTGCTTCAACGCGATCGCCATCCACGCGGCAGTGTCCTCGGAGGGCGGCGTGCTCGACATCCCCAGCCCGAACTATCTGACGCCATCGAGCTTCGGCAGCCTCGAGCTCCGCCAACGTCCCAATACCGAATTCATCGGCCAGGCCATCGACTACGCCAACGACACCGTGCAGGTGCGCAGGCTTCCGCTCGACGATTTCAACCTGCCGCGCTGCGACCTGATCAAGCTCGATGTCGAGGGCATGGAGCTCGAGGCACTCGAAGGTGCTGCGGCGACGATCGAGCGCTGCGCGCCGATCATGCTGATCGAGAAGATCAAGACCGATGCGGAGGCGCTGCGGCAATGGCTCGATCGCCGCGGCTACAGAATCGTCGACGCCGGCATCAACATGGTCGCGATCCATGGGCAGGACAAGGCGCTGCCCGACATCATTCCGCAGCAGGCTTGAGGCAGGTCAGCGCTGCAGCTCCGGCGGCGGCGTGCGGTCGAGGACCTCGCGCTGCGGCCGGCTGACCGCATAGAATGCGTAGGTCTCGATCGTCAGCGGGCCGCGCCGGCGTTCGGCTTCGCCGATCTTGGCAATCGCGGCGAAGGTCTCGGTGACGTAGAACCGCAGGCCGATCTGCGCCTCATCGACGAACAATTGCGTGCCTGAAAGCTGTCGCGGATCGGGCTCCGGAAAATTCACCCAGCGGATGCGCTGGATCGGCTGCAGCACGCAGGTGCCCTTCGGGAGATAGAACGACAGCCACGCCGTGGTGCCATAATCCATCGCCAGCACGCAGGACGCGCCGGCGCGCTTGCGCGCGTCCTCGACCGCGGCGGCCAGTGGCTGCCAGCCGACACCGACGCTGCGCACGGTCGCATCGCGCCGGTAGCCTGACAGCCAGCCGGTATTGGCCTGCACGATCAGCGCGACGAACATCACGATGCCGGCGGGCGCGGCCCAGCGCAGGCAGAACGCCACGGTGCGCTGCTCGCGCGGGTGCCAGACGACGAGGTGCGCGGCGGCGGCCGCCGCCACGACGAACGCCGGATAGATCGGCGCGAACCAGTTCGCCTCGACCCTGGCATGCAGCGAATGCCAGCAGAAATAGGCCACGATGAGCCAGACCATGGCTTCGACCAGCACGCGCGCAGGCGCCTCGCCTGCCTGGCGCCGCGCGAGTCCATACAGCCCCATGACGCCGAGAATGAAGACCAGCGGCGTTGCGAAGGCGAACTGGGTCGGGATCAGCTCAGCGATGTAGACGGGACGGAAGTCCTCGATCCGGGCACGGCCGAGCTGCTTGATGAACGACACCCATTGATGATCGGCATTCCACAGGATCACCGGCGAGAAGATCGCAAACGCCAGGAGGCCGCCGAGATAGGGCCAGGGCGACGCCAGCCAGGGCCGCAGCTTCGGCACCGCCACAAGCCAGATCAGGATGGCCGCGCCGAAGAACATCGCGGTGTATTTCGACAGCAGCGCCGCGCCGACCGCCGCACCGACGGCGAGCCACCAGACGCCCCTGCCGGTCTCCAGGACCTTGGCGCAGAAGAACAGCACGAAGCTCGATGCCACCAGCAGCGGCGCATCGGGCGTGACGATCAGGGTGCCGACCGCCGCCATCAAGGTGACGTTGAGCAACAGCGCCGCAGTCGCGGCCGCCCGCACGCTGCCGAACAGGATCTCAGCACTGCGATAGACCGCGTAGGTCATCGGCAGACCGAGCAGGACCGAGACCAGGCGCACGCCAAGCTCGCGGTCGCCGGCGAGCAGCGTACCGAGCCGGATTACCCATGCGACCATCGGCGGGTGGTCGTAATAGCCGCCCGCCAGATGCTTCGACCACATCCAGTAATAGGCTTCGTCGAAGGTGATCGGCGTGACCGCTGCGGCGATCAACCGGAGCACGACGAGGCCCGCAACGGTCAGCCAGACATTACGGACGAAGCGGGCGTCGTCGGCGCCTGCCGCAGGGGTCATCGCTTGCGCCAGACGAACAGTCCGGAGATGGCGTAATTCCAGACCACGCCCATCAGCGCGCCGGCCGCGCCCGCCAGCCACCAGATCGGCTCCTGATCATAGACCGAGAAGGCGACACCGACATTGGCGAGCAGGCCGACCGAGCAGACCAGATAGAACATCAGCAGGCCGCGCAGGATGGCGAGACCCTTCAGCCGCTGGTCCCGATAGGTGAGGAAGTTGTTGAGGATGAAGTTCGAGGTCATCGCGACGAAAGCACCGAGCGCCTGCGCTTCCGCGAACGGCAGGTCGAACAGATTGAGACCGAGAAACAGCGTGGCGAGATGCACGACCAGGCCGGTGCCGCCGACCATCGCGAACAGCAGGAAGCGCAGCGACACCACGTCGTTGGTCATCTTGGCAAGGACGAGACCGAGGAAGTCGAGCGCGACCATGGAATCGAGCTTGCTCTCGCCATGCAGGCGCGAGCCGAACGTATAGGGCACCTCGACGGTGCGCAGGCCGCCCTCGGCGCTGGCGATGATGTCGAGCAGGATCTTGAACCCTTGCGTCGACAGCTTCGGCGCGATCTCCTCGAAGCGATCGCGGCGGATCATGAAGAAGCCGCTCATGGGATCGTTGACCTCGACCTTGAGCGCGCGCCGCGCGATCTCGGTGGCGAAGGCGCTGGCCCCGGCCCGCTTGCTGTCGAAGCTCGCGGCACTGCCGCCCTCGATATAGCGGCTACCGACGACCAGTTCGGCCGCGCCACTCTGAAGCAGCGCCAGCATCTTCGGCAGTTGGGTCTCGTCATGCTGCAGGTCGGCGTCGATCACCGCCGCGAACGGCGCGCTGGCGGCAAGAATGCCCTCGATGCAGGCGCCGGACAGGCCGCGGCGGCCGATGCGGCGGATACAGCGCACACGGGGGTCATTGCGCGACAAGTCACGCACCACCTGCCAGGTCCCGTCCGGGGAATTATCGTCGACGAACACGACCTCCCAGGGAACATCCTTGAACGCCGTCTCCAGCCGCCGGTACAGCGTGGTGACATTGTCGCGCTCATTGAAGGTCGGGACGACCACCGAAACGATCGGAATATCAGAGGGTTGCGGCGACACAGGCGGGGCCGGTCTGAGGGCTTCGTTCATGGTGCGGATGCGTATATCTGCCGCATCCCACACTGCCAAGCGCCACAGCCGACGGGAGGTGCAAAAGACCGGCCTGTGGTGCCGCCTTGCACCGCCCCAATGCGGGCGCCACAAATGCCAACGACCACAAACAAAGGGCGCGCGTACATCCGGCGCAACCGCTCTGCCGTGGTCGTCTCGGTGCCGGAGCCCCAAAGCTCGACGTCACCGTCTCTCTCTAGATGGGGTGCCCCGGCCGGATTGCAAGGGCCGAAACGGCCTAGGTTCTGTACTCATAAATGGATTCCGTTAGCTGACG
>NZ_JABFDP010000066.1:0-10278 GCF_013179005.1 Bradyrhizobium denitrificans | reverse complement strand
GAATCTGAGGGTCGGACGTTCGAATCGTTCCGGGCGCGCCACCTATCTCTTTCAATTGTAACGGATTTCTAGAGCGGTCCGAAATTACCCCAGACTAAAATTTCCGTTTAGTCTGGGTTTTAGTCTGGGGAAATTTTTGTCTCGACGCGACGCTCGTCTTCAATCCACGAAGCCGCAGGGTATCGTAAGCGCTACCGAATGATCGGCCAGGGTTGTCCCGAAGAGATGTCGGGATGGCGCGGTTCGTCATCAACTCGGCCATGCTCATCCCGCAGTTCCTCGATCTCGACCAGACACGCTTCCGCCAGTAGCGACTGGGCGTCTTTGGCCAAGGCAACCCCGAACAGCTCCCGGCGAAGGTCGGCGAGCGATACGCTGAACACCTCATATGCGTTCGCGGTCCAGCCTTCGACCGAGCGTCGCCCGAGCGCGGCATTGCGCAGCGCATGCGCAAGTCCCCCGTCGTAAGGCCGGTGCTCGGCCGCGTAACCCTGAACCAGCGCGCGAATGATCGCGGGGTTGGCGAACTCGATCAGAGCGGATTCGAGGATTGATTTCGGCGGTCCGCTGTTCAAGCGTTGATAGGATTGCAGCATCTCTTCCTTGAGCGCTGGGAATTCCTCGCCAAGGTGCGCGAGCTGCCTCGACAGGTAAAAGGAATCAACGCCCCCCGCATTGCCCAACTCTCCCTCGCAGACCAACTTGAGAAGGGTCTGGCCGGATTTCTCGGTGCTGACCTTGATGACGGCCCGTGCCCATTCATGTCGGGCCAACAGTCGGGGATCGCGGCGCGCGAGCGCCTGAAGGACTTCGAGGGCGTTTTCATGCGGGCTCTTCGCAAGCGCCGACAGCAATCGATCTAGCGAATCCACATACCGATATTGTTCTGGGAGTCGGTCAAGCAGCCCGAGCACAGCCTGGGGATGGTCAGAGAACGCGAAGAGCTCGATCCAATTCATCAGTTCGCCGCGGTTCTCATCGAGCCGCCAGGACTCCTTCTTGCTGGCCTCAAGCAGTTCGTCGAATCCAGCTACGAGCACATCCGACCGAAGGACTTCGCCAGCCATCGCGCTCGCGATGAGGAGCCGCTGCTTCGCCGCGTAGGGTACAGGGAGGGTAAGCAGGTTGTCGATCTCGGCACGCTTCGAGCCGTGCGGCATACCAAGGCCCATGACCGCGAGAGCGATGGCATGCAGTTGGATGCGCGACTCCGCCGCGCTGGTCCCGAGGGACCTCGCGACGTTAAAAATCGCTTCCGCATCATCACAGGTCGGAAGCGTTTCCGGCGCCTCGCGGCGTTGCTTTTCAAGTTGCTTCGCGCGGGAATAGTCCTGCCCGAACGCCGCAATCGGCGCTTTTCCCGATGGATGATCGCGATTCCAGATTTCCGCGAGAGCCCCAGCCGCATGCAGGCCGAAGCGCGGATCCGGCAGATACTCCTTCAGAGCGGCGGCAGCGTCGTTTCCGATCGCGACGAACGCGCTTCGGTATCCCTGCGTGTGGTCGTGGGTCACGTCGGGCGAGCTGGGACTGCGATGAGCCGCTTTGGCGCGCTCCTCGCGTGCCCGCGCCCAATCAGTCAAGTCGCGCTCCAGCATCTGGCGCAGGCCAGGCACGAATTGCGGATCGGGAAAACGGATCATCGCCCGGGACACGGCAGCGAGATGATGGCGGTTGGCCTGTCGCGATTCAAGCAGCGTGTTCATCCAGCGCTGAAGGGTGCAGACCATGGCGGCGCGCATGTTTTCCTGGATATTCGAGCGCTCCTCGTCTCCTCCGGGTCTGCCGTGCCAGCGCATAAGATCGGCGAGAAACTCGATACGGACCGGATCGTCCGTCTCCGCGCGCTCCAGGACAGCCGTCAGGAACAAGTCATCGCGCGAGGCTCCGACAGCGGTCCGCAACCGCCCGTATTCGTCCCGCTCGGCCTGATGCTCCGCGCGCCCCCAGCCGTTGCGATCGTGCTCATAAGCCTCATGCAGCTTGAAAAGCCGGTCGATCATCGCGCCGATGGTTTTGGGACCGACAACCACGAAGGCCGCCTGCATCACCATTTCGGGAGTCCCGGCGTCGAGCAACGCGTCTACAACAGGACCCTCGTCGAGGGCGTCACCTCCCGCCAAAAACTCGCGCGCACGGAACGGCAGCTCCATGCGCGCGGCGATGCGGCGCTGAAGCGCCCGCCGCACCGGCGCGGGATAGGTGGCCTGCGCCTCCTGGAGAGCATGGGCTGCCACGTCGCCTCTCGCGGGAAAGCTCGGTGCTGCGATCAACTCCTCGATCCGCGTTTCCGTTTCCGCGTCCTTGACCTGACGCGCGGCAAGCCTCCTCAGGCCGTTCACGGGATCCGTTTCGGTCTCGATCTGCGTTCCCCGAAGGCCGGCTAGCCTCTGGTTCTGTACGGGATCGGCGAGTTCGTCAGGATACCCGGAGCCGGCCGCAAGTTCCCAGACTGCGTCGGACGCGGTTTGCAGAATTTCCGTCACCATCCGGTCGGCGCGCCGGAATTGCAGCGCCTGGAGCACTTCGAGCACCGCATCCGCGCTCGGGTCGGCCTTCGCCACACGGACGGCCAGCTCCATGCTATCGAAGCCGCCGTAGCTCGCGATTTCCGCCACGACATGCTTGCGCGTTTCCAGCGGCAAGGCCGCGAGCTTTTGCTCGGCACCATCGCCCAAGACCGACACCCGAAAGCGCGAGGGCGAGCGCACGGCGGCCAGATAGACCTGTTGGTCGGGATTGGAAATCAGCGGCCAGATTTGCGGCGCGAATTCAGGCCGACCGGTCGTCATCATAAAGCGGGCCGCGCGATCCACCTTGCGGGCCGTGTGCCAGCGCGCCGCGAAGGCCGTCGTTTCCGCACCGATCAGCGCCCAAACTCCGGGTGACGAGCGGAAGATCATTTCGGCCGCCAGCATCGGATCGATCCCGAGCGTTTCGCGGATCGCACCCGCGACCGCCTGCGCGCCAGCAGCGTTCTCGCGCGATAACCGCTCGCAGGCGAACAGGACCGATTCCTCCCAAGCGGGCCAGTTCAGAATTTCGTCCCGAAGCTTCGTTCGCGCGGCCGCGTCGCCGTTCGCCGCCGCGCGCATGATCCTGCCGACATCGAGCGAGGCGTACCATTCCTGGAATTGCTGGTGCTGGAATGAAATGCCGCCGGAGGAGGCGCGGATCAGGAGATGGTTGCTTACCAGAACCTCGATTGCCGTCGCGGGCTGCGGCGGGATTGTGAATTGCCCCGCTGCGGCCAATTGTGCACCGACGTCCGCGATGACCCGGTTGGCTGACGTGTCCGAGAGCACCGTATTTGCGGCGCGGTTGGCCTCGACGCTGAGGCCGGTCAGCATGTCACCGTGAAAGCCGAGCAGTTCCTTTTGCAGGATCGCCGCCTTTTGCGGCTCCTCTTCGTGTTGCGTAACGAAAAGCCGCAGGACCTCCTCCTTCGTCTGCGGGAATCGCGCGCCGGGCGTGCTGCGAAGGAGCGCCGTCAGGTAGAGGGGGATGGTCACGAGATCGCGCACGCCCGGCGTGCGCCAGGCCTGATCCACCAGCGCTTCGCCTTCCTGCCCCCGCAATGCTCCTGCCAGCTCGAGTTGCTGGCTCTCGGAAAGCGGGTCGACTTCGACGACAGCGCCAGAAATCGGTAGGAGATTCCGCCGCGTTCCGATCACGATGCCGAGCAGCGGATAATCGCGTCTGAGCGCCTTCAATAGACGCGTTGCGGCGACCCGCGCGGCCGGATCGAGTTCGTTCCATCCGTCCAGCAGCAGCGCAAAACGGCCATGATAGGCGAGCTGCATGAAGTGCTGCGGACGGAACGTCCCGAGAGCGTTGCGTCGCGTCAGGAAGGTGAAGAAATCCTCGCGGCGGTCGGACCATTCGCCCAAGGGTACGAGTCCCGGGACCATTTCACCGGCCTCAACCAACGTTTCGGCAAGTTGGACCAGCGTCGTCGACTTGCCCGTGCCGGGCGGCGCGACGAGATTCAAGGTTTCGGCGGCGTCGAGGCCATTGGCCAGGCCTTTGATCGTTACTGCGTGCGCACTCCCTCCGTTGCCGCGGAGTGTCAGGCTGAGGGCGATGGCATGGGATGGCCATTCCTTGGTGTTTCGGAAAGTGGCGATGTCGCGCCGGGCGGCTGGCAGCATGCGCGTCAGCACCGCTTCGAGCTGGTCTTCCTGCGGCAACGCTAGCGAGAGGAGGAACGCGCGGTCTTCCTCGTCGAGTTCGACGACGAGCACCGGGCGCCGATAAGTCCCCGGCGCGGCGGTCGCGATGTCCCGAAGCGCGCGCGCTTCCGCGTCGTGCTTCCACCTGCGCAAATGCTCGACCGTGAAGCGCTCCTCGTCGGTGTCGATCAGCTTGGCGCAGAGTTCGCACAGCCAGATTCCATTGCTGGCCGCGCGGCGTTCCTCCTGCGTCAGGGAGGGATCGTGTCTCTTGCCGCCGGGCGCCGCGGCCGTGATATGCGCCGCCTCTCCGACATTGACGAAGCTGTGTTCGGCCATGGCCGGACCTGAAGTCGGACGCAAACACTCCGGATTGGAACAGCGATGACCTGCCCGGCTTGCCAGGGTTCGGATCGTCGCAGCTCGGAATTCGTCGCGTTTTGTCATCCCAAGATCAAAATGCAGGTCACGCCTTCGCCGTTCTAGCATTACATCAGGCCGGCCCGGCGCTAGCCCGGACCCCATTGGTTTATATATCGTTGAATTTGCCTATTGGGGCTTGTCTTATATCAGATTCTTCAAACTGGCATTTGGTTTGAGAATATGCCATATTATCAAATATGGCTAGATCGAAAGATGGGCTCTTAAACCGGCTTGGACAGGAGCTCCCCGAGGGACTTCTGGTCGATGCCGCTTGGCTCAAGGCACGTGGCTACTCGCAGCAACTCCTTAGTCACTACGTGAGCGCGGGCTGGCTCAAACAACCGACACGCGGAGTCTACTGCCGGCCGCGCGGGCCGCGTTCCTGGCAACAAGTCGTCGTCTCGCTTCAGGCCATGCTTCAGTATCCGGTGCTCGTTGGCGGCCGCACGGCCCTCGAAGCACAGGGGTTCGCCCATTACCTCGTACAGAGCATCACCGAGGTTCATCTTTACGGCCCGAAATCGCCGCCGCGCTGGCTCGACAAGCTCAGTCTCGGCGTGAGCTTTCTCCATCACAACGACCGCAAGCTTTTCAATCACAGCCTGCCGCTCAGGGGCCTCACGCACCTTGAACGCAAAGACGGAGGTCAAGACGATCAGAGCCGAAACAAGGATTGGGTCGTTCAAGGCTGGGGCGAATGGGACTGGCCCCTGGCTCTCTCGACGCCGGAGCGCGCGATCCTCGAGCTCCTTGACGAACTGCCGAAACGCGAAAGCTTTCATCAGGCCGATATGCTGATGCAGGGTCTTTCCAATCTCAGCCCGCGCCGCTTGCAGAGACTCCTTGCCGAATGCCACAGCGTCAAGGTGAAGCGGTTGTTCTTTTATTTTGCCGATCGGCACGCGCATGCCTGGCTGAAGCGGCTTGACCGCAAGGCCGTTGACCTTGGAGAAGGCAAGCGCATGCTGGTGAGAGGCGGCAAGCTCGACAAGACCTATCAGATCACCGTTCCCGGAGACCTCGATGCCGTTCAGTGAAAGCTACCGCAAGCAGGTGGCTCTCCTCATTCGCGTCATCCCGATTGTCGCGGAAGAAACATGCTTTGCGCTCAAGGGCGGCACGGCCATCAATCTCTTTGTTCGGGACATGGCGCGCCTCTCGGTTGATATCGATCTCACTTATCTCCCGGTGCAGCCTTATAAGGAGTCACTGGCCGCTATCGATGCCGCGATGGGCCGCATAGCCGCTCAAGTCAAAGCCAAGATTGCGAGATCGACAGTCGCGGAAGGGCAGAAAGGATCGCGCACGCATCTCTTGGTCCGCGCTGACGGCGCAACAGTAAAAATCGATGTCACGCCGGTTTTGCGTGGAACGATTCACGACCCCGAAACAAAAAGCGTCACCGAGAAAGTCGAGCAGGAGTTTGGCTTCGCCGAAATTCCGGTCCTGTCTTTCGCCGACCTCTATGCCGGGAAGATCGTCGCCGCCCTCGACCGCCAACACCCCCGCGACTTCTTCGATACCCGCGAACTCTACGGGAACGAAGGCGTCGATGACGCCTTGCGCCGAGCTTTCATTGTCTACCTCGAAAGTCACGCGCGGCCGGTCCACGAGGTCTTGACGGCGCGGCGCAAGGACATGACCCTCGACTACAATCGCGGTTTTGTCGGGATGACTCACGAAGCCGTGACTCTCAAGGAGCTGATCGAAGAACGGGAAATTCTGATCTCGGATATTGTTGGCACCATGCCCGACGATCATAAGAAGTTTCTCTTATCCTTCGAGCGCGGTACGCCGGACTGGAAGCTTATTGATCTTTCCGGAGCCGCGGAGTTGCCGGCGATCAAATGGCGCCAGGAAAATCTCAATAGCTTGCCGAAGGAACGGCGCGCCGAGCTTGTCGCCGCGCTGGAGAAGATACTCTCTGCTTGAGCGGCTGGGGATTTTAGTTGTCCGATGGTTGCTCGACTACAGGCCTTCGGGTCCGCCGGTCGACCTTGCCGGCCCGTTCATGCGACGACCGTTCAGGCCGTAAAGCGGTTTCAATTATGGGGCGATGCGAGCGCGTTATCCGCATGATGCACCGCTAGCGGCCGGAACGTCAGTGGAGGAGCGCTTTCCTGCTCCCAGCCTTGGCGAAGGCGGAAGCGCTTGCAGCCTTAAGCCGACGGTGGCGCGATCTTGGGCCGCATGAAGGCCGATTGCTGCGACGGAGACGGGAGGCATCGAGAACGCGTGAGATGAGCGAACGGCCCGAAGTCGACGGTCCAGGCCGGAACTTGCATGAGCTTGTCGTATCGGCGCTGCGCCTGGGCGCAATGACGGCGATAGGCCTTCGCATCGCAGCCGTTCACGGCGCAGAAGTGACGCTCGATTTCGTCGAACATCGCGGGCGTGAAGCGCCCGTTCGCGACCATCACCTTGATGAAGCCGGGATGCTCGACGAAATGGCACATGCGGCACGTGGTCCTTAAGCCGAGCAGGCGCGCGATGCCCATCCTTGCGTCATAGACCCACTCCTCATGCGCGTGACGCTCGGCGCCAACCGGGGCCGAATTGCAAAATTCGCATTTGGGGGCTCGCTCGAACTGGACGGCCCTGAGCCTGTTCCATTGCCCTTGCGTAAGATGCTTGCGCAGATTCTCACCCCACAGCAGCCCCGGTACCATCGAGATCGAAAGCTTGTAATCTGCCATGGATCATCTCCTCGGAGTTGTTGCGGCCCATCGAAGGGCGGCCCGATCCTTAGCGAGACGGCGAGTTGCGCTTGCACGGGAGAATGGCGCTTGTAAATCTGGGCCATGGTTACGCTCTCCCGGCTATGTACCGAGATGAGGCGCTCCAGGCGCCACCTGTCGCCGCGCACGGCGCGGGATTGGTGGACCAAGGGGTTACTGCCGCGTCCCCGCCGCCACGGGCTTGGGCGCTCCAAAGGCACCGAAACTTTTTGGCCCAACCCGCGCGTCGTCGAGCAGGCGAAATTGACGCATGACTTGCTCGCGCGACACAGCCGGACTTACTCGGTGCGTATCGGCTTGTGGCTCTCCGGCTATCCGGTCGAACTGAAGGCGGTCCGCGTTGCTTTGAAAACACTCATCGCGCGCAATCATCCCCGGCGCGATGCCAAGGCAGGAAAGATGCGCTTGGATGATGCTGTTGGGCTGCCGGCCGCAAGGGTGGGACGGAAGCTGCTGCAATCCGACGCCCCCCTCGACGTGAGGCAAGCTGCAATCGGGTTCTCGGAAGAGTTGCTTTCGGTTTTTTTTGGTGTTGGTAGCGAGCCTGAGATTTACGGTCTCGCTGAGCTCGTGGCAGCGACTGCGCCGTACTGGCTTAATAAGGCAGAGCGACCATTTCTTCCTGACGATGAAAGCATCCTATGGCTGATGAATCATGTCCAAAAGTGGTTCTCCTTGCCGATACAGCGGAAGATCCGGCGTTCGGCAACCAACTACGAGTTCGTCCGGGCCCGGCGCGTGCTTCGCATCGTTTTCGGGAATTTCGATCGCACCTCGCAGTCACTCCCGGCAAGCGAACGCGAGGCGCTCCAGGAGCAAAGCCGTCTTGCCGTCATTATCCTGAGCCGGGCGGTACTGCTTCCGCTCATCCAGATCCTAAGGGATCAGCCCATCCCGCGCCTCATTCCGGCGCTTCTGGATGCGAGCCGTAAGATGAAGCTGACGCTTCGCGGCGATCGCGCTTTTGCTAGCTAGCTCTGGGCTGCGGCCTGTCCGCAGTCACTCGAAAAGCTCCCTGTGAATTCTTCACTTGGGTGAGCTGGGATGTGGCCCGTTGGCCGTATGTCGGAGACATCCGTCCCGCCGTTTCCGTCTGGCGGTGCACTGGTGGTTCGACCAGGACTCGTTTCCACATCCCACTTATCGGAAGACGAGCAACCGTTATCGCGAAGCAACCCCTCGATCCCAAACGGGAAGACCTGCGGCAGCACAAATCGCGCTTTCAGTCGAGAGCAGCAGGAGCCGGTAGCCATCCTCCTCGTAAAGGGGATACTGTCCGACTTCGTAACACTCACGCACATATTGTAGCGCCGCAACCGCTCCTTTCAGGCTTCCCGGCACCGTGGTGGCGAGCCGACGCGAGGCCTTTATTTCAGCACGACCGAGTGCTCCTTCGGCCTCGCAGAGGCCAGCCAACTTGGCCTCTAGCTCGGCCCTCCTGCCGCCGGGCGCACGCCGCAGCTCGCGCTCGGCAGCATCCTGCTCCGCGAGTAGGTGCCCCAGCTCCTCGAAGGCCCGACGGTGGCCCTCAATGGCATCGAGGATCGGGTCGGGCGCACTCGGACCAGGAACGCTTGCAGCCCGTGAGGCCGTGATGACCCCGGCCAGGGCGACGGCGCCGCCAGTGACAAACAGCCGACGCCGAACGGCCGGGCCACCAGGAAAGATCGAACGACTCGTGGTATAGGCAGAATCAGCCTGAGACATGGTGTACTCCATGTTGAGGGTTAGGCTCGTGCAGGTGTTCCACCACCTGTGCGGGCCGCTTGCCTGGCCTGTCGCGGCCAGTGCCGCGAATCGAATCACGACCGATTCGTTGCGTCAATGGATATGCGCGACTTTCAGCAGGACGCGCAGGAATCGTTCGCGGCTAAAACTCCGAAAAATATCGGCTCGGATTTCAACCGAGCAATGCTCGATTTTCGTGCGAAAGCCGATCGCGGTTCTCGGCTCCTTTGCGTCTTCTGCATTCGTAACAAAGGAACAACACGGCCAAGCTTCGTCCGAATTACCGGATCAAAGTATTTCAGCTTTTCGTAATCCAGCGCCAGTTCTGATGATGGGGACCACCCCTGAGAATTAGACGTCATGGAACTCGCGCTTCGGGCGCCATCCGACTGGATCTGCTATCCAGCGGTTGATGTCCGATTCATGCCAGCCTGTCCCGTTGATACTGATCTTAATTTGAGCCGGGAACGTGCCCTCAGCGATCTTGCGGTAGATGGTGGACCGGGACAGTCCGGTCCGGGCAAGAACGGTTTTCAAGCGGATGATACGGTCTGGTTCGCGCATGGCCGCCCTGCCTCCTGCCGGCTGTTTTTGACGACTTCTGAGACCAGACAGGACGGGCGATTGCGGGAGCGCAAGAGAGTTTTCGCGTTGCCGCGCTATGGGGTAGAGCCGGCGGAAAATAGGATGGATCAGATTCCGATGCCGCGGCCTCTACCGAGGTCAATGCCGTGGGAGAAGGCGAGTTCGAGGCCGAGCCGGCGGCCTGACTCGAAGGCGATGCCGAGCTCCCGCTTGCGATTGTCGAGGAGCGATTCCAGTTGCGGATCGCGTTCGAGGCTTCTTGCCATGTCGCCCATCGCCGAGCGCGTGGCCCTGTAGCCGGAGAAATCGCCCGCCTGATACTGGCGCTGGCTGGCTTGGTCGAGCCTCTGCCAGTCCTCCACAAAGCGGTCGGCGCGGCGGCTAGGGGCGATGCGCAATTCGGTCTCGAGCTGGAGCGCGCGGATGGCGCGGTTGACCCGGCTGCCAGCCGCCTCGCGGGCAAGGTCCGGATCCTTCTTGTAGGCGGCTTCGGCGTCGACCGAGCCATAGGGCCGCACGTCCTCGAAGACCCGGCGGGCCTTTTGCAGTTCTTTCACCTGCTCGGGACTGGCCTCGCCGCCCATCTCCTGCGCCTCGAAGATCGCATCCACGGCGCGGGCATGGCGCACGAG
>NZ_JABFDP010000065.1:0-10924 GCF_013179005.1 Bradyrhizobium denitrificans | reverse complement strand
CAACCCGCCTCTGGACCAGGGTTTATGAGTCCACGCCCTAGCCCGGCGACACCGCAAGCGAAGCAGAGGCTCTCGTCAGCCGGTCGGAATTTTTCTTTGAATCTTGAATTCAGCAACCACGCCGCGTGTGTCCTCAAACCATGCATCGACTCCCCTAAATAGGTCGCGCTGCATCACACGCGACCATTCCTGAATCGTTGCATCCAGCGCCTGTGCGTTTGCGTGCACAAATTCTGGTCGATCGAGCCAATCCTGGCCCTTACTCATCAAATAATCTATCGCAATGCCGCCGCTCGCCCCCAGGGTCCAGCCCAGAGCCGTACCAAGACCTGGTTCGACCGCCGTCCCTGCGGCAGCGCCGATTATCTGCGAACGCATAGCGGTGACAACTTTGGTCGCAGCTTTTGCAAAGATGGGAGTAACGGCCCGCTCAACAGCCGGCGCGACCCCTCTGGCCACCAGGGCTGAGACAGATGCGGCCCCCGTTCCCCTAAGAACCGTCTTGAATGCTTCGTCATCCACCGCGTCGCGCGGAGCCTTCCATTTTTGCTGGTCCCATGCCAGCGAAACGTCCAGCTTCGCCAGCGGTTCGAGTCGTTTGAGGTGCTGGGTTTCGCGATTCAGATAATCCTGAACGCGGTCATCAAGCGTCGTGATGACGCTGAGATATTCGTCGTGTGCATCGGCTAGAATGCGGGCGAGACCCGCTTCGATAACAGAATTTCGGAACTCAGGCTTAAGCACGAACCTCTGATAGTTCCGGATCAGGTAAGCCTCAACCGCGTTACGGCTCCCCTCTACGATCCCTTGCGCGTTACTGGGTAGAGCGCCTGACAAGCCGCCTAACGACGCTTCCTTGAGGAGAGCCCAGGATCGGCTCCATGCGAAGTACCAGTCCGCATATGCAGCAATGCAAGCATCGCGATCCGCAAAGGCCTCAGCAAGGAGCGCATTTATTTGAACCGTCGTACTCGCTCTTATTCGTTTACTCTCCGTATCGAGGTAGACCAACGTGTCGTTGACAAATTCGTTGACGCCGCTCTCGTCGGCCAAAAGCAGATGTAAGGTACCGTTCACGTCGCGATAGTAGAGAAGAACAGTACGTTCGAAATTTGTGGTCGTGCCGGTGCGGATGACACTATCGTCGCGATGCACGGGCGCTCGATGCAGCGTACGCTGCTGGCGCGAGTCAATTAACCCTGGCACAACTTCAAGAACGGCATAGGCGACGAGAATGAGTGCGACTATCGTGGACAAACGCCCTCTGATCGAGGCCAGTCTTTGAAAGCGAAATGGCTTGGATCCAAGCCAACGTACTGCCCGCGAGAAACGCGAAAATGCGTATTCGTTCCGAGCCGCGATCTCGGGCGCGGCGATCTCCATTTGAGGATCGCGCTGATCGGTAATATCCGAATTTGATGGCTTCGTAGGCACGCTCGTCTCCATCTGGTACGATCGAGATAGGCTCCTTACCTCAGTCGATTCCACCGCTGCCGGCAATGAAGCGCAGCCGGTCATACCGACGATCCGACACGCATGCGTAGACCGTCTCTAGCCGTCTACGTCGATTCGATCGCGCGAAAGGCCCAAGTCGAGAGGATAGTGCGCAGCAGACTTCGGCTCGTTGACGGGCATACCTGCATGAACGAGCTGAGTGCGCATCCAACCGTCACGTTCAGAGGGACCTTGATGGTTCGCTAGCACGACGCGTGCGATACGAATGGCTTCGCGCAATTCTCGCGCAGAATCGGACGTACCCTCCACTCTTCCTGTCGCCAGTTCTGCAAAATCAATCCACCAATGATCGTTGTGCCCCCAATGAAGGAACGTTCCTGGATAAACATCCCCTGCCCACAGGCGCATGAAGTCAGCCCTTTCGAGATGCTTTCCCTGAAGAGTGCATGCGCCCGGATGATCAAAAGTCCGATAGAGCCGCCGGATCAGGCAGCAGTACTCCAGGAGTTGATATTTGCCCGTGCCGCCGACATGGCTGCTCGTTGGATGGTCCCAATGGAACGTGACCCAACGAAAGTGATCGATCTCAGCAGCCACGATGGATTCAAAATCGTCCTCACTCTGTCGTACGAAGACGATGCGCCTTGGATTGAGCCGTTGGATGGAATCAAATTGCTCTGCTGCGCCTCTATAATCCTCCGGATCAACGAGGAAGGGGGTCTGTTTTCCTTCGAGAAGCCATTGCTCGTTTATGCCCAAAGCCCGCGCGACGTTGACTAGCTCCGATGCACTCACATCGGGACGCCCCTCAATAATAGCTTCAAGCTTACGCCAGTCAGGAAATCCAAGGTGCTTCGAAATGCTCTGCAGAGTGAACCGCTCATTCACACTGCGCCGATCGTTCATCAATTCGACCGCCGTCGCTAGGCGTGACCCAATCTGCTTTGCAATTGTTGAAGCGGTCGTTGCATCGTGAAAATCGGGGCTTGCGACCGCGATGAGGCCGTACCGGACGGCAAGGTCGGCGTGCTCGCTCAAGTGGCCTTCGATCCAATCCCAACCATGCACTTGCACCTCAAAGCTCCCGTCGCGCGCCTGGCGCTCGCTTATCTCGGCCGCCGCCTTCTTCAATCGCACGTCGTTCGGGCCCGTTGTGAGCACAACGAAGACGTCGAGTTTTGGATAGAAGCTGCGCGCCTTCGCTACTTCTTCGCGCAAGTCTTTCTGTGTGAGCCGACTATTCGTCCACGCTGAACCGTCGCCACGGCCACGACATTGAATGCCGACTTGGGCGCGCGTTCGTTGATCAACGCCCGACACGTCGACACCTGATTGCGGCTGGCCGTTGCGGCCATGCAGATCCATGTGGACGTCGCCCGTAAGCCTGACGAATAGATCCCGAGTTAGGCGTTCGAATGCCTGCCAGTCCTTGGGGCGGTTAAGTGACGTGGCGCCACTTAATCCGGCAAAGACTCGGACCGATTGACTACGTTCGCGCTGGGCTGGTGCCATTTTCAAACCGTGATGCGAGGGGACGCCAAATTGCCGCGGTGTTCTATCAAATTGCCAAGACTCATGTATCCCGGTCAAACCAGCCTGCCTGCCAACTCGACGGCGCTCGACACGACAATTGCAGATCTCAGCGCCGGCGCTCCAACGCCCGCGTGAGTCTCGCATGTGAATGTCTTTCGTCCTGGAGGCGACGGTAGTTCCAGCCCTCCTGACTGCGATCGGCAATCATCATGCGCAATTCGCTAGGACCCGTAAGGGGAGCTATCCATAGAATTGGGATCTCAGCCGTTCGAAGCCTTACAATAACATCAACGATGTTTTGGCCTCGTGCGCTGTCCATTTGGAGCCGTGATCCGCATCAAACCCCAGACTGCACAAAGCAGGCCTGCGGCATCTTCTTGGTATTGTTCCAGTCTGGTCGCAAAGCGAATGCTCCAAAGTGCAGGCGTGCCAAATACGGTTTGGGTTTGCTCGGCGGTTTGCAAGCGTCGCCCGGATCTTGTCGGATTTAAAGGGCCTAGCGCCCGAGCAGCTCATCAATCGCAGCCAGCAATTGCATAAATTGCATCCGTCGTTTGGGCCCAACCGCGTTCAGCTTCGCCGCAATTTTCTCCAACGTCTGGGGCGACGGTTCTGGCGCCTCCCGGTTCTGATCGAGCCATTCTTCGAGGCCGACTGCGGTCTTCTTTGCTAATTTTACTCTTCCGTTCAACACCTTGCTGATGTGCGGTTGGGTGAAGCCGCACGCTTTCGCCACGTCAGACTGGCTGGCGCCCGTCTCGCGCATTTTAGTGTGGACACGCGCTAGCAAGGTTCTAGGAGGCATTGACCAATTTTATGTAATACATAAGAATATGTATTCATTGCATAAGAGACTATTGGATGCAACGCGTCGTCGGAAAGTTTGGCGGTCATTTCGACTTTCTGGATTTGCCAGACCCGGAGGCGCCATTGATCGGCGGCCTGCGCTGGGGCGCATTCGAGCACCCTCTCACGCCCGCTTTCTGGGTTGCTCAGGCGTGGATGACCGGAAAGCCCTCACAGAATGCGTTCCAACTTGGGCGCTCGCTCGAGGAAGAGGTCGTATATTGCATTCTTGGCGGTTACGGCATTCCGGCCGAAGTTGGGCTTGCCGCAGCCGAAAGAGTTTGCGGCGCTCTTCCGGATTTGTCAGACGGGGTTAGGCTGCATGCGCGCTTGCGGGAACTGCTGAGGTATCCGCTTCAAATTGGCGGCCGCAGTGTGAGGTATCGTTTTGCCGCGCAAAGGGCTGAGTATCTGGCAGGCGCGCTCGCCATGTTGCCCAGTATCGAGGAAGTTGCGATTTCCGATGTGGCGCTGCGCAATGCACTTCTCGGGCTACCAGGTGTAGGCCCAAAGACGGCCTCTTGGATCGTTCGCAATCGACGTGCCAGCGACGAGGTTGCGATCCTAGATGTTCATATTGTCAGAGCTTGCAGGATCATGGGCATATTTCCGCATGCGGCCGATCCAGTGCGGCTCTATTTCGAACTCGAGCGGCGATTTCTTGAGTTCTGCCGCATAACCGGGTCGGCTGCCTCGAGCATGGACGCCGTCATGTGGAGCACTATGAGAGGGTTAAGCCAAAAGTTTATGCAACAACTGGTTGACGGAGCGACGCAGGTAAGAGACTCTTCGGATAGAAACGATCTGGAGGGGGTAAATGTCGGGGTCAGGCGGCTCGCGTAACGATGGCGGTGGTGCGACAGGAGGAGACAGGGGGGCGACCGACCCATGCGCCCGAAGCCGCCGTGGTCCGATCAATAGTCCAAAAGCCGCGGTCCTCGGTGCTCTCGGGGTTGGCTCCGTTCTCGGCGTCGAGGTCAGGCGACCTGGCGCTTCGCCAATCTTGACAGTAGTCGATGGAGCTGGCGCGGCGGCGGGCTCGCTCACATTTGTTGGTTACCTCGAGATTATTGATTGTATTGAGAACCGCGGCTTCACGTATCAGGCGACGATTGTAAATATTGCCGGCGGAGCCTATGAGGTCAGAGTAGATCCGGTATGACACACGATCTCACGATCGTAGGCGGTATCTACGTTGAACGATGTATTCAGCCGTTGTGGGATGCCGTCTATGGTTCTGCAGGCCGAGCGGCGCACGCAGTGCGTAATCTGATTCCAGGTCGGATCATACTGCATTCCTATGTTGCGCCGGAGATGAAAGCGCAGGCGGAGCATGTCGCCTCGGACTGCGATGCCACCCTGATGCCGACCTCAGCGAAGCATAACCTTAGCTTTAGCTATCTGCATCCGATGTCCGTTCCGGCCATTTTTCCGACACCGCGACACATCGAGGCTCACGTCCCGATATCAGTGAAGGGTGACGTTGTACTTCGGTTCGGGATGCTGGAGGGGGACGCAATCGTCGAAGCCAATGTCGCCGTCTACGATCCGCAATCGGCATTTGATGTAGCGTTGTTTCAGGCCAATGGATCTCGGGCACGCCGTTTGGCTGTGGTGATGAATCGCCACGAAACTGAGCAAATGACTGGGCAATCCGATCCGTCGCTAGCAGCTAAGGATCTCATTGCAAAAGGATTGGCGGAAGTTGTGATCATCAAGATGGGCAGCAGTGGAGCCATGGTGACAACGGGAGTCGGTCAGTCCGTCACCCCTGCATACCGGTCGACTCACGTTTGGAAGCTCGGATCTGGCGACGTTTTCTCGGGCACCTTTGCTGCTTTGTGGGGATGCCAGGGCATGGACGCGGCACAGGCAGCCGATCTCGCATCGCGGGCGGTAGCGCTGTATTGCGATACACGAAGTCTTCCCGTTCCAGGTGTCTCCGATTTACAAGCGCTGAGTTACGATCCTGTCGTACCGACGAAGGGCACGGTTTACTTGGCGGCCCCCTTCTTCGATTTGGCCCAGAGGTGGCTTGTTGAGGAAACCAGGGATCAGCTCCGCGCTCTTGGCGCGTCCGTTTTCTCGCCTCTCCACCAGGTCGGTCCCGGCCCAGCTTCAATCGTCGGTCCGGAGGACATCAAGGGCCTTGAGAAATCAGACGCGGTGTTTGCTATTTTGAACGGTCTGGACGCGGGCACGATCTTTGAAGTGGGTTACGCCGTGAAGAAAGGGATCCCGGTCGTTTGCTTCGCGCAGAATGTCAGCGTCGAAAGTCTTAAGATGGTGGAAGGTACCGGCTGCGAAGTGGTCGATGACTTTGTTTCCGCGCTGTATCGAACTATATGGAGGCTCCCGAAGGCATGAAAGCGGTTCTAATGTCCGGTGGTATGGACTCGATCAGTATTGCCTGGTGGAAGCGACCGGAGATCGCGATTTTCGTCGACTACGGGCAGAAGCCTGCCTCTGCGGAACGCGATGCGGGCCACGCAGCCTGTCGCGCTATGAACATTCGCTACGAGCAGGTGAAAGCCGACTGCAGCGCGGTTGGCTCAGGAGATATGGCTGGTACCGCTCCCAGTCCTCACGCTCCTGTCTCGGAATGGTGGCCCTTTAGAAATCAGCTCATCTTGACACTCGCAGGTGCTGCAGCGCTGCGTCTCGGAGCGACAGAGCTGCTGATAGGAACGTTGAGAACTGACGCTCAACATGCCGATGGTCTGCCCGCTTTCGTTGAAAAGATTTCTGATCTGATGTCGATGCAGGAGGGGGGCTTGATCGTGAGTGCGCCGGCGATCGGTCTTTCTGCGTCGGAACTGGTGATCGCTTCCGGGATCGATAAAGCGACTCTCGCCTGGGCGCACTCTTGTCATACCGGAGCTCTAGCGTGCGGCAACTGTCGTGGTTGCATTAAACATTATGAGACTTGGAAAGCCGTGGGTTGGGATGCTCATTAAAGAACCACTACCGCGCCACGCGCCCTTAGCGTGGGCGCCACATCAGTTCGACGTAGTGAAAACTGAAGTTCTGGCCCGCCCGTGCGATCCTTCCTCAAGAACTTTTGCGGACGTGATTGCGAGGCGACGTTCGACCGTCGGTGATCCAATTAATTTTAGCTTAGTCGCGGAATTGTTGTGGTACGCGGTTGCCTGGAAAGGACATGCGCCGAGCGGGCGGGCTGGATTGCCGATTGCTTGGTCAGCAAGTCCATCATCCGGCGGCCTTCAATCGATCAGCGTCATCTGCATTCCCGATGATAGTTCGGCACCACGATTGTACGACCCCAAAAACCACGCCTTTCTGCTCCTTCGAGCTAGCGGCGAGCGTGTGTGCTTGGAAAATCGCGCGGCGGTCCTATCGGTGACAGGCTCGCAGGATGGATGCACACTGCGATTGATCGGTGATCGTTCTAAACTCTTCGCAGCCTACGAAAACGCGGAATCTCTATTGCTGCGTGATGCCGGCGCGCTTCTTGCAACTATCTGCATGTGCGCAGAATGGCTGGGTCTTTCGGCGTGCCCGCTAGGATTTCTCGGAGACGCGATGCTGCCCTTATTGGAGCTTCCTGGGGAGCGTTTTCAAGGCGTTGGAGGAATCCAGATTTCCAGCGCAAAGAGGGGCCGCTAGTGCTGGAGCTGCCCTAGCTCTGTGGTTGCAGCCGGGCGGGTCGCCGGGCCTTTCTTAAGAGATCTGCGACATGACTTGTTAAGCCGACGTCTCCTCGGATCTGCAGGCCAACGTCAGCCGGGAGCCGGGCGAGCAGGCGACGCAATTCCTCCAATCCGCTTGAGACGTCGAACACCTCCCATTGATCCGCTTCGCCGGGCACTAGCGTCGACGCCGAACTGTCGGTTGCGCCCTTGTGCAGCTGTACGATCCAGACGCGCGTCCCGTCGTGGACCCACTCAAATCGCACTGGACCCAACTTTTTTTCGGCAAGATGATACGTCTCGCGGATATCATGCAGAACATTTTCAGGCAGGCGTTCCGGGAGTCGTTTGCCAACCATGAAGCTGTCCCCCTCGCCGGAAGTGCCTTCGATTACAATCCGCTTTTCTGCATCCATAATTGCAGCGCCCGCAAATGCTGCCGGCACAGCCGATTGACACAAGACCGCTGAAATCGCCTCTCCCGTCGGATCCTCTTCAGCAAGGAGGCGAAAGGGATCCAGCCAACCTTTCGCCGTAGTAAACTTCCCCGGCTCCTGCTCGCGAGGACAGGTTCTGATCCAGACTTCGTTCGAAAAAGTCGGCTGACCGAAGGAGAACGGAGCGATGCGCCGGGAGATGCACGTCGTTCTAGGAACGGGCAATCCGATTAGATCGGCGACGAGGAGACCGAATGTCTTGTCGCCAATAAGCCTGCTGAATCGGTTCGGCCACTTCAGCGCCGCCATGGCCGGCGCGCTGTCGGAAGCCTCATACTCCCACATCAGCGTATGACCGCGGCGCCAGCCCCGTGGTTTCAGGTGAATGCTGAACTCTAGCCGGCCGCGGCCTGCATCGACCGTTTCGACGGGAAAGCTATAGACAGTTTTGAGAAGCGAAAGTCCCCAGCCCAGCGACATTGAAGCTGTACCGCCCTTTTCGACACACCGAGGTGTGTCGTCCGGTGCAAATTCGACGACGCCTCCTTGGATGACGCCCGATACTCCACCGTCAGCGACATCGACGGTCTCGTTTGCAATGACATAGAGACCTTCGCCGGACATCTTGCAGACGAGCGCTTCGATCTGTGCAAGGTCGGCCAAGCCATAGTGAAAGTCGCGGCTCCTGGGATTATCTGGCGTGAAGCTGCGCAGGTTTAGGGTGCCTTCTGGGCACCGATCGAGCAAGACACGTAGACCTTCGGATATGTTCTGAAATTGATGATTGGCGTCGAAACCTGCGACACGGCTGAACTCCTGGTGCGGCCTGACCCTGCCTGGGGAGTAGCTGACAAACTGTGCGACGTTCCCAACCCGTGCGAGTTCGTCTAGCGATTTGTCCTTCCTGAGCTTCATCAACCCGGTCCTTGTGTACCAGCCGCTCTGACGGTCATGGGAGGGCATTTCCTCTAGTCCAACTGGGCCCGCCCTGCACTGTCTTTCACCCCTCCTCGTGACCGGTCTTGCATCGCTCGGCTGAACCGCTAGGCACCGGCCGGTGGTTCTTTACCTAGTCTCTCATCCATTCCTTTGCCGTTAACGCTTCGCAGGGCAACCCTCAAAAGAGCCGAAACATGTGGACGGTGGGTCGGCAGCGCTAAATCTCTGCAGGCGTGCGAGGATCCGTACAGGGAGCTTGAGGAGCTGTCGGAGTTCCTAGATTGAGCTGCGCCAGGGTCAAGGCTATTCCGTTCGATAGCCGGAATCGGTGGAGTTACAGGGTTCCCATAGCCGAAAATTAATCGTGACGGGGCAAACTGGGTGGACCTCCGGTCGTAGTTTAGCGTAGTGTCATACCAAGAGGGATCGAATCATGACTGCCTACGCCGCTGTAATCGAAGCAAGCGATAGGGCTGAACAGAAAGTCGCCATTCTGCGGCGGGCTCTGCTGCTGAAGATCGGCCGCTCCGGAAAGGTGGCGGCAAATACAACCGCTTCGGCCACAAAGAAGCCGGTAAAGCTTGCCCGCAAGAAAAAGGCCTAGCCTATATTCCGAAAACGACTGGAAGCGTGAGGTCAACGATGACGGCCCCACGGATCCGTGGCGTTTGCCGATAGGGCGGGACTACGGCAGGATCATCCACTGCGCGAGCTTCAGACGGCTGCAAGGGAAGACACAAGTCTTTCCGGGACATGAGTCTGATTTCTTCCGAAATCGGCTCACGCATTCCCTTGAGGTTGCACAGATCGCCTCCGGCATCGCCGAGCGGTTGAACTATGTCGACCCGTACTTTCGCGACAACCCGCTCGATCTGCGCTTGTGCGAAGCTGCCGCTCTTCTGCACGATATAGGTCATCCACCTTTCGGCCATAACGGCGAGCGCGCGCTCGACGATCTCATGCGAAGTGCGGGAGGATTCGAAGGCAACGCGCAAACGTTGCGTATCATTTCGAGGCTTGAGAAGAAGGCCCGCAGGAAGACACGAGTTAAAGGAGATGATCGTGCCGGGCTGAACTTGACGTATCGCCTCATGGCGGCAGTCCTCAAATACGATGAGATCATTCCGGCCCGGCGTACCAAGAAAAGTAAGCTGGTCAAAGGGTACTACGGATCCGAAGAGGAAGTTGTCCGGAACATCAAATTGCATACGGCGGGCCGTGTTGGGCGTCGCGATTTCAAGACGATCGAATGTCAGATCATGGATCTCGCGGATGACATCGCCTACTCGACATACGACCTCGAAGACTCAATGAAGGCGGGATTTCTCACCCCTGCGTCAATCGTCGCATCGAACGTGGATTTACTGTCGCACGTGGCGAGAAAAACTTCGAAGGAATTGAAGCGCCAGATCACACCCGAGTATGTCCTAGCCATCCTGACCGACATTTTTAGCGGCATCGAAGGCACCGACGAAAACTCGCTGATTGCAACGATCAAGTGGTTTCAAGCTTCACAAGAGCTGAGCGAGTCCGGCTATCTCAGGACAAAGCTGTCGTCGGCGCTCGTTCACGAGGCCATAAACTCAGTCGAGGTGAAGATCGATCACAGATACCCTATGTTGAGCAAGGTGTATCTCAATGATGAGGCCCGTCTAAAAGTCGAGATTCTCAAGCAGTATACTTTCGAGAGCATGATCTACTCATCAAGGGTCAAACTACCCGAATTTCGCGGATACGAAGTCGTGAAGAGCATTTTCCAAGCGCTCGCTAGCGAAAAGGGCTACCTCATGATGCCCGACGACGTGCGGGAACAGTTTAGAAGTGCTTCGACCGAACCGCAGAAGCTCCGAATTATTTGTGATTTCGTTGCTGGTATGACGGACCGGTACGCGACCGAATTCTACGACCGTCTACATTCAAATGCCGGACACAGCATGTTTAAACCGGTCTGACTCCATTCGTCTGTCTATGCAGAGGCAGGCGGCCCGATCCTGCGCAACTTTTTCACCGAGGATTGCGAAGGGTGATCTGAGGCCGGAAAACTGGACCATTTTTGGCTAGAGT
>NZ_JABFDP010000064.1:0-11467 GCF_013179005.1 Bradyrhizobium denitrificans | reverse complement strand
AGGCTCCGCCGGCCTTGAGCACCGCGAGCAGCGCCACCATCATCGTGATGCTGCGCTCCAGCGCCAGGCCGACCACGACATCCGTCCCGATCCCGTGGGTCCTGAGGCGGGATGCCAGCCGGTTTGCCCGCGCGTTCAGTTCGCCATAGCTGATCGTCTCGTCGCCATGGATCAGCGCGATTGCATCGCCTCTGCGGGCCGCCTGCGCCTCGAATTGAGCAACGAGACTGGCGAACGCGATTGCACGCGCTGTATCATTGGCACGCGCGAGCATGGCGAGATCGCCAGCGTCATCCGCGACGAGGCCAGCGACGGTCTGCCCAGCATCGCGACTGATCGTGGCGAGCAACTGGACGAATGCCGCCTGAAGGCGCCGGATCTGTTTTTCGTCGAAATGCTGCCGCTGAAAATTGAATACGAGCCGCAGCTGACCGTCGAGGCCCACGCTGACGAACAAGGGATAGTTGCTGGTCTCCAGGATCTGCGTCCGGCTCGCACTGAGTTGGCCGTGCTTCGTCCGCAAGACCTGATCGACCGGATAGTTCTCAAACACCAAGATATTGTCGAACAGCGGCCGTCCGGCCCGGCCGGCCAGCCGCTGGATATCGGCGAGCGGCTTCCAGCCATGCTCGCGCAAGGCGAGATTGCGCTCTTGCAGCTCCCGCAGCCAGGCACCGATTTTCTGCTGCGGATGGGCGTGATCGACGACCGGCAGCGTGTTGATGAAAAGGCCTATCATCTCCTCGGCCCCGGCGAGGCCGGCAGGCCGGTCGGACACAGTGACGCCGAAGCACACCGTGTCCTGGCCAGTATGCCGTCGCAGCAACTGCGCCCACGCGGCCTGAACGACCGTGTTGAGGGTCACCCGCTCGCGGGTCGCAAACTGTTGCAGGCTCGCGCTGAGATCCGGGTCCACCGCCATCGTGAGCGAGCCGTGGCCAGCGACATCGCCCGTTCCGCCTGAGGTCAGGAGACCAGGCTCGTCGAGCTCAGCCAGGGCGTTTCGCCAGAAGGCGGACGCCGCATCATGATCCCTCTGTTGGAGCCAGGCGATGTAGTCGCGATAATGCAGCCTCTGGGCTGGAAGAGCCCCCTGCTCCAGCAGCAGCATCACCTCGGCCATGAAGCGGGCCGAACTCCAGCCGTCCATCAGGATGTGATGGTGGGTCCAGATCAGCCAATGACGGTTGTGGTCGAGCTTGATGAGTCTGAGACGCTGCAACGGCGGGCGCGACAGATCGAACCCCTCGGCACGCTCGCGCCGCGCGAGCGCACTCAGCGCATCGTCCAATGCAGCTGGAGCAGCTCCGGCTGCGCGCGCATGCCAGTCCTCCTCGACGAATCGCATCTCGGCGTGGCGATAGACGACCTGCTGCGGCGATCCCGACAGCTCTCGCCATAGAAATCCGGTACGCAGCACATCATGACGATCGGTGACCGCCTGCCAGGCGGCACGCAGCCTCTCTGGATCCAGGCCGTGGATTTCGGCCGTCAGCTGGTTGACGTAGAGTCCCGTGCCATCGTCATGCAGCGCATGGAACAGCATGCCCTGCTGCATCGGTGACAACGGATAGATATCCTCGACCTTGCGCCAATCCAAGGCGAGCGCATCGAGCTCGGCCTGGCTCAGCTTCGAGAGCGGCACATCGGAGGGCGTCAGGCCATGGACATCGGTCGCGCAGTGGTCGAGCAACTCCTTCAGCGCTGCCTTGAAGCAATCCGCCAGACGTTGGACCGTTGCGGTACGATAGCGCTTCCGGCTGAAGCCGAACGACACTTGCAGGACGCCGCCCTGGACACGGGCATTGACGGCGAGGAGGTGCCGCAATGGGCTCGACGCGGCGCGGGAGGGGCCGGCGCTCTCCGGCGCAATAGTGAACAAATCATTATCGCCAGCACCGTCCACCTGGCCCAGATAATTGAATGCGATCTGCGGCTGGGGACCGCCGGCCAACGCATGGCGCTGCGCATCGGAGCCGAGATGGCGCAGGAGGTCGTAGCCGAGACCCCGATGCGGCACCGCGCGCAGCATCTCCTTCGTCGCCTTGATCAGCGACGCGGGCTCCTCGTGTCCTCCTGCCAACTGCACGGGAAAGACAGTTGTGAACCAGCCGATCGTGCGCGAAAGGTCGAGGCCAGCGCCGATGTCCTCCCGGCCATGACCTTCGAGTTCGATCAGGACGTGATCACGGCGGGACCACTGCCACACCGCGCGCGCCAGGGCCGCCAGCAGGAGGTCATTGACTTGGGTGCGGTAGGCCGCATGGGCCGGCCCGAGCAGCCGCGTGGTCAGATCGGCCTCAAGGGCCAAGTTGACTTCGTGTGCATCGGCGACCGTATCGCGATCGTCCGGCGAGCTGTCACACGGAATGTCGTCCGTCGACCTTGCTCGCGTCCAATATTCGAGCTCTGCCGCGAGCTCGTCCGAGGCGGCGTGCGCGTGCAGCGCTGCCCCCCATTGCGCATAGGCATGAGTCTTCGGCGGCAACACCACGCCCTGCTCTCCGCGGGCGAGTTGCTCATAGGCCGCCGCCAGATCCTCCAGCAGCACGCGCCACGACACGCCATCGATGACGAGGTGATGGATCGCGATCAGCAGCCGCTGCTCGTCCCCCGGCAGATCCATCCCGACGACGCGGATGAGAGGACCACTTGTGAGCGAGAGGCTCGCCTGTACCTGGGCGGCGAGCGCGGTCACCGCGTCGGCATCGGCGACCTCGCATGTCCGAAACAGTTCGGCACGCGCAGGCGATGCATCATGCTCCGCGCGCCAGATGCCGGCGACACATTCGAAGCGCAGCCTCAGCGCGTCATGGTGGGCGACGACGGAAGCGACGGCGCGGCGCAGAGTATCCCACTCCAGCCGCTGGCGCGGCCGCAACAGCACCGCCTGATTCCAGTGGTCCGGAGCTTCCAGCTTCTGCTCGAAGAACCTGAGCTGAATCGGCAGCAGCGGATGCGGACCGGCAATCAGGCCCTGCTCGGCATGTGTCGCGGGTTGCAGCTCGATACGGGCTTCGCGCGCAAGAGCCTCGAGAGTCTGATGCTTGAACACATCGCGCGGCTCGATCGCAAGGCCGGCGCGGCGCGCGCGGCTGACCATCTGCAGCGAGATGATGGAGTCGCCGCCGAGCTCGAAGAAATTGTCAGTGATCCCGACATTCGGCTGGCGCAAGAGCTCCGCCCAAATCGCGGCGAGCGCGACTTCGTTTGGCGTACGGGGCGGGATTCGCCCCGCCGCATCCCCCACCTCCGGCGCCGGCAGCGCAAGACGATCGACCTTGCCACTCACCATCAGCGGCAGACGATCGAGAACGATGATGCGCGACGGCACCATGTAGTCCGGCAGCTCCGCTGCCAGCGCCTCGCAGAGCGCCGCGCCATTCAACGTGCCGCCACCGCTCACATAGCCGACGAGTTGGCGTCCTGCACCGAATTCGCGCGCGATCACGGCGGCGGCGCTGACCTCGGGCTGCTGCAGCAAGCGGGCCTCGATTTCGCCGAGCTCGATCCGGAAGCCGCGGACCTTCACCTGATGGTCGGCCCGGCCGACATAGTCGACGGTGCCATCGTCGCGCCAGCGTGCCAGGTCGCCGCTGCGGTACAGCCGTGCGCCGGGCGGTCCGAACGGATCAGCGATGAAACGCTCCGCGGTCAGCGCCGGACGACCGAGATAGCCGCGCGCGAGCCCTGTGCCGCCAATATAGAGTTCGCCGGTCGTTCCCTCATCGACCAGGTTGAGGTCGGCATCAAGGATGCGCAACACGGTTCCCGGAATGGGATGCCCGATCGGCACGCTGCGTCCGCTTTGCCTCCCGCAATTCCAGAACGAGGCATTGATGAGAGTCTCGGTCGGTCCATAGCGATTGTCGAAACGGACTGACGGATACACAGCATGAACCTGATCGATGAGCTGGACCGGCAGCGCCTCGCCGCCGGAGAACAGCCGCTTCAGGCTCGTGCACCGCACCGCTCCAGGATCGGCGATGAATTGGGCCAACATCTGTGGGACGAAGTGCAGCGTGGTCACGCCGTGGGTCGTGATCGCGTCGATCAATCTCTTCGGCTCACGGTGTGCGCCCGGAGGGGCGATCGCCAATCGCGCGCCGATCGTCAGCGGCCACATTATCTCCCAGACCGAAACGTCGAAGCTGAACGGCGTCTTCTGCAGCAGCGTTTCGCCGGGCGCGAGCGCATATTCGGCCTGCATCCAGGCCAACCTTGCGGCCAGTGCCCCACGCGTACAGGCGACGCCCTTGGGGATGCCGGTCGAGCCCGACGTATAGATCACATAGGCAAGACCTTCGGCATGCGTGGGGAGCGAGAGATTCGAGCTGTCGATGTCGGCCGGTGGATTGCGGTCCGCAGCGCCGATCACGACCACCTCGACGTTCCCCGCAACACCCGTCGCGCTGAGGCGGTCTTGCAGACCGGACATGGTCAGGACAATCTTCGCGCCGCTGTCGCGCAGCATGGCTGCGAGGCGCTGATCGGGATAGTCGGGATCGAGCGGCAGATATCCTGCGCCGGCCTTCAGCACCGCGAGCACGGCGACAATCATGTCGATGCTGCGCTCGAATGCGAGCCCGACCGCCGCATCCTGAGCGACACCGCGTGCCCGAAGCTGCCGCGCCAGGCGATTTGCGCGGGCGTTCAGCTCGGCATAACTCATCCGTGCGTCGTCGGTGACCAACGCGATGGCAGCCGGATGCGCTGCGACGCGTCGCTCGAATTGCGCCACGACGTCCAGAGGCTCGTCGCCGGCCGTCTGCACGACAGACCCGGTGCTCCAACCGAGGGTGCGCCGCACGGCGGTGTCATCCACGCCATGCAATTCGGCCAGCGGACGGTCGCCGGCGTCAGCCATGCGCGCCAGCAGATGGGCAAATGCAGCTTGCATCCGTTCGATCTGCGCGCGATCGAACCGGCTGCGATCATAGCGAAACCCCAGCTTGATGCCGGACGGCGCAACAAACACCGCAATCGTCAGCGGATAGTTCGTGATCGAGATCTGCTCGGCGCCGCTGGCGCGCGGACCGTCTCCTGGCTGGTCGCGCAGGACATCGTCGACCGGATAGTTCTCAACCACGAAGATGGTATCGAACAGCGGACGGCCGGCACGGCCGGCGAGCCGCTGAATCTCGTAGAGCGGCATCCAGCCGTGCTCGCGCAAATCCACGTTCGCGGCCTGCAGGCCACGCAGCCAATCGCCAACCAGCGTCTGGGGGCTCGGGCTGTCGAGCACCGGCACTGTGTTGATGAACAGACCGACGATCTCCTCCACGCCGGCGATCTCGGGCGGCCGTCCCGAGATCGTCGCACCGAAGCTGATGGCGCTTCGGCCCGTCATCCGCCGCACGAGCTGGGCCCACGCGCCTTGCAGGACGGTGTTCAAGGTCACCCGTTCGCGACGCGCCACAGCGTGCAGCCGTTCGGTCTGCATCGCGTCGATGACGAGATCGATGTAGGCATGACCGCAAGCGAGATCTGCGGGTCCTCCCAGCGAATCGGCCAGCAGGCTCGGCTCTTCCAGCGGTGCGAGCCATCGCGACCAGAATGCCGCTGTCGCGTCCCGGTCCTGTCGCGTCAGCCACGCGATGTAGTCGCGGTATCGGCCCGCGACGGCAGAAAGCGTTCCTCCACGGACATGCTGCATGATCTCGGCGATCAGCCGTGCCGCGCTCCAGCCATCGAGCAGGATGTGGTGATGCGTCCAGATCAGCCGATGTGCCCCGTCGCCGAGCGCAATGAGACGGACCCGCTGCAGCGGCGGCCGCGACAGGTCGAAACCGGCCTGCCGTTCCGCTTGCGCGACGGCCGCCAGTGCGCTGTCGCGCGCGGCCCTTTCCATCGCCGCGATACGGTCGCGCCAATCCTCAACGACAAACGGCACCGTCCCCTGTCGATAGACGATCTGCTGCGGAGGGCCGGACAGTTCGCGCCAGGCGAAGGCGGTCCGCAGCACCGCGTGGCGGGCGGTCACGGCCTGCCAGGCGGCCTGCAGCCTTGAGGCATCGACACCGCTGATGTCGACCGCGATCTGGCTGACATAGCTGCCGCTGTCGGCGTCACGCAGCGCGTGGAACAGCATGCCCTGCTGCATCGGCGACAGCGGATAGATGTCCTCGATCTCGCGCCGGTCGTGCGCGCCTCCGAGCAGGTCGAGCTCCGGCTGACTGAGACGTGACAAGGGAACGTCCGATGGCGTGATGCCATGTACGCCGCTGGTGCAATACGCGACGAGCTCGCGCAACGCATCGGCATAATGATTGGCAAGCCGTTCGATGGTGGCGCGGCGAAAGCGCCTGCGCCCGAAGCCGAATGTGAGCTGCAGCTCGCGGTCGAGTACCTGGCCGTTGATGCTGATCCAGCGGCCGAGCGGCGCGCTGGCACTGCGCGATGGTCCGGCACTTTCCGGCGCAATGCTGAAGGCACTGTCGGGACCGAGACTCGCGCCGAACTGGCCGAGATAGTTGAAGACGATGCGCGGCTCCGCGCTCTCCGCCAAGGCTGCGCTTTGTGCACGGGTGCCGCAATAGCGCAGAACGCCGTAGCCAAGCCCACGCGACGGAATGGCGCGCAGCTCCTCCTTGATCGACTTGATGAGCGTCGCATCATCGCTCGCGCAACCCGACAGCCGGACGGGAAATGCGGTCGTGAACCAGCCGACCGTCCGCGACAGCTCGACGCCGTCGAAGATGTCCTCGCGACCGTGCCCCTCCAACTCGACGAGCACGTCATCGAGCCCGCTCCAGCGTCCGACCGACCTGGCCAACGCGGCAAGCAGGAGATCATTCACCTGCGTGCGGTAGGCCGCCGGAGCGTCCTTCAACAGCTTGGCAGTGAGGTCCGCGTCGAAGGCGACAACGACCTCCTCGCCATCGGCGACCCGATCGATATCGTCATGATCCTGGTCGCAGAGGAGATCGGACGCAAGACCCCGCGTCCGCCAGTAGGCGAGCTGCCCGGCAAGCTCGACGGACGAGGCATAGTCTTCGAGCCTCCTGCCCCAGGATGCGACCGATTGGCTTTTTGGCGGCAACACCATCGTCGTGGCGCCCCGCGTAGCCTGTTCATAGGCCGATGCGAGATCCTCCAGCAGAATGCGCCAGGACACGCCGTCGACGACGAGATGATGCACGACGATCAGCAGCCGCTGGCTCCCGTCACTCACATCCATTCCGACCACTCGGAGCAGCGGCCCCTGCAAGGACAGGCTCGCCTGCGCGGTTGCGGCGACCGCCGCGATCTCTGCCGCGTCCGCAACGTGACGTATCCAGAGCAAGTCGGCGGCGGACGGCGCCTCGCCATAGGTGGCCTGCCACGCGCCATCGACTTCGGCGAACTGCATCCGCAAGGCATCATGCTGTGCCAGCACGGCTGCCACGGCCCGGGCGATCGCCCGCCAGTCCAATCGCGATGCTGGCATGAGCAGCACGGCTTGGTTCCAATGATGCCGCTCGCCGGCGTCCTCAGCAAAGAAGCGGCGCTGAATTGGCAATATTGGCACCGGCTCGTGGTCGCGCTCCGCCGGGTGCACTCCAACATCAGCCGCGCGGTCGCTCCGTGCGGCACGCGCCAGCTCCTGAAGCGTCTGATGCCGGAACAGGTCGCGCGGCTCGATCAACAGACCACGTTGGCGTGCACGTCCGACCACCTGAAGCGAAACGATGGAGTCGCCGCCAAGCTCGAAATAATTGTCGGTCAATCCGACGCGCGCCTGCCCGAGCAGCTCGGACCAGATCGCCGCCAAGGTCAGCTCCGCCTCGGTCTGCGGAGCGACGTAGTCTGTCGCGGCCGCGGGATGTGCGGGAAGCGGCAAGGCGTCCCGGTCGATCTTGCCGTGGGCCGTGAGCGGCATCTGCGCCACGCAAATGATGCGCGCCGGGACCATATAGTCGGGCAGTTCCTCCAGCAGGGCCGCCCGCAATGTCCTTTCATCAAGAGCCTCGCCACAGACGTAGCCGACGAGTTGCTGGCGTCCGGCGACCTCGCGCGCGACCACCACGGCCGCTTGGACGCCGCTCTGCTGCGCCAGCCGCGCTTCGATCTCGCCGGGCTCGATGCGAAAGCCACGGATTTTGAGCTGATGGTCGGAGCGCCCGAGATAATCGATCACACCATCGGCACGCCAGCGGGCCAGATCACCGGTGCGATACAGCCTCGCGCCGGGTTCACCATAGGGATCGGGGATGAAGCGTTCTGCCGTGAGGCCCGGACGGTTCCAATAGCCGGTCGCCAACCCTTCGCCGCCGATGTGCAACTCGGCGGTAACCCCGACCGGCACGATGTTGAGATCGCCATCGAGCACATAGGCCGAGCGCCGTCCGACCGGGCGACCGATCGGAGCATAGGCGCAGTCGATCTCGGCCGCAGCGTCCGTCTTCCAGACAAGCGGCGTCACCACGGCTTCCGTTGGGCCGTAGCCATTGATCAGCTTGCGCGGTTGCAGCGCGCGCCGGATCTTGTCGAACCCCGACTTCGGCATCGCCTCTCCGCCGAACGAATAGAGCGACACCGGCGGCGGATTGCCGCGCCACGCTGCGAAGTCGGCGAGCTGCTGCAAATAGGCTGGCGGGAAGCCCGCATTGGTGACGTTCTGCGCGCGCATGACCTCCAGGGTCTGCTCGGCCGACCAGAGATCGGCGTCGCGCATCACCAGCGCTGCACCACAGCTCAGCGCAGTCCAAAGCCGCTCATGGGCGCCATCGAAGGTGAAGGAGAGGAAGTGCAACTCGCGCGACTGCCGATCCATCTCATAGAGTTCGGCCGTGACCTCGCAATGGACGGCAAACGGCCCGTGCGCGACCGCGACGCCCTTCGGCACGCCGGTCGAACCCGACGTGTAGATCACGTAGGCCAAACTCTGCGGATGGACACCGATCGCCGGATCGGTCTCGCGGCCCTCGCACCGAATTGCACCGACATCGACGACGCTGACCCCTTCCATCCGCGACCATTCGCGCAGACCAGCCGCCGCGACCAGCACGACGGTCGTTCCGATATCGCGAATCGCTGCGGATTGCCTTGCCAGCGGATGATCCGGGTCGAGCGGCAGATAGGCCGCGCCGGCCTTCAACACGGCAATGAACGCCGCGACCAGTTCGGGTGAGCGCCGCATCGAGAGCCCGACGACGTCGCCAGGCCGAATGCCTTGCGCGATCAGGTGCCGGGCAATCGCGTTGGCGTGATTGTTCAGAGCTCCATAGCTGACCGTCTCCGCCCCGAAGATCAGCGCCGGCGCGCCAGGTCTGTCCTCGGCATTTTTCTCGAACAGGCGATGCACCGGGAGGCACGGCTTCGCGGCAGGAACGCTCTGGTTCCACCGGCTCACTGTCTCGCGTTCGAGCGCCGACCGAAAATCGATGGCCGCGAGCGGGCGCGCGGGCTCATCCGCCATGATCTCCAGGATCGCACGCCAATGCGTCGCAAGCCGCTCGCTCGTCGAGCGATCGAACAGCGCCGTCGCAAAGGAAAACAGCGCCGAAATGTCGCCCGATGGCAGTTCCTCGGTGTCGAGAGCGAGATCGAATTTGACGGTCTCGATCTCGGGCGCGATCGTCTCGATTTGCAGTTCCGCCGAAGCATAGGCCTCGGAATGGTCACGGCGGCGCTGATGATTGTAGATCACCTGAAACAGCGGACTCTGGCTCAGGCTGCGCTGGGGCTGCAAGACGTCCAGCACACGCTCGAATGGAACGTCCTGGTTCTCCCGCGCGTCGAGCGTTGCATTGCGTACGGCAATGACGAAGTCCGCGATCGTGCATCGCGTGTCGATCTGCGTGCGCAGCACCTGCGTATCGACGAGCGGGCCGATCAGTTGCCGCGTCTCCGGTCGGTCGCGATTGGCGATCGGAACTCCAACACAGATATCGGACTGTCCGCTGTACCGATAGAGCAGCACTTTGAAGGCCGCCAACAGCACAACGAAGATCGTCGTCTGGTGGCGCTGCGCGAGCGCCCTCACGCGGCCCGCCAGGGGGGCGCCGAGCGCAAGACGCACGGCGTCACCGGACTGATCGGCCTCGGCGGCCCTCGCGCGATCAAACGGCAGCTGCAGCATCGTCGTGTCGCGAAGACGGCCGGTCCAATAGCCGAGTTGCCGGTCACCTTCCACCGCGTTGACCCACAGCCGCTGCCAGGCCGCGAAGTCGGCGTAGTCGATCTCGAGCGCGGGGACCGAGCGAACCTCGCCTCGCGCCGCGCAGCCATAGAGCTGCCAGAACTCGTCGGTCAGCACCTGCAGAGACCAGCCGTCAGCCACAATGTGATGCAGCGTCACCGTGAGGATGTGATCCTGTTCACCGAGCGCCAGCAGGGCCGCACGCAGCAACGGACCCGCCTCGAGATCGAACGGCAGATTGGCCTGTTCACGCCGCACCCGTGCGGCCTGCTGCTCGCGGTCGTCGCCGCCAAAGATGATCCGGCGCAGCTCGACCGGCCGCGGCGGGCAGATGATCTGCTCGGGTTCGCCGCCGTCCTGTCGAAACACAGTGCGGAGCGCGGCGTGGCGGATCACCAATTCATCGAGAGCCCGTTGCAGCGCATCGCCATCGAGTCGACCGCGAAGACGGATCGAAAGGGGCATGTTATAGGCTGCACTGCCCGGGTCCATCCGCCATAGGAACCAAAGGCGAGTTTGCACGAACGACAGCGGTGCCCGCTGCAATTGCTGCCGCGCGATTGGCAGAATCGACAGATCGATACCCTTCGCAGCGAGCTGTGTCAGAAAGGTGCGCTGCTTCGCTGGGTCTAGCGATGCGAGGCGGCGCGCGATTTCGCTGAGCTGCTGCTGCTGAAGTCCGGATTGATCATTCATCGGCGAGCTCGACTTCCTTGAGCAGATCGAACATGGCGGCGATCTCGTCGCCGCGTCTGTTCTCTGGTGGATTCACGGCCAGCACTGACGCCATCCGCTCGATTGTCGTCAGCTCGAACAGCCGCTTCAGCGGCAGATCGCGTGCGAGATCGCGCTTGATGCGGCCGACGAGTTGAACCGCAACCAGCGAATCGCCGCCGAGCTCGAAGAAATTGTCGGTGACGCCGACCTCGTCCTGATGCAGCAGATCGGCCCAGATCGCGGCGAGCGCCGCCTCGGTCGGATTGCGCGGCGCGATNGCAGCACCGGGACCAGCGCTGCGCGCAAGCTCGCGCCATCGAGTGCATCCTCGCCGCTGACATAGCCGACCAACTGCCGGCTTCCGCCCAGCTCCCGCGCCACCACGACACTGTCGCGCACCCCGGCCTGCTCGCGCAGCCGCGCCTCGATCTCGCCAAGCTCGATGCGATGGCCGCGGATCTTGACCTGATGATCGGCGCGGCCGACATGGTCGAGCACGCCGTCGGCGCGCCAGCGCGCCAGGTCCCCGGTCCGGTACAGCCGTGCACCGGCCGGCCCAAACGGATCCGGGACGAAGCGCTCCGCACTCAGCGACGCACGCTGCCAATAGCCGCGGGCGAGGCCCGC
>NZ_JABFDP010000063.1:0-14018 GCF_013179005.1 Bradyrhizobium denitrificans | reverse complement strand
TCTGTCGGCAACATCCTTCATCTTCGCCTGGAGCTTCTCGGAATTGGCGCGGCTCTTCAGCGCGGCATCGCGCATCTTCTCAGCCTGCTCGCTGATCTGCATGTCCTTGGCGGCGGTGATGACGCGGAACGTCTCCTCCATGCCCTTGACGTACTCGTCGTAGAGCGACCGGACATCGGGGATCATGGCGCGCGCCTGATCATCCTTGGTCTTGGCGACCTCCTCCAGGCGCTCGGCGAATTGCTTGCGCTGCTCCTCGACCACCTTCAGCGCCGCCTCGCGATTCTCGTTACGCGGATCGAGCGCGGCGCGGAACTCGGCGCGGTTGAGCGCAATCACGTTCTGATTGGCGCGTGCCGCCAAGAGAGCGCGGTTGGCGGCGGACTTCATCAGGGCGGCGCCTTCGGCCACGGTGGCCAGCGCGTCGATGGCGAACCAGCTGATCGTACCGGCCACGCCGGCCATCAGGATGACGATCGCAAGAATCTTGGTGAGCACACGAAAGCGGGACAGCAGCGACATCGGTGACCTCGTCTGGCGCCAGATGATGGACAGGCGGAAGCTGTGGTCGCCCCGCCAAACCCCTGTCCGACATCATTGGCAGCGTGAAAAGCGCGCTAAGTCTGCTGCTGAGCACACCGAGATTCCGTTAATTTTCTACTCCGTAGAATTTCGGCCGCATAGTTACGGGTGACACGCTGCTCGCGTGAGCGGGTCATCCGCCATGGCAGATATGTCGCGCTCAAGCCGCACGCACCGTCTCCAGGAAGCGGCTCACCTCGGTCTTCAGCCGGTTGCTGTCGGTCGACAATGATTTTGCCGCTGACAGAACCTGGGCCGACGCCGATCCGGTTTCGCTGGCGCCGCGCTGCACATCGGCGATATTGGCCGAGACCTGCTGGGTGCCGTGCGCGGCCTGTTGCACGTTGCGCGAGATTTCCTGCGTTGCGGCGCCCTGCTCCTCGACAGCGGCCGCGATCGCCGAGGCGATCTCGGAGAGACGTTCGATCGTTGCCGAGATGGTGCGGATCGCGTTCACCGACTCCTGTGTCGCCGCCTGGATGCCGGAAATCTGCTGCCCGATTTCGCCGGTCGCCTTCGACGTCTGCTCGGCGAGCGCCTTGACCTCGGTGGCGACCACGGCGAATCCCTTGCCGGCTTCGCCGGCGCGGGCCGCCTCGATGGTGGCATTGAGCGCGAGCAGGTTGGTCTGCCCGGCGATGGTGTTGATCAGTTCGACGACGTCACCGATGCGGGCGGCGGCCTTCGACAGTTCGCCGACCTGATCATTGGTGGTGCGCGCTTGCGTGACCGCCTCGCTGGCCATCCGCGCCGACTCCTGCACCTGGCGGCTGATCTCGGTCACCGACGACGACAGTTCCTCGGTCGCCGAAGCCACCGACTGCACGTTGGTCGACGCTTCTTCCGATGCCGAGGCCACGGTCGTGGCCAGCCGCTGCGAACGGTCGGCGGTCGAGGTCAAGGTGCCGGCCGAGGCTTCGAGCTGGCTGGAGGCCGAGAACACCGTGTTGACGATGTCGCCGATCACGGCCTCGAACTGACGGGTCACTGCATCGACCCGGCGGCCGCGTTCGATCTTGGCGTCGGCGTCCTTGGCCGCCGCCTCGTCCGCCGCCTTCTTGGCGATCAGCGCGTCCTTGAAGATCTGCAGCGCATTGGCCATCGCGCCCATCTCGGTGCTCTCGCCCCGGTGCGGAATCTCGACCGAGAGGTCGCCGTCGCCCAGAGCCTGCATCGGCTTCACGATCGAAACTATGCCCTGCGAGACGCTTCGCACCATCAGGAAGCTGACAAGCGCGCCGACGATCAGCATCACGAGATTGATAGCGCCGAGCATCGCAAAGGATGTCGAATAGGTCGAAGCCGCGTCGGCGGATGCCTTGTCTGCGCCTGTATTGTTGAGGTCGACATCCTTGCGCAAGACCTCGTCGGCCTCCAGGCCAAGCTTGTTGACAGTGTTCTGGTTCAACGCATGCGCCTCGTGCGGCACCTGCCCCGCTTCCTTGCGCGACAGCTCCATCACCTTCTGGCTACCGGCGAGGTACTTGTCCCAGACGCTCTTCCACTGTTGATAGATCGCTCGCTCGTCCGGCGAAGAGATCATCGTTTCGTAGAGCTTGGTTGCCTTGTTGACGTTGTCGAGCGTCGCAGCGGCGGTCTTTTCCTGAGCCAGCTTGTCGTCAAGCGACTCCGCCAGCATGTGCTCGCGGATGACGTTGCGATAGGTGATAGTGGCAGCCCGGAGCTCGCCGAGAACGCGGACGCTCGGCAGCCAGTTGGTCGTGATGTCGACCGTGTTGGCATTCATCGTCCGCATGCTCGATATCGCGAGCAGGCCCATCGCCGTGAGCACGGCGAGAAGCAGTCCAACGACCGCAATGACCTTGGTGCGAATGGACACGCTAGCGAACATAGAACTCTCCCCCGGGGGTCAGCGCCGACCCGCGATGCACCAGCCAGGATGAACGTCTAGCTGTGATGACGATTAAGGACCTCTTGCATTGTTACGGATCCTTCGAAGGAACAAAGTTAACATTGCACTCCGTAGAGTTACGGAGAAGCCGCTTGTTGGCTCGGCAGATCGGTCCAAACACGAAAAGACCGGGGAGCGACCCCGGCCTTCGTTCATCTCAGCTAAACGGTGGTCCGTGCGCGCCTTACGCCGCCCGCACCGAGCCGAGGAAGCTTGCGACCTCCTGCTGCAGCCGGCTGCTGTCGCCGGAGAGCGCCTGCGCCGCGGCGAGCACCTGCGCCGAGGCCGATCCGGTCTCTGCGGCGCCGCGCTCGACGTCGGCGATGTTGGCCGAGACCTGCTGCGTGCCGTGGGCGGCCTGCTGCACATTGCGGGAGATTTCCTGGGTCGCCGCGCCCTGCTCTTCCACCGCCGCCGCGATGGTCGAGGAAATCTCCGACAGCTTCTCGATCGTCGCCGAGATCTCCTTGATCGCGCTGACAGACTCCTGGGTCGCGACCTGGATGCTCGAGATCTGCTGACCGATTTCACCGGTCNTCGTCGCCGAGATCTCCTTGATCGCGCTGACAGACTCCTGGGTCGCGACCTGGATGCTCGAGATCTGCTGACCGATTTCACCGGTCGCCTTGGCGGTCTGCTCGGCCAGCGCCTTCACCTCGGAGGCGACCACCGCAAAGCCGCGGCCGGCCTCTCCGGCGCGCGCCGCCTCGATGGTGGCGTTGAGCGCCAGCAGGTTGGTCTGGCCGGCAATGGTGTTGATCAGCTCGACGACGTCGCCGATGCGGGTTGCCGCCTTCGACAGCTCGCTCACACGACCCGTGGTGGTGCGGGCCTGGCCGACGGCCTCATTGGCGATCCGCGCGGATTCCTGCACCTGACGGCTGATCTCGGTCACCGACGATGCCATCTGCTCGGTCGCCGAGGCGACCGACTGCACGTTGGTCGTCGCTTCTTCGGAGGCCGTGGCAACGGCCGTCGTCAGGCCTTGCGAGCGTGTCGCCGCCTGGGTCAACGTGGTCGCAGACTGCTCGAGCTGGCCGGATGCGGCCGATACGGTGTTCACGATCTCGCCGACCGCCGCCTCGAACTGTTGCGCGAGGCGCTGCATGTCGGCCTTGCGCTGGCGCTCAGCCATCGCATCCTGCGTGTTCTTGGCCTCGGCCTCGGCGCGCGCCTGCTCCTCGGCGTTGCCGCGGATCACGGTGACGGTCTTGGCGAGATCGCCGATCTCGTCGCCGCGCGAGGCGCCGGGGATGACAATGTCGAGCCGCCCGCGCGCCATCTCGCCGAGCGCCGCATTCAGCCGGGTCAACGGCCGCGCGATACCGAGGAACGAGAAGACCACCGATGAGATCACCGAGAGCAGCACCGCCAGCCCGACGATCTGCGTGATGCGGCTCGCCTGCGCCGCCACCTCGTCGGCATCATATCGGGCGCTGGCATTGCGGGCGCGGGCATCCTGGATGGACGCCGTCATCAGCTCGCTCGCCTCGCCGAGATAAACCAAAGTGCGGTCGCGCAGCAGCGCCTCCTTGATCCCTTCGATCTTGACGACCTCGTCATTGGCGACGACGAAGTCCGAGGCGATGCCGTTGAGCCTGGTGATCGCGGCCTGGATCTCGCGATCGTCGGCGAGCATGCGGGCGTCGGTCAGCGAGCTCTTCAGGATCGGCACCGTCTGTTTCAGCTGGGTAATCGCGCCGGCGTCGCCAGTGACGCCGAACCGCCAGGCCTGCGAGCGCATGAAGTTCAGCTTGGCATCGGCGGCATGCAGCTGCCGCTCGACGCGCTCACGAAACGCCAGGTTCGGCAGGGTCGGCGAGCCCAGGATGGCCTGAAGTCCCTTGCTCCATTCGGCAGACACCGCGCCGCGCTTGTCGATCTGCAGCAGCAGCGCCTGTTGGGCCTGCGCCAGCTCGACCGCGCCGGCGGCATAGCTCTTCATCAGTTCCTTCAGCCGGGTCAGCCGGTTGCGGTTCTCGGCGGTGCTGACATTGGCCAGCGCCCCATCGATATCCGTGACCATGCCGGTGGAGAACTGCTGGATCTCGGCGGCCGCCTTCTCGGCATCGGCCGGCACCCGCGCCAGCCGGGCCGAGCGCCCCGCAAGCTGGGTCTGCTGCATGTTGATGCTGGCGGACATGACGCTCTCGACCACACGCCGCGCACGCTCGGCCCGCTGATTGGCCGCACTGACCGCACTCTCGGCCATCATCTGATTTACGATCATACCGACCGCGAGAGTGGCGCCGATGGCGCCGGCGAGCCCGAGTTTGTAGCCGATCCGATTCAGTTTCATTGCCCTACCCACAGAAGGACCATCACGCCGCGGTCCATCCTGAAGGTATAGAGGTGAGGTCCATAGAGACCGTTAATTTACGGGTGTCGGCGTGCATTACACGTGAAAAACTTCTGCTTTTTCTGTGTGCGTTCCGGCGCTTAAGACGGCAACCCGGCGTTCGCACGCCGCCGGCCGGCGCACGAAGGATGCAGATGATGAAATCGGGATCAGCGCGCGGTCGCCGAACGGCTAGCGCATCAGCCCGAGCGCATCGGCAAAGAACTGCGGTCCGCCGAAATTGCCGGACTTCAGCGCCAGCAGCATGTCGCCGGCCTCCGCGCCGATCGCGCGCAGCACGGGCACGCCGGCGGCGATCTCCGGACCCACCAGGAAGCCGGGAATCCTGAGCCGATCAACGACCGCGCCGGAGGTCTCGCCCCCGGCGACAATCAGCCGCCGCACGCCGACCTCGATCAGCCCCTCGGCGAGATCGGCCATGGCCTGCTCGATGGCGTGTCCCGCCGCTTCGCGGCCGTGCCTGGCCTGGAGGGCGCTGACCTGATCCGGCGTGGCGCTGGAGGCGATCAGCACCGGACCACGGCCGATCCGCTCACCCGCCCAGACCATCGCCCGCTGCGCTTCATCGGGACCGGCGACCAGAGCCGCCGCATCGAGATGCAGCACCGGCATGATCGTCTCGGCCTGTGCGATCTGCTGCAGCGTCGCCTGCGAGCAGCTGCCGGCGAGGCAGGCCGCCATGCCGCCGACCGGCGCATCTTCGTGATGGGTCAGGCCGTGAGAATGCGCCTGCCCGGCCGCAACGAGGGCACGCGCCAGGCCGAGCCCGATCCCGGAGGCGCCGACCGAGACTTTGCTCTTCAATGCAGCCGCGCCGATGGCGGTCAGGTCGGCATCGAACACCGCGTCGATGATCGCCGCGCCAAAATCCTGCCCGGCCAGCTCCTGCAGGCGGTGACCGATCGCCTCCGGCCCGTGCACGACGGTGGCGAGATCGACCAGGCCGATCCTCCTCCGGCTCTGGCGGCCGAGCACACGCACCAGATTGGCATCGTGCATCGGGTTGAGCGGGTGATCCTTCAGCGGGCTCTCATTGAGCGGCACGGCGCCGACGAACAGGTTGCCCTGATAGACGGTGCGTTTCGTCTCCGGGAAAGCCGGCGTCACCAGCACGATCGGATCGCCGGCATCGCCGGCCAGCGCATCCATCACCGGGCCGATATTGCCGGCATCGGTGGAATCGAAGGTCGAGCAGATCTTGAACAAGACATGCTCAGCGCCGCGTGCACGCAGCCATCTGTCCGCCTCGCGCGACCGCGCCACCGCCTGCGAGGCCTCGATCGAGCGGCTCTTGAGCGAGACCACGACGGCATCGACCTCGGGCAGCGCAAGGTCGGAGGCCGGCACGCCGATGGTCTGCACCGTGCGCAGGCCGGCGCGCGTCAGGGTGTTGGCGAGGTCGGAGGCGCCAGTGTAGTCGTCGGCGATGCAGCCGAGCTTCAGGCTCATGGCTTCACTCCCTTGTAGGGGGCGAACCATCCAAGCCCGTCCTCGGTGCGGCTGCGCGGATTGTACTCGCAGCCGACGAAGCCGGCATAGCCGAGCCGGTCGAGCTCTTTGAACAGGAACGGATAGTTCAGCTCCTCGCCATCCGGCTCGTTGCGCGAGGGAATGCTGGCGATCTGGATGTGGCCGGTGATGTCCATCATCTCGCGCAGCCGCATCGTGACGTCGCCATGGATGATCTGGCAGTGATAGATGTCGAATTGCAGCTTCAGGTTCGGAATCTTGAGCTCGCGGATGAGATCGCGGGCGAAACCGAAATCGTTGAGGAAATAGCCGGGCACGTTGCGTGGATTGATCGGCTCGATCACGACGTCGAGGCCGTTGGGTGCGAAGAACTCGGCAGCCCAGGCCACGGACTTGTAGTAGGCCTCCACCGCCTTCGCATCATGACGATCGGCAATGCCGGCCATCAGATGCAGCCGCTTCACGCCGGTCGCCTTGGCATAAGGCAGCGCTGTTTCCAGGCTCGCCTTGAGATCGTCGAAGCGTTCCGGCAGCGCGGCAAAGCCCTTCTCGCCGGCGTCCCAATGGCCCGGCGGAAGATTGAACAGCGCCTGGGTCAGGCCGTTGTCGCGCAGCCTTTTGCCGACCTCCTCGGCCGGATGATCATAGGGAAACAGGAATTCGACGGCGGTGAAGCCGGCCTTCGCGGCGGCCGCGAAGCGGTCGAGGAATGGATGCTCGGTGAACATCATCGAGAGATTGGCGGCGAAACGGGGCATGGCGCGAGCTCGTTGAAAGGCAGTTAGTTGGATTGGCCAGGCAGCTTGGTGCCGGTGACCTGCGCATACATCCGCGCCACCGAGGCATCATCGTCGCGGCCCATGCCGGCGGCCGATGTCATCAGGAACATCTGCAGCGCCGCGGCCGAGACCGGCACCGGGAAGCGGTGGTTGCGTGCCATGTCCTGGATGATGCCGAGGTCCTTGACGAAGATCTCGACCGCGCTGCGCGGCGTGTAGTCGCCATCGAGCACGTGCGGCATGCGGTTCTCGAACATCCAGGAATTGCCGGCCGAGGCGGTGATGACCTCGTAGACCTTGCGGATGTCGAGGCCCTGCTTGGCGGCGAAGGCAATCGCCTCGCTGGCGGCGGCGATGTGCACGCCGGCGAGCAACTGGTTGATCATCTTGAACGCGGCGCCCTGGCCCGCGGCATCGCCGAGCTCATAGAGCTTGGCGGCCATCGCGTCGAGCGCCGGCCGCGCCCTGGCGAAGGCCGCCGGGCTACCCGAGGCCAGGATGGTCAATTCGCCTTGCGCGGCACGCTGCGCGCCGCCGGAGATCGGCGCATCGAGATAGTGCCGGCCGGTGGCTTCGAGCTGTTTGGCGAGGCGACGCGCGACATCCGGGTCCATGGTCGCGGAGGAGACGAACACGGCGTCCTTCGGCATGGTCTCGGCCGCGCCGCCGGGGCCGAACAGAATGGCCTCGGTCTGCGCCGCATTGACGACGACGCTGACGACGATGTCCGCGCCTGCTGCGGCCTCAGCCGGGCTGTTCGCGCCCTTGCCGCCATCGGCGACGAACCGCGCCACGGCATCGGCCGAAACGTCGCATCCGGTCACCGCGAAGCCGGCGCGCTTGAGCGAGGTCGCCATGCCGTATCCCATGGAGCCGAGCCCGATCACGGCGACGTTCAATTGCGATGGCTGCGGCATGCGGCAAATCCTCGAAGCGTTTCCTGAACCTGTCCGGTTGACCGGGCTGGTCCCTGGGTATCACGGCTTGGCCACGCTGCCAAAGCGTGAGACAAAGCGGCAAGAGGTGAGGAACGAGGAAAGACCCGTGGCGGATACTGCGATTCGCGAGGCCATCTGCCGGTTCGGCCGCTCGCTGTTCGAGCGCGGGCTGACACCGGGCTCGTCCGGCAACATCAGCGTGCGGCTCGACGATGGCGGCTGGCTGGTGACGCCGACCAATGCCTCGCTCGGCTTCCTCGATCCCGACAAGCTCTCGCGGCTCGATGCCAACGGCAGGCTGATGTCGGGCGACGCGCCGACCAAGGAGGTGCCGCTGCACACGGCGCTTTACCAGACCCGCGCCGCCGCCCGCGCCGTGGTGCATCTGCACTCGACGCATTCGGTGGCAATCTCGATGCTGCCGGAGATCGATCCGCTGATGGCGCTGCCGCCGCTGACACCTTATTATTTGATGCGCTGCGGCCAGACGGCGCTGGTGCCCTATCATCGCCCCGGGGATCCGGCCGTCGCCGACGCGATCAAGGGCCTCGCCGGCCAATACGCCTCGGTGCTGCTCGCCAATCACGGGCCGGTGGTGTCCGGCGACACGCTGGAGGCGGCGGTGTTCGCGATGGAGGAGTTGGAGGAGACCGCCAAACTCTATCTGCTGCTGCGCGGGCTCAATCCGCGGCATCTGTCGCCGCAGCAGGTCGACGATCTGGTGAAGGTGTTCGGCCTCACTCTGCCCGATCACGCCGATCATCACTGATCGAACCGGCCCGGTGGACGCACATGCAGTACCCTGCACCATCGCCCGCCGAGATCGAAGCGGCCGCCCGCGTTTTGTTCGAGGAGGCGCGCTTCTATCGCTGGTTTCCGATCACGACCGAGTCCTACGAGATCTTCGCCGAATCCGATCGGATCGGGGTCGCCGAATTGCGCGGCATCGCTGAACGCATGCTGATGGCGGCCGCCCAGGCCAAATTGCGCGCGGTGCTGCGCTAGCCGAGCCAGGCCTGCGCCGCCATGTCGCTCGCCGTTCCGCCTTGCCTCCGGATAGCAATAATGCCTAATGTTGAGGCAGAGCATGGCTGCGCAGGCCATCAGCGGCCGCTCGATCGATAGGCAGATGCCGGCACTGCCGCCCTTTTGCGGTGCGGGAGCGCGTCGGATCTTCCACCATCAATTGCAGCGGCGTCCGCTCCACACGCCTGATGCACAGACGGGAACGGACAAAGTGCCTCCACACCGCCGTGGTTGCAGCTGTTTTCCTGGGTCTTTGCTCGGCGCGCGGGTCGCCGCAGCCGGGGCGGACGGCTCGTGCGCGCCAATTGCATACGCATCGCGGGCTGAGCGCACTCTTTATGCACCGCGCAACGCGGGCGCCGATCCCTTGGCATATCCGTTGCAGACACCACGCCGTCGGGAGCCGGGCACCCGACCGTGCGGACGATGACTCATGCCCGGTTCTTGCTGACGACAGGCGATATGGAGGGCGGATGGCGGCGGGCACGAGCTTGGAACTGGTGAAGGTGACGAAGATGTACGGTCACGTCACCGCCGTCGACGCGATCGACCTGCGGATTCCCGCCGGCTCCTATTGCTGCCTGCTCGGCCCGTCCGGCTGCGGCAAGACCTCGACCTTGCGCATGATCGCCGGCCACGAATCCGCGACCTCCGGCGACATCATCGTCGGCGCCAAGAATGTCACCGAGCTGCCGCCCGCCGGGCGCGGCACCGCGATGATGTTCCAGTCCTACGCGCTGTTTCCGCATCTCTCGGTGATCGACAACGTCGCCTTTGCGCTGAAGATGAAGGGCGTGTCCAAGCCCGAGCGCCACGCCCGCGCGCGCGAGCTGCTCGAGCTCGTGGACATGCAGAGCTATGCCGGCCGGCTGCCGGCGCAGCTCTCCGGCGGCCAGCAGCAGCGCGTCGCGCTGGCACGCGCGCTGATCACCTCGCCGCAGATCCTGCTGCTCGACGAGCCCTTGTCGGCGCTCGATCCGTTCCTTCGCTTGCGCATGCGCGCCGAGCTGAAACGGCTGCAACGCGAGCTCGGCCTCACCTTCATCCACGTCACCCACGGCCAGGACGAGGCGATGGCGCTGTCGGATCTCGTGGTGCTGATGAATGGCGGCCGTATCGAGCAGCAGGGCAGCCCGCGCGAGATCTTCAACCATCCGCGCACCGAATTCGCCGCCCGCTTCATCGGCGGCCACAACGTGATCCCGCTGAACGGCGAGACCTTCGCGGTGCGCGTCGACCGCATTCAGCTGAAGGCGCCGACTGCCGCGATCGACGGCCCGGCTGTGCCGGGCACGATCAGCAAGATCGAATATCAGGGCACTTACGTGCTCATCGCGGTCACGACCGATGGCGGCCCTGAAATCTCGGCCCAGCTCAGCGACGATCAGTTCGACGCGGAGACCCACGTGATCGGCGAACGCGTCGTCGTGACCTGGAATCCGGCGCTCGCCGACGCTCTGACGCCCCATTCCGCGACGTCGGCCGCGCCGGCTGCCGAACTCGTGGCCTGATTTTCACCTGCTCGTTCTGATCCCAAGGAGATGATCATGACTGATCGATCGAAAAAGACATCCATCAGCCGCCGCTCGCTGCTCAAGGGCGCGGCCGGCGTCGCCGGTCTCGCCGGCTCAGGCACGCTGCTCAGCGCGCCCTATGTCCACGCTGCCGACCCCAAGGTGCTGCGCTATCTCGGCACCGCGGTGAACGAAGGCGACGAGATCTCGAAAAAGTGCCTCGCCGACACCGGCATCAAGATCGAATACATCACTGCCACGACCGACGACGTCACCAAGCGGGTCATCACCCAGCCGAACTCGTTCGACGTGCTCGACACCGAATATTTCTCGCTCAAGAAGCTGGTGCCCTCGGGCAACATCTTCCCGCTCGATGCGCGCAAGATCAAGGAATTCGACAATATCACGCCCGTCTTCACCAAGGGCGAGCTGCCGAACGGCAAGAAGATCGGCGGCCAGGGCACCGCGCCGTGGAAGGTGCTCTATCTCGAGGGAGCGAACTCCAAGACCTTCTCGGCGACGCCGACCGAGTACGTCACGCTCATCCCGACCGTCTACAACGCCGATACGCTCGGCATCCGCCCAGACCTGATCAAGCGCCCGATCTCGTCCTGGGCCGAGCTGCTCAACCCCGAGTTCAAGGGCAAGGCCTCGATCCTCAACATCCCCTCGATCGGCATCATGGACGCCGCCCTCGTCGTCGAGGCGACCGGCCAGTACAAATATGCCGACAAGGGCAACATGACCAAGGCCGAGATCGACTTGACCATGAAGGTGCTGACCGAGGCCAAGAAGGCCGGCCAGTTCCGCGCCTTCTGGAAGGACTTCAACGAGTCGGTCAACCTGATGGCCTCGGGCGAGACGGTGATCCAGTCGATGTGGTCGCCGGCGGTCACCAAGGTGCGCTCGATGGGCATTCCCTGCGTGTTCCAGCCGCTCAAGGAAGGCTATCGCTCCTGGGCCTCCGGCTTCTGCGTGTCCAAGGCCGTCGCCGGCGGGCCGAAGCTCGACTGGGCCTATGAGTTCGTCAACTGGTACCTGTCCGGCTGGGCCGGCGCCTATCTCAATCGCCAGGGCTACTACTCGGCCGTGCTGTCCACCGCCAAGGCCAACATGACCGAGGACGAGTGGGGCTACTGGATGGAAGGCAAGCCGGCGAAGAACGACATCAAGGCGCCGGACGGCACCCTGATGGAGAAGGCCGGCGCCGTGCGCGACGGCGGCTCCTATGAGGACCGCATGGGCAATGTGGTCTGCTGGAACGCCGTCATGGACGAGAACGACTACATGGTGCGCAAGTGGAACGAGTTCATCGCCGCCTGATGTGACCGATCATGCTGCCGCGCCCGCCTCCCCGTGGGCGCGGCAGCCTTTCTCAGCCGCTCCAAGCATTCGCGACCCGACGACAGGTATTCCCGTGGCCGTGACGATCGAAACTTCGCCCGACAGCGTTGCGCCGGCCGAAGGCGCCCTCCGCAAATTGACCATGCGCTCGATCGCCTGGCTGCAGGCCGGGCCGATGATGCTGGTGTTCGCGCTGTTCTTCCTCTTGCCGCTGGTGCTCGTCGTCATCGTCAGCGCCTGGGACTACAACGAATATGAGATGATCCCGGCCTTCAGCTTTCGCGGCTATACTGACACGTTCGAGGGCTGCGTCGCCAATCTGCCCGAGCTGTGCACGATCCTGAAGACCTATCTGAAGACGCTGAAACTGTGCCTGCTGACCTGGGGCCTGACGCTCCTGATCGGCTTCTGGGTCGCCTATTTCCTCGCCTTTCACGTCCGCAGCAAGACCTGGCAGATCGTGCTGTCACTGCTATGCACCATCCCGTTCTGGACCTCCAACGTGATCCGGATGATCGCCTGGATTCCGCTGCTCGGCCGCAACGGCCTGGTCAACCAGGGCCTGATCGGCGCAGGCTTTATCAACAAGCCGGTCGAGTGGCTGCTGTTCTCCGAATTCTCGGTGGTGCTGGCGCTGGTCCACCTGTTCACCTTTTTCATGGTGGTGCCGATCTTCAATTCGATGATCCGCATCGACAAGCGCCTGATCGAGGCCGCCTATGACGCCGGCGCATCGGGCTGGCAGACGCTGGTCAACATCGTCATTCCGCTGTCGAAGCCCGGCATCGTGATCGGCTCGATCTTCGTCATCACCATCGTGATGGGCGACTTCGTGACCATCGGCGTGATGGGCGGCCAGCAGATCGCTTCCGCCGGCAAGATCATCGAGTCGAGGCTGTCGGCGCTGCAATTCCCGGCCGCCGCCGCCAACGCCGTGATCCTGCTCGGCATCACCATCATCATCATCTCCGCCCTGACGCGGATCGTCGACGTGCGCAAGGAGCTCTGAGATGGGAGACAAGCGTCCCCGCTCCTTCTACATCCTCGCCGCGTTCTTCTCGGCCTATGTGCTGTTCCTGTACGAGCCGATGATCGCGATCTACATCCTGTCGTTCCAGGGCCCGGATGGCGGCCTGACGTTCCCGATGAACGGCGTGTCGCTCACCTGGTTCGGCAAGGTGTTTTCCGGCGGCGGCATCGTCGACATCGGCGCTGCCTTCAAGCGCTCGCTGGCGCTCGGCCTGGTGGTGATGGTCATCACGGTGGTGCTGTCGGTGGCGGCCGGCATGGCGTTCCGCAAGCCGTTCCGCGGCGCCTCGATCCTGTTCTACACCGCGATCGCCAGCCTGATCATGCCCTCGATCATCACCTCGCTCGGCATCGCCTTGGAATTCCGCCTGATCGACGATTTCGTCAACAAGCACGGCGCCAATGTCGGCCTCGGCTGGCTCGCCGACGGCTATACCACCGCCATGGGCCTGTTCACGTCGGGTCTCGGCGCGCATCTGACCTGGACCTTGCCGTTCGGCCTCCTGATCATGTTCGCGATCTTCAACCGCTTCGATGGCCGGCTCGAGGAAGCCGCGCGCGACCTCGGCGCCACGCCGTGGCAGACCTTCCGCCACGTCGTGCTGCCGATCATCCTGCCCTCGGTCGTCGGCATCGGCCTGTTCGGCTTCACGCTGTCCTGGGACGAACTCGCCCGCTCCAGCCAGGCGATCGGCTCCGTGAATACGCTGCCGCTGGAATTGCAGGGCCTGACGACGACCGTGACCAAGCCCGACATCTACGCGCTGGGCACACTGACCTCGGCGGTGTCCTTCGTCGTCATCTTCGCGGCGCTATCAGTGATCCTGGTGCTGCAGGCCCGCCAACGGCGACAGGGGTCTGATGCGGGTAAGGGGATGGTGTGAGGCAAGACGGGTGAATACTCGATCACCGTTGTCGCTCGACATCCTCTCCAACGAGACCTTGGCCTTGGCCCCTGGATTGCTTCGCTGCGCTCGCAATGACGGTTGTGGCGGGCACCGTGGATCCTACATACTCCGTCATCGCGAGCGCAGTGTTCAGCCCGGGGACATAGCTTACACCTGT